>NZ_JBHWGA010000078.1:0-26286 GCF_042733315.1 Streptomyces sp. NPDC059718
CCCGGGTCCAGGGCGGCCCACACCGCCTGCCGCGTGGACCGCCAGCCGGTCGGACGGCCCGCGCTGAGCGGCGAGTTGGCGAACGCGGCGACCAGGACCGCGCCCAGCAGGTGCGCCAGCAGCCAGCGTCTGCCGAGTCCGAAGGGTCCCGGCTCCTCCGTGCCCGAGTCCAGGCAGACCTGGACGGAGGCCGTGGAGCACATCATGGACCGGCCCGCGGTTCCTGAGCGGTCGAAGTACGTCTCCATCGCCGCGTACCGGGGCTCGTCCAGCAGCCGGCGGGGCCGGCGCCAGGGGTCGTGGCCGTGGCCCGCCAGGGCCAGGCCCTCCCGGCGGAGCCGGTGGCGTACGGAGTGGAGGTCGGCGGCCGCGGCGTTGACGCACGCGGTGAGTGAGGGGGCGGGCAGCGAGCTCAGCTCCAGCTGGCCGCCGGGCTCGGTCGTGAGCCGGGAGCGGAGGTACAGGTCGTGCAGTCCGGCGACGGCGGCGCCGAGCCGTGCGCGGCCCACCGGGCGGGCCGGGTCGTGCGGGTCGTGGAGGAACCATTCCAGTTCCACGCCTATGCGGCGCGGCGGGCCGGTCTTGAAACAGATGCCCTGGATATGTTCCTCCGCCGCTGTCTCGGTGATCGGTTCGGATGTCTCCATCCGCTGGCTGGTGCCGGGCATGGCCGGGACCTCCCGTCGAAGGCGGTTTTCCGTGTCCCGCCCGGCCACGGCCGGGCGGTGTCCGTACCACCTAAGCCCTTCGGCGCGGGCCGCTCAAGAGCGCCCCGGACGAACGGCCGAGGGACGGCAGATGACACCCGAGTCGAGGGCGGCCTCTGCCGTCCGGTCCGAATCAAGCGTGGACCGCGACCTGGCGGCCCGCATCTCCAGAGCGCGTCTGTGCAGGTCAGGGCGTGGATGCCAGGACCTCACCGGCGATCTTCCGGTCCACCGCGGCGCGTACCGGCGCCGCGGCCAGGACGGCCTCCTCGCCCTCCGGCACCAGCTCCGCCAGCTCGCCGGCCGCGCCGGGGAGCTCCAGGCGCTGCGTACCCTGGAGCACCTTCCCGTCGAAGGCGGGGGCGAATTCCGGCCACACCGCCTGCACCTCCCGCAGGAAGACGCCCGCTCCGACCGGGCCGACGCCGGGCACCTCCCGCAGCAGCCGGCACTGCCGCTCCGCGTCCCCGTCGGCCGCCGCACGGGCCTTGCGCAGGTCGCCGTCGTACCGGTCCAGCAGCAACTGCGCGGCGTCCCCGAGCCAGGTCGCGGTCCGCTCGTCGTACCGCCGGTGGCCGCCCTCGTCAGCACGTCCCGTCTCCGCCGCGAGGTCGCGCCGGCCGTCACGGCGGAGTCGCGCAGCCCCGCCGCGAACAGGGCGCGGGCCGCGGCGATCGCCGTCCGCGTGCGGATGCGCGCACCGAACAGCATCGCGAGGACGAGCAACTGGTAGAGGGGCTGCGGGGTGTCGCGCAACCGGATGCCCGCCTCCAGGCGTACGTCTCGCCGTGCGCCGTCGGCAGCGCCCGCACCGTCGCCCGGGCGACCCGCACGTCCCGGGCGTCCGCCGCACCCCGGCCGGCGGTCACGTCGGACCCGTTCCCGTGCGCAGTGCCCGGCGCGGCGTCCGAAGCTGGTCGTGGCACATGGGGTGCGTGTTCCCGGACGGACCGGCATGAAACGACCGCCCGGGGTGCGGCTCCGGGCCGCGGGCTCAGCGGTCCAGGAGCCCGGCGCGGTCCTGGGCGCGGTAGCCCTCCAGCAGCGTGGCGAGGTCCGCGGCGGTGAAGCGGCGGTACGCCGCGCCGCAGGGTCCCTCGCCGGGCGGGGACCACCACACGGGGTCGGGGCAGCGGAAGCCCTCACGGCGCAGGGCCGCGCGCCGCACCTTGTTGGTGGCGGTGACCGGCATGCGCGGCACGACCCGTACGAAGCGCGGGGCCGACTTCGTGCCGAGGTCCGCCTGCGCCGCCAGGAACGCGGCGAAGGCGCCGGGGTCGAAGGCGGCACCCTCACGGAGGGCCAGGGCCGCCATCACTTGGTCGCCCGAGACGGGGTCGGGGACGGCGTACGCGGCGACGGCCGCGGCGGCGGGGAAGCGGGCCAGGACGTTCTCCACGACGGCGGCGGCGAGGTTCTCGCCGTCCACGCGCAGCCGGTCGTCGGCGCGGCCCGCGAAGTGGAACCAGCCGCCGGTGTCCCGGAAGAAGAGGTCGCCGGTCCAGTACCAGCCGTCGCGGGTGCGCGCGGCGACCGCCTCGGGGTTGCGCCAGTACCCCTCGAAGCGGGAGGGCCCGCGGTTGACGAGCTCGCCTATCGCCTCGTCGCCGTTGAGCAGCCGGCCCGCCGCGTCGAGGACCGCGCGGGGCCGCTCGGCGCCGGTCGCCGGGTCCACCACGGCGAGGTCGGCTCCGGGGGCGGCACGCCCGACCGCGCCGGGCGGCGTGCCGGGGGAGTGCTGGATGGCGGCCCCGCCCTCGGAGGAGCCGTACCCCTCGGTGAGGGGCACGCCGAAGCGCTCCGCGAACCGGGCCGCGTCCACGGCCCCGGCCTCGGTGCCGAAGCCCCGGCGCAGGCGGTGGTCGCGGTCGTCGGGGAGCTCGGGGGTGGCGAGCAGGTACTGCACGGCCCGCCCGACGTAGGTGAAGTACGTGGCCCCGTAGGCGCGTACGTCCGGCAGGAAGCGGGAGGCGGAGAAGGACCGGCGCAGCGCGACCGCGCCGCCGCCCGCGAGGGCGGGTGCCCAGCCGGCCATCACGGCGTTGCCGTGGAAGAGCGGCATGCACAGGTAGTGGACGTCGTCCGGTCCGAGGCCCAGGAAGCCGCTGAGGGAGGCGCCCGCGTCGGCGAGCCTCCCCTGGGAGACGACCACGGCCTTGGGGGCGCCGGTCGAGCCGGAGGTGAAGTAGAGCAGGAGCCGGGAGCCGGGGTGTGCCCGGCCGCCGCGCGGCGGACCGGCGTCCTCGTACGGGCGCAGCAGGGCCGCGTACGCCGGGTCGTCCACGACCAGGATCCGCTCCGGGGGGAGGGGGAGCGCGAGACCGCGCAGCGCGGGCAGGTGCGCACGCTCGGTGACCAGCAGAGCGCACTCGGTGTGCGCGATGTCCCGGGCCAGCTCCGCACCGCGCCGGGTCGGGTTGACCCCCACCACGGCGGCCCCCGCGCACGCCGCGGCGCCGAGCCACAGCGGGAACTCCGGGACGTTGCCCAGGAGCACCCCGACGTGCGGCTCGGCGCCGTGCGGCAGCAGGTCGGCCAGCAGCGCGGCGCGGGCGGCGGAAGCGGCCGCCACGTCATGGCGGCTGAGCCTGCGCTCCCCGTACAGCAGACCGGGGCGCCGATCGCCCCACTGGCCCTCGACGAGTTCCGCTATGGTGCGCCCCATACGGCCGCACCATAGCTGACGCCTCGTCAGATGTCAGGCCTTCGGGGCCTCCTGGTCCGCGCCCTGTTCGGCGATGGACTTGCGGACCTCGTCCATGTCCAGGTCCCGCGCCTGCTTGATCAGGTCCTCGAACGCGGGCGCGGGCAGCGCGCCGGGCTGGGAGAAGACGGCCACCTTGTCGCGGATGATCATCAGCGTCGGGATGGACTGGATCTGGAACGCGGCGGCCAGCTCCGGCTGCGCCTCCGTGTCGACCTTGCCGAACACGAGGTCGGTGTTCTTCTCCGCGGCCGACTCGTAGACGGGGGCGAACATCCGGCACGGGCCGCACCAGGACGCCCAGAAGTCGATCAGGACGAAATCGTTGTTGCCCACGACCTCGTCGAAGTTGTCCTTGGTGAGCTCAACAGTGCTCATGCTTCCCTTACCTGCTTCCGGGTGCCGTCGGTCGGGACCCACTGACCGTAACCGAGGGCAGCGCTGCGCTATTCCGAACGCCGCCCTCCCGGCGCGTCCCCCCGCCGCCCCGCGGAACGGGATGCCGGGAGCCGGGCGGGGCCGGATGCTGGAGGGAGCGGGGACGTCCGTCGCCCCCGCCGGTCAGGCACGGGAGCGACCCACGGGAGCGGCCGATGGTGACGACGATGCACGCCGTACGGGCGCATCGGCGCGGCGGGCCCGAACAGCTCCGCTACGAGACCGTGCCCCGCCCCGAGCCGGACGCGGGTGAGGCGCTGGTGGCGGTGCGGGCGGCCTCCGTGACCGCCGGGGAGCTCGGCTGGGACGCGACCTGGACCGACAGCTTCGACGGCTCGGGCCGCGACCGCACCCCCACGATCCCCTCGCACGAGGTCTCCGGAGTGGTCGCCGAGGTGGGCCCCGGGGTGATCACCCCGAGGGTCGGGGACGCCGTCTACGCACTGATCCCCTTCGTCCACGACGGTGCCGCCGCCGAGTTCGTCACCCTCCCCGCGGGCATCCTGGCCGCCAAGCCCCGGCGTCTCGACCACGACGCGGCCGCCTCGGTCCCGCTCGCCGCGCTCACCGTCTGGCAGGCGCTGGCCCGGCACGCGGGGGTCACCCCGGGCCGGCACGTGCTGGTCCACGGCGCGGCGGGAGGCGTCGGCTCCTTTGCCGTCCAGATCGCCGCCGCGCTCGGCGCGCGGGTGACGGCGACCGCCGCCGCGCGCGACGCGGGCTTCGTCACCGGCCTGGGCGCGGAGCGGGTCGTCGACTACGCCGGCAGCCGCTTCGAGGACGAGGTGGCGGACGTGGACGTCGTCTTCGACGCCGTCGGCGGCGCCACGCAGGACCGCTCCTGGTCGGTGCTGCGTCCCGGCGGCCTGCTGGTGAGCATCGTGTCCCCGCCGGACGAGGAGAGCGCCCGCGCGCACGGCGCCCGCGGCGTCTTCTTCGTCGTCGAGCCGGACCGGACGGGCCTGGAGGCGGTCTCCCGGCTCATCGACGGCGGCAAGCTCACCCCGCGGGTCGACCGCGTGGTGCCGCTCGCCGAGACCCGCGCCGCCTACGAGGCGCTGGAGCACGAGCACCACCGCGGCAAGGTCGTCATCCACGTCGCCGACGGGACCTGACCGACCGCGGCGGGAGAGGGCCTACGGGACGACCGTCACCGGCCAGCGGCCCGCCTTGACCAGCCGCACCGCCACCGAGCCCACGATCCGGTGCCCGGCCTTCTCGGAGGCGCCGACCACGACCGCGTCGGCCTTCAGCTCGTCGGAGGCCTGGGACAGCCCGCTGAACGGGTCGCCCGTGAACGTGTGGAACTCCCAGCGCAGGCTGGACACCGACTGGAAGCGTGAAGCGGCCTTCTCTATCTCCGCCTTCAGCTCGTCGGCGATCTCGGCGGTCGCCTCCGCGACCGGGGCGCCGAAGGCGGCCCCCGCCGCCAGGACCGGCTGCACGTACACGATCGCCAGCAGCGCCCTCTGGCGCCGCGCCAGCCCCGCCGCGTACGCCGCGGCGCGCCACGACGACTCCGATCCGTCCAGTCCCGCCACGATCACCTTGGGACCGTCCGTGCCCCGCTCGAAAGCCGCCTTGTCGCTCACGTTCCGAGCCTACTTGCGGGACTGCCGCGCGCGCCGCACCGGACGCGGGGAATCCGCGCCCGCGGCGAGATGACCGTCCACCAGCCGCTGCAGCGCGGAGGTGAAGACCGCCCGTTCTTCCTGGGGAAGGGCCGCCAGCAGGTCGCCGTGGACGCGCGCGGTGATCTCCCTGCCGCGGGCGACGAGCTCCCGGCCCGCCTCGGTGACGGTGATGATGCGGGCCCGGCGGTCCGTGGGGGAGGGGTGCCGCTCGGCGAGGCCGGCCCGCTCCAGCTCGTCCATGGTGACCACCATCGTGGTCTTGTCCTGCTGGGAGACCTCGGCGAGTTGAGCCTGCGTCAGCTCCCCGGGGAGTGCGTGCAGCAGCACGCAGTACCCGCGGGGGGTGAGTCCCACCTCGGCCAGCGCCGCCGCCAGCCGGTTCGTCATGGCGTGGCTGGCGTACTGCAGCAGCCCGGTGAAGTCGGGCGCGGAAACCGTGGGACCCATGGTCCGAGCCTAGCAAAAAGGTCCGTTACCGAATCATCGGTGACACGAACGATCCGGCGGGTAAATCGTTCGGCCGCGGGGGCCCGCCTGCCTACCATGGGACGGCATGAACCCCCCGTCCCGTCATCACGACGTCCCCGGCAAGCCCTCCCTCGACGGGCTCGAAGCGAAATGGTCGCGGCGCTGGGACGAGTCGGGCGTACACCGCTTCGACCGGTCGCGGCCGCGCGAGGAGATCTTCTCCATCGACACCCCGCCGCCCACGGCCAGCGGATCGCTCCACATCGGCCACGTCTTCTCGTACACCCACACCGACACCGTCGCCCGCTACCGGCGCATGCGCGGGCAGACCGTCTTCTACCCCATGGGCTGGGACGACAACGGCCTGCCCACCGAGCGCCGGGTCCAGAACCACTACGGGGTCCGCTGCGACCCCTCGCTCCCGTACGATCCCGGCTTCACCCCGCCCGAGCGCCCCGGCAGTCACCAGCGGCCGGTCTCGCGGCGGAACTTCATCGAACTGTGCGAGGCCCTCACCGCCGAGGACGAGAAGGCCTTCGAGCAACTCTGGCGCCGCCTGGGCCTGTCGGTCGACTGGACGCTCACCTACCAGACCCTCGGCGCCCTTTCGCGCGCCGCCTCCCAGCGCGCCTTCCTGCGCAACCTGGCGCGCGGCGAGGCCTACTCGGCCGAGGCGCCCACCCTGTGGGACACCACCTTCCGCACCGCCGTCGCCCAGGCGGAGCTGGAGGACCGCGAACGGCCCGGCGCCTACCACCGGCTGGCCTTCCACCGCCCCGGCGGCGGCCGGGTCGTCGTCGCCACCACCCGGCCGGAGCTCCTCCCCGCCTGCGTCGCCCTGGTCGCGCACCCCGACGACGAGCGTTACCGGGAGCTGATCGGCACGAGCGTCACGACCCCGGTCTTCGGCGTCGAGGTCCCCGTCCACGCCCACCGGCTGGCCGACCCGGACAAGGGCACCGGCATCGCCATGATCTGCACCTTCGGCGACACCGCCGACGTCACCTGGTGGCGCGAACTCCGGCTGCCCGTCCGCCCGGTCCTCGGCCGCGACGGACGCTTCCTGCCCGCGCCGCCGGCCGCCCTGCGGACGGCGCGGGCCCGCGAGGCGTACGGACAGCTGGCCGGCGCCACCGCGCACACCGGCCGCGAGCGGCTGGTGGGGATGCTGCGCGAGCACGGCGACCTGGAGGGCGAGCCCGAACCGGTCGTCCACGCCGTGAAGTTCTACGAGAAGGGCGACCGGCCACTGGAGATCGTCACCACCCGCCAGTGGTACCTGCGCAACGGCGGCCGCGACGAGGACCTGCGCGACCGGCTGCTGGAGCGGGGCCGCGAACTGCGCTGGCACCCGGAGCACATGCGCGTCCGCTACGAGAGCTGGGTCGAAGGGCTCAACGGCGACTGGCTGGTCAGCCGCCAGCGCTGGTTCGGCGTCCCCGTCCCCGTCTGGTACCCGCTCGACGAGGCCGGCGAGCCCGTCCACGGCACGCCGCTGGTCCCCGACGAGTCGGCGCTGCCCGTCGACCCCGGCACCGACGTCCCCGACGGCTACCGCGAGGAGCAGCGCGGCGCGCCCGGCGGGTTCACCGGCGACCCGGACGTCATGGACACCTGGGCGACCTCGTCGCTCACCCCGCAGATCGCCGCCGGATGGGGCACCGACGACGAGCTGTTCGCCAAGGTCTTCCCGATGGACCTGCGGCCGCAGGCCCACGAGATCATCCGCACCTGGCTGTTCGGCAGCATCGTCCGCGCCCACGCCGAGCAGGGCGTCCTGCCGTGGCGGCACGCCGCGATCTCCGGCTGGATCCTCGACCCGGACCGCAAGAAGATGTCCAAGTCCCGGGGCAAGGCGGTCACCCCGGGCGACCTGCTGGAGCAGCACGGCTCCGACGCCGTCCGCTACTGGGCGGCCGCCGCCCGGCCGGGCACGGACACCGCCTTCGACACCGGGCAGATGAAGATCGGCCGCCGCCTGGCCATCAAGGTCCTCAACGTCGGCCGCTTCGTCGTCACATCCGGCGTGGTCACCTCCGGCGTGGTCGCGGACGGCGCCGCACCGGCGGTCGCCGCGCCGCTGGACCGCGCCCTCCTCGCGGCCCTCGCGTCGACCGTCCGCGCCGCCACCGACGCCCTGGAGGAGTTCGACCACGCCCGCGCCCTGGAACGCGTGGAGTCCTTCTTCTGGGACTTCTGCGACGACTACGTCGAACTGGTCAAGGGCCGTGCGTACGACGGCGACACCTCCGCCCTCGCGACGCTGTCCACCGCCCTGTCGGTCCTGCTGCGGCTGTTCGCGCCCTTCCTGCCCTTCGTCACCGAGGAGGTCTGGTCATGGTGGCGCGAAGGCTCGGTCCACCGCGCCGACTGGCCCGACGCGGATGCCCTGCGGGCGCTCTCCGGCGACGGCGACCCGCGCGTCCTGGCCACCGCCCGCGACGCGATCACCGCGGTCCGCAAGGCCAAGTCCGAGGCGCGGCTGTCGATGCGGGCGGAGGTCGCCCGGCTCGTCGTCACCGGCCCTGCCCCGGAGCTGGCGCTCCTCGCCCTGGCCGTGGACGACGTCCGCGCCGCGGCCCGCGCGGCGGCGGTGGAACACGTCCCGGCGGCCGGTGACGCCCTGGCGTACGAGGTGCGTCTTCCGGAAGGGGCCTCCTGACGGGGTGACGGCCGGCCGGTCCGGGCCGGCCGTCACCCCGTGCTATTCCGCCGCCGTGGTCAGCGCCAGCGCCGCGTCCCGGACGTCGGGACGGGCATGGCACCGCAGCGAGCGCAGGACCGTGCGCCACTCCTCCGTCCAGCCGGTGCGCCGGCCCAGCGCAGCGGTGACGGCGACGGCCAGCAGGCCACCGGCGTGGCCGCCGTCCGCCGCGAGCCGCTCGGCGGCGAGGAGCAGCACAAGGGGGTCGCCCGGCGGACGTCGCACGCCGAGGCGGTCGTGGAGGGCCGACGCGGTGCGGGCAGCCAGCGCAGGGCGTCCGGCGTGCAGTTCCGCCAGGCGTTCCAGCTCGCAGACGAGCACCCCCGGCGCGGCGTCGAGGTCAAGGGCCTGCACGGCCAGGTGCGCGGCCTGCGGCACGAAGCCGTCTGTTCCGCCGAGCAATTCGCCCGCCCGGACGGCCGCCGTGCGGTGCCCCGCGACGCCGCCGGCCGTCACGGCGGCCGCGAGCCGTGCCACCAGGTGCGCGATCCGCTGCCGGGCCGGGCGGTCCCGCTCGCCCTCGGCGTCCGGCCGGTGTCCGGTGGCCGTGTCCTCGGCCGCGACGAGGCGCGCCAGGGCCCGCAGGAGTGGGTCAGCGCCGCCCGCCGACGCGGCAAGGGCCACCAACGCTGTGGGGCTCGGTGGGCATGGCCGTCATTGTGCTGCCACCAGGGTGCCGGGCCGTACAGGTTTTCGCATGACCCGGCGGCGGGCCTCAGGGCAGCGGCTGCGGAGGGCGCGGTCCCACGTAGTGCCCGCTCGGGCGCATGCGCAGCGGGGGTTCCTCGTACTCCTCCAGGGCGTGGGCGATCCAGCCCGCCGTCCGGGCGACCGCGAAGACCGTCTCGCCGGCTTCGGGGACCATGCCGGCGGAGACGGAGAGCACCGCCAGGGCGAGGTCGACGTTGGGGTGGACCGGGGTGTGACGGGCCGTCGTGGCGGCCACCTCGCGGGCGGCGGCCAGCGCCCGCTCCGCGTACGGGACGTCCTTGAGCAGCCGGAAGAGCATGACCGCGCGGGGGTCCTCGGCCCGGTAGAGGCGGTGGCCGAACCCCGGCACACGGCGGCCCGCGCGCAGGTGGTCGGCGACGACGGCCGCCGCGCTGCCGCGGTCGAGGACCTCGGCCAGCATGCGGTGGGCGAGGCCGCTCGCGGCTCCGTGCAGCGGGCCGTCGAGGGCCCCGAGGCCGGCCGAGACCACGGCGTACGGATGCGCGCGGGCGGAGGCGGCCACGCGCACGGCGAGCGTCGAGGCGGCCAGGTCGTGGTCGATGAGCAGGACGAGCGCCGCGTCCAGCGCACGCAGTGACGCGTCGTCGGCCGGGCGACCGGACAGGCGGGACCACAGCCGCCAGGCCAGCCGGCCCTCGCCCCGGTGCGGGGTCCCGGCCGCGGGCAGAGCCCGGACCAGCGTGGGGATGAGGCCGCGGGCGGCGCCGAGCACGGCCTCGGGGGAGAGGTCGAACCGGAGTGGGTCCGCCACGGCCGCCGCGACGGCGGTCGCCCGCAGCCGGTCCATCGGGCCGCTGTGCCCGGGCAGCACCCCGACCGCCCGCCGGGCGGCCTGCAGCGCCTGCGGTGGCGCGGTGAAACGCACCCCGGAACGCAGGACGCCGGTCCACAGCCACTCCGCCACCTCCTCGTAGCCGTACCGCTCGGCCAGGGCCGTCGCGTCGACCCCGCGGAAGTAGTAGCGGTCCCCGTCGATGAGGGTGATCGCGGTGCGCACGGGGCCCGTGCCTTCGTCCTCGGGGGGCGGCTGCGCCGCGCGCCGGTTGCGGCGCACGAGGGCGTCGACCTCCTCGGGGTCGAAGGTGCTGCCGCGCCCGCCGGGGGCGCGCCGGCTGCTCAGCAGGCCGCGGCTGACGTAGGCGTACACCGTCTCCGGCTTGACCCCGAGCCGCCCGGCCGCCTCACGGGTGCTCAGCCGTTCCTCCGTCGTCATGACTCCATCCCACCACACATTGATTGGATCAATGTTGACGGGGACTGAATCAATGATGGATGGTCGGGTCAATGCCGAGCCGTCGAAGCAGCACCGGAGGACCACCGTGACCGTCATGCCCGTCACCCCCGACGTACCCCGCGGCCTGAAGGGAGTCGTCGTCACCGAGACCGCGCTCGGCGACGTCCGCGGCACCGAGGGCTTCTACCACTACCGCCAGTACTCGGCCGTCGATCTGGCGCAGAGCCGCACCTTCGAGGACGTCTGGCACCTGATGCTGCTCGGCACGCTGCCCGACGCCGCCGATCGCGCCGCCTTCGCCCGGCGCGTCGCCCCGCTGCGCCGGCTGCCCGCCGCCGTCCGCGAGGCGCTGCCGGCCGTGGTCCGCTCCGGAGCGCTCAGCGGTCCGCTGGCCGGGCTGCGCTCGGCGCTGTCCCTGCTGGGGGCGGCCGAGGGCTTCCGCCCGCTGTACGACATCGACCCGGAGCGGCGGCTGTCCGACGCGCTCGCCGCGACCGCCGCCGTGCCCACGCTGCTGACGGCCCTGTACAGGCTCGGCCAGGGCCTGGAGCCGGTCGAACCGCGCGACGACCTGCCGTTCGCGGCCAACTACCTGTACATGCTCACCGGCGAGGAGCCCGACCCGGCCCGCGCCCGGGCCGTCGAGCGGTACCTGATCTCCACCGTGGACCACGGCTTCAACGCGTCCACCTTCACCGCCCGCGTCATCGCCTCGACCGGCGCCGACCTCGCCGCCTGCCTCACCGGCGCCGTCGGCGCGCTGTCCGGCCCGCTGCACGGCGGCGCCCCGAGCCGGGCCCTGGACACCCTGGACGCCATCGGAACCCCGGACCGCATCGACCCGTGGATCCGTGAACGCGTCCTGGCGGGCGACCGCATCATGGGGTTCGGCCACCCCGTCTACCGCACCGAGGACCCCCGTTCCCGGATGCTCAAGGAGATCGCCCGGTCCTTCGGCGGCCCGCTCGTCGACCTCGCCGTCCAGGTCGAGGCGCGGGTCGAGGCGATCCTTGCCGAGCTGAAGCCCGGCCGCGAACTCCACACCAACGTCGAGTTCTACGCCGGGGTCGTCATGGAGCTGTGCGGCCTGCCGCGCGAGATGTTCACCCCCACCTTCGCCTGCGCCCGTGTCGTGGGCTGGTGCGCCAACGTCCTGGAGCAGGCCGAGGACAGCAAGATCATCCGTCCGGCCGCCCGCTACGTCGGCCCGGTGCCGCCCCAGCCGGTGCCGGCGACGTGAGGGGTCCGCGGGCCGGTCAGGGCGCCGAGGGGCGTTCCAGCAGGAGGTAGTCGCCGTCCTCGCCCGTGCGGTGGTAGCCCGCGCCCTCGTAGAGCCGGAGGGCCGGATTGACGCGGTGGACACCGAGCGCCAGCGTCCCGTGGCCAGCCGCGCGGGCCTGCGCGGCGAACGCGTCGAGGAGGAGGCGGCCGAAGCCGCGGCGCCGCAGGGCGGGCACCACGTGCAGGCCGACCAGCAGGGCCTTGCCGTCGTCCGCCGGCATCCACATCATCGAGCCGCCCGGCCCGCCGCCGGCCTCCAGCACAAGGGTGCGGTCCAGGCACTCCACCCACAGGCCGAGGTTGCGGTCGATCGCCTCGGTCCAGGCCGCCTCGGCGGCGGGTTCCACGGCACGGATGTAGTCGCGTTCCCACCGCAGGAGCTGCGGCAGGTCCGCCGGCCGCGCGGGGCGGGTGACGGCCGTCGGGCCGGGGCTGCTGGGCACGGTGGTCACCGTAACGCCCCTGCCGCGCCCGCCGGCGTCCGGGCCGCCGCTACTCCCGGGCGGCCGGCTTGCGGTCGACCGGCGTGACCGGGGTGACGGTCTCCTCCATGGTGCGGCGGGGGCCGGACCAGGGGGCGGGGACCGCGTCGAAGAGGTAGGCGAAACGGTAGGCCAGTTCCTCGTAGTTGACCCGCCAGCCGCGGAAGTGCGGCCACGCCTCCTCGGGGGTGCGCTCCAGCGGGTAGCCGTTGGCCGCGGCGTGGGCGACGGCCGCGGCGAACTCCTCGTACGGCAGCCTGATGGTCGCGTTGGGCGAGGGGTCGGCGTCGTACGGGATCCGCCAGATCGCGGCGATGTCGCGCAGGCAGACGAAGCCGGCCCGCAGGGCGAGCCGGGCCTCGGCCTGCGGGCGCCCGGGGTTGAGGGCGAGTTGCATGGCGGCGGCGTCCATGACGGCGAGCAGCGCGATCAGCCAGCTGCGGTCGGGCTGCGGGGAGCGGAACCGGCTGAGCACCGTGTAACTGGTGTGGCTCTCGCTCACCTCCGCCGCCCACCGCTCCCAGTTGCGGAACAGCTCGGTGAGGCTGTCGGTGAGCCCGATCTGGGCGTAGCGGGCGAGGATCTCCGGCCCCCACGGCGGGTTGCCCGCCCGGGCCTGCAGCAGGGTCACCTCCGCCTCGCGGCGCGAATAGGCGGCGTACAGGGTCGGCAGGTAGCCGATCTGGAGGCCGATGGTGATCGGGCCGGTCGCGGCGGCGATGAAGTCGATCACCGTGAGGTCGACGTGGTGGCTGCTGGCGAAGCCCAGCGTGAACAGCGACGACCCCGCCTCCCGCAACGCGTCGAGCGGGGCGAGGTCGCTGACCGCCGCCTGCAGCATGGCGTAGCCCGCCCAGAACGCGACCAGCCAGCCGATCAGGTTGGCGAGGATGGACACCGCGGCCACCGGGACGAGGACGCGGTCCTTGGCCTCGGGCGTCCGGCAGCGGTCCGCGACGAACTGGAAGGGCAGGTGGACCGCCGCGTGCACCAGGCGCGTGAAGCTGGACCGCGTCGGCCGCGGGATCACCAGCGTGCGCAGCACCGAAGAGAAGGTCCCGGCGACGACCAGCGCCCCGACGAGACCGATCAGGACGCGCACTGGACTTCCCTCCCCGGACGGTTCACAGCACCCGCCGGCGGACCAGCGCGGCCAGCACCAGCACACCGGGGAGCAGGGGCAACCATACGGTGACGATGCGGTACGCCAGCACCGCGGAGGTCGCCGCCACCCCGGTGGCGCCCGCGGTGACCAGTGCCAGGACCAGGGCCACGTCCAGCGAGCCGATTCCGCCCGGGGTCGGCAGCAGGGCCGCCGCCGCGCTGCCCGCCAGGTACGCCACCGCGACGTGCGCGGCCGGCACGGGCGCGTGCAGCGACCGTACGACCGCGACCAGCACCGCGGCGTGCATCACCGGGAAGGCCAGGGAACCCGCCCACAGCGCCGCCACCCGCGCGGAACGGCCGTGCACCGCGCGGACGTCGGTGGCGACCGTGCCGAGGAACGAGCGGACGGTGCGGCGGACGTGGCGCACCGACAGCAGGACCACCAGGACGAGGCAGAGCGCGGCGCCGGCCACGAGGGCGACGGTGGGACCGGGCTGCCCGGGCACGACCTTGCGCAGGTCGAGGGCGTGCGGGAAGGCCGCGAGCAGGACCACCAGCAGCCCGATCCGCACCACGCAGGCCGCCAGCGCCCGCACGGTCAGCGCGGCCGCGGAACGACTGGGTGAGAGGCCGCAGCGCAGCAGGAAGCGCAGGTTGACGGCGTTGCCGCCGACGCCCGCCGGGAGGATGTGGTTGGCCGCGGACGCCGCGAACTGGGTGGCCAGCAGGCGTCCCGTGGGCAGTTGCTCCAGCACGGCGCCCTGCTGGGCGGCCGCCGAGCACACCCAGGCGAGCAGCGTCGCGGCCCCGGCCGCCAGCAGCCACTCGGCGTCGGCGGAACCCAGCCGGTCGGTACCGGCGTCCACCATCGGCCACTGCCGCAGGACGATCAGGGCCACCAGCAACAGCGGTGCCACACCGACGATCTGACGTACTGGGAGGCGCCGCCACATGCCGTTCGTGCCCTTCCGGTCGCCGCGGTCGCCCGCGCTGCCGTGAGGTGCTCCCCGGCGCAGCCCCGGCCGTACCTACGCACGACCATACGGCGCGGCGACCCGTACCGCTCATCCGGCGGCGCGTCCGGCCGCCCCGTGGTACGGGGCGGGACCGGACGGCGCCGCCGGCGCGCGGGACGGCCTACAGCTCCAGGAGGCTGCCCCGGTCGTCCACGCGGTCGGCCGACTCGTCGTCGAACCAGACCGCGTCGGTGGCGAGGTAGCGGAAGCGGTGCACACCCGCCGGGAGGATCACCGACACCGTGCGGGTGCCGTCGCGGCGGGGGACGAGGGTGTGCCGGCCGGGCTCCCAGCCGTTGAAGTCGCCGACCACGCTCACGGTGCCGGGCGGGTGGTCGACGGGGAGGGCGAAGGTGATCCGCGTCTTGCGGCCGAACAGCTTGCTGCGCCTGAGCATGGGCTCTCCCTGCGGGGGCGGACGAGGGACGGAGGACACGTGCGGTGCTCGGGTGCCCCACATTCTTCCGGTGCTCCGGGGAAAGTCACATACCGACTGGTCGGTGTTACGGGCTATCGTGACCCCGGACGACGTTGGTACGTACGCGGAGGGAGTCGCGGTGCGCGCGATCCAGATCACCGAATTCGGCGGGCCGGAGGTGCTGCGGCAGGTCGAGCTGCCCGATCCCGTGCCGGGGCCGGGGCAACTGCTGGTCGAGGTCTCCTCGGCGGGGGTGAACTACGCCGACACGCACTTGGTGGAGAACTCCTACCTCTCCAAGGCCACCCTGCCCCTCGTGCCCGGCGCCGAGGTGGTCGGCCGCACCGCCGACGGCCGCCGCGTGGTCGCCCTGACCGACAACGGCGGATACGCCGAGAAGGCCGTCGTCGAGGAGTACCTCGCCCACGACGTGCCCGAGGGCGTCACCGACGGCCAGGCCCTCGCCCTGGTCGTCCAGGGCCTCACCGCCTGGCACCTGCTGCGCACCTCGGCCCGCATGGCCGAGGGCGAGTCGGTGGTCGTGCACGCCGCCGCGGGCGGCACCGGCTCGCTCGCCGTGCAGCTCGCCAAGGAGTTCGGCGCAGGACGGGTCATCGCCACCGCCTCCTCCAAGGACAAGCGCGACCTCGCGCTGGAGCTCGGCGCGGACGTCGCGATCGAGGCGGACTCCACGGACCCCGCGGGGCTCAAGGAGCGGCTCGTCGAGGCCAACGGCGGCAAGAAGGTCGACATCGTGCTGGAGATGACCGGCGGCCCGGTCTTCGACGCCTCGCTGGCCGCTCTCGCCCCCTTCGGCCGCCTGGTGACGTACGGACTCGCCTCCCGCGTCCCCCCGACCCCGGTGCAGGCCGCGCAGCTCATGGGCCGCTCCCGGGCCGTCATCGGCTTCTGGCTGATGCACTGCCTGGGGCGCCCCGGCATGTACCGCGAGCCGATGGCCGACCTGCTGGCCATGACCGCCGACGGACGGCTGAAGCCGCAGGAGGGCGGCAGGTACCCGCTCTCCGAGGTCACCCGCGCCCACGAAGACCTGCGGGCCCGCCGTACTTACGGCAAGCTCACGCTCGACCCGGCAGGCTGATCACTCCGGGCCGGCCGCGCCTGCGCCCCCGCCGTTCACGGTCCCGCGGAGGCACAATCGACAGCGGAGCACGAAGCCGCGGCCGGCGGCCCGGAGGAACGGGAGGGGCCATGGACAGGACCCGCTTCGCCCCCGACCGGGGGCTGACCACCCGCATGGTGGTCACCATGTTCATGATCGGGCTGCTGTACGTCGTGTTCGTGGGCGTCCTGCTGGCCCTGCTGCGCGGTGCCTGGCCACTGATCCTGATCGTCGCGGGCGGGCTGTTCATCGCCCAGTTCTGGTTCAGCGACCGGATCGCCGCCTTCAGCATGGGCGCCCGCGAGGTCACGCCCGAGCAGGCCCCCGAACTGCACGGCGTCGTCGACCGGATCTGCGCCCTGGCCGACATGCCCAAACCCCGCGTCGCGATCGCCGACAGCGACGTCCCCAACGCGTTCGCCACCGGACGCAACGAGAAGGCGGCCCTGGTGTGCGCCACCACCGGCCTGCTGCGCCGACTGGAGCCCGAGGAGCTGGAGGGCGTCATCGCCCACGAACTCTCCCACGTCGCCCACCGGGACGTGGCGGTCATGACGATCGCCTCCTTCCTGGGCGTCCTCGCCGGGGTGGTCACCCGCATCGGACTGTGGGGCGGCCTCGGCCGCAACAGCCGCGACCCCGGCACCGCGATCGTGGTCATCCTGATCCCGCTGGTCAGCGCGCTCGTGTACTGCGTCAGCTTCCTGCTGACCCGGATGCTGTCCCGCTACCGCGAGCTGTCCGCCGACCGCTCCGCCGCGCTGCTCACCGGGCGGCCCTCCGTCCTGGCCTCGGCGCTGACCAAGGTCTCCGGGCAGATGGCCCGCATCCCCACCGAGGACCTGCGCAAGGCCGAGCCCTTCAACGCCTTCTACTTCGTCCCCGCCCTCGCCGGCGGCCAGAGCCTGGCCCAGCTGCTGTCCACGCATCCCACGCTGGAGCAGCGGCTGGCGCAGCTCGGCCGGATCTCCGTCGAACTGGGACGGCGCTGATGGGGTTCCTGGACGCGCTGCTCGGCCGCAGCAAGCCCGTCAGACCCGACCTGGACCAGCTGTTCGGGCTCCCCTCGGCGGCCGTGACCCTCGAGGCCGCAGCCGGTTTCCGGCCCACCGGCGTGGGCTCGGTGTGCTTCGCCGCCGTGGAGGGCGGCGCGTTCGCCGAGGTCCAGCAGGACGTGCGGGCGCTCCTCGACATGGACACCGGCCAGGGCGCCGTGCCGGTGGAGTCCGTCCGCGACGCGTACGGGTACACATGGCTGGTCGTCCGGCGTCCGGCCGAGGACCTGCCGGTCCTGGTCGGTGACCTCCACGCGGTCAACTCGGCCCTGGAGGGGCACGGCTTCGGCCCCCAGCTGCTCTGCTCCATGGCCGCCTTCCGCGATGACGCGGGGCGGTCGCTGGCGCTGGTCTACCTTTACAAACGAGGCTCGTTCTACCCGTTCGCCCCGCTTCCGGGGGAGAAGCGCGACAACCCCCTGGAGCTCCAGGCCAAGGCCCTGCTCGGGAACGACCTCCGCCTCGAGGAGGACCTGGGCCGCTGGTTCCCCCTCTGGGGCGCGCCGGGCTTGGGGGGCTGAAGCCCGGCGGTCGTCAGCCCCAGGGCCGTACCTCCACCACAGCCTCGACCGGCGCGGGCCCCTGCACATGCGGGAACTCCTCGATGCCGAGCCGGGCCGGGTCCAGGGTCCGGCCGCGGCGCTGTGGGCCGCCGGTGGTGAAGACGCCGATGCCGTTGGCGACGAGGCGTTCCGTGCCGCCCGCCGGGTGGTTGCGGACCTTGACGCGGGACGCGCCGGGGGCGCGGGTGACGAGGGTGGAGGAGCCGCCGCCGTCGAGGTTGACGGCGGCCTGGGCGCCGATGCCGGACATCAGGGAGGCGAGTTCGCGGACCGTGAGGCCATTGCCTGACTCGGCCTTCCCGTCCAGGGCCAGGAGGTACATCACGTGCCCGTCGTCGCCGAAGCCGGCCGCGGTGCGGGTCGCCGAGACGCCGTTCTCCAGGCCGACCAGGGGGTAGCCGTCGCGCAGGATCGGGTAGCCCCCGACGGCGAAGCGGTACCCGCCGCCGTACGCGGAGGCCACCAGCCGCTGCTGCACGTCGACCGCGTCGCCGGGCTCCAGCAGGCGAAGCGCCTCCGCGCCCGCCTCGCGGCCGACGAGGACCACCGCGTCGGGCGGGATCTCGCCCTCTCCCGGGCCCTCGCCAACACCCACCACCTCGCCCTGGCTGACCATGACCTCGTAGGTGTCGTCGCTGCAGGGCGCCGCGCGCCTGACGTCGTCGCCGCAGCCGGCGCGGAGCCGGGAGGCGCTGCCCCAGTCCGAGGTGTACAGGCCGACGCCGCCGACCGGGAGCGCGTACTGGTTCAGGCCGGCGAGCGGCACCGTGCCCTCCTCGAAGCTGACCGAGCCGGCCAGCCGGAGCCGGTCGAGCCGGGCGATCCGGTCGGTGCCGACGGCGAGGACGTCCTCGGTGGTCGCGCCGGGCGGCAGCTTGGGCCCGAAGCGCTGGGCCGGCGGCACCGCCGACTTCAGGGCCCGTCCCGCGGCGACCGCCGGGCCGACCGCGGCACCGGTCGCGGGCACCCCGGGGTGCTGGGCCTCGCTCATGTTGAAGAAGTCGGCGTTGATGCCGCCCACCGCGCCCGCGGCGTCGGCGAGCCCCGAGACCGTGCCGCGTCCGGCGACGACACCGGGATGCAGCAGGTCCACCGTGACGCCGGGCGTGCGCAGGTCCACCGTCAGCAGGTGCCCGCGGGCCGTGCCGTGGGCTCCCCGGTAGGTGAACGTCCGGTAGTCCACGCCCGAGGCGAGCCGGGTGGTCGCGCCGTAGCGCAGCCCGTCCCCGGCGACCGCGGCGGCGGCCCCGCCGGCGCCGCCGAGCACGGCGCTCCACGCCAGCGTCGCGGAGATCGCCAGGCGCACCCGGCGGGGTCGTCGAGTCACGTCGCTCCAGCCCAAAAACCGATTATCTGACGAAAGGTCAATGGTTGCCCGGACCGGCTGGGTTGTCGCACCACCACGCCGCGCGTGACGGGGAATCCGACTCGATACGGTGAAAATCGGGCGGGAGGGGATCTGCAGGGGGTCCACCGGGGCGCCCCCTGCCGCTCCTGCCGCTCCAGCCGCTCCAGCCGTCTCAGCCGGGGAAGGCGTAGACCGTGGCCGCCTGCGCCGCGGGCTCGACGGCGCCTTCCGGGGTGAGGTCGACGTCGATGAACGCCAGCCGCCGCCCGAGCTTGGTGACACGCGCCGTGACCAGGACGTCGGTGCCCATGACCGCGCGCTGGAAGGTGGTGGACTGCTGGATGGTCGTCATCGGCCCGTAGCCCCCGCGGGCCGCGGACACCGCGATGACGGTCGCCGTGTCGGCGGCGGCCATCAGCGCCTGGCCCGACAACGCGCCGCCCTCCCGGGCCAGCCGGTCCGACCAGGGCAGCCGCAGCACGGCGTGCCGCTCCCCGGTCTCCTCGACGGAGAGCCCCAGGTCCTGCACCCAGGGCGCGAAGTTGTCGGCCAGGACCTTGTCCGCCTCGGCGGTGGTGATCGTCACGGCGGACATTCTGACCCACCGTCGGGGGCGCACACCAGGGCGCGACGAGCCCCGGTCGCGTACCCGCCGCGCGCACATGCCGTTGTGGGTATATAGCCTGGGGAGTATATTGGGGAACGTGTCCATGCCCTTCGACGTGCTGGCCGAGCCGACGCGGCGGCGGATCCTCGATCTGCTCCTGGAACGCCCCCGCCTCGTCGGCGAGCTCACCGAGCACCTCGGCCTCAGCCAGCCCGGTACGTCCAAGCACCTGCGCGTGCTCCGTGAGGCGGGCCTGGTCCGGGTGCGTGCCGAGGCGCAGCGCCGCTGGTACGAGCTGAGCCCCGAGCCCCTGCGGGAGGTCGACGCCTGGCTCGCGCCGTACCGCAGGCTGTGGGGCACCGGCCTGGACGCGCTGGAGCGGCATCTGGACGCCATGCCCGACGAGATGGAGGAGCCATGACCACGGACACCGGAGAGACGCTGACCACCGCCGACGGCCGGACCGCGCTGCGGATGGAGCGGCGGCTCGCACACCCGCCGGAGAAGGTGTGGCGGGCCCTGACCGAGCCGGGGCACCTGTCGAAGTGGTTCCCCTCCGACGTGGAGATGGAGGCGCGGGTGGGCGGCAAGGTGCGCTTCCCCTTCCGGCACGGCGAGGGCGAGGCCATGGACGGCGAGGTCACCGAGTGGGACCCGCCGCACGTCGTCGCCTACACCTGGGGCGAGGACCTGCTGCGCTGGGAGCTGGAGCCGGAGTCCCTGGGCTCGGTGCTGACCCTGACCCACACCTTCGGCGACCGCCCCGGCGCCGCCAGCTTCGCCGCGGGCTGGGACGCCTGCATCGCCGGCATCGACCCCGAGCTGGAGGGCGAGCCGGCGCCCGGGCCGGGCGACATGAAGGCGGCCCACGAGCGCTACGTCAAGGAGTTCGGTCTCGACCACGGCACGGTGGAGGAGCTGCCGGTCGGCTGGAAGGTCCGTTTCGAGCGGCAGCTGACCCAGCCCGCGGCCGTGGTGTGGAAGACCCTGCTCGGCGGGGTGTCCGCGCCCGAGGTGGGCGGGCCCGTGCCGCGCGGCTTCGTCGTGGGCGACTTCGCCCCGGGACCGGTGAGCGAACTGCGCCCGAAGGAGGCGCTCGCCTACCCCTGGGACCTCCACGGCCGCCACGAGGGCACCGTGCGCTGGGAGCTGACCCGCGGCACCGGGCACGGTGCGCGACTGGTCCTCACCCAGACCGGCGTCCCCGAGGTGCCCCCCGCCCTGGCGCTGGACGTCTGGCGGGACCGCGTCGAGAGCCTCGCGGCGAAGCTGGCCGCGATGCCCCGCTGACCGGTGGACGGCACGGCGCCCGACCTCACAGCCGGCCCCGTGCCTCCTCCAGGAACTCCCGGGTGGGGCCGGCGGGCAGGGCCTGGGCGCTCATCCGGTCCAGGGCCTCGCGGAACCGCGAGACGTCCTCGCGTTCGTCGAGGTAGACGGCGCCGATCAGGCTCTCCGCGTACGCGATGTCCGGCAGTTCCGGCAGCGGGAAGCGGAAGATGTGGAACGGGCCGTACATCGCCGGGTGCGGCCCCGACGCGAAGGGCAGCACCTGCAGTCGCACCTGGGGCATCCCGCACGCCTCGATCAGGCGGTCGATCTGCAGGCGCATCACCTCGGGGCCGCCGATGGGACGGCGCAGCACCGTCTCGTCCATCACGACCCACAGCAGCGGCGGGTCGTCGCGGGTGAGCAGCGCCTGCCGTTGCATGCGCAGCGCGACGCCGCGCTCGATCTCCTCCCGCGAGGCGTGCGGCCGCCCCGCGCGCAGCACGGCCTCCGCGTACTGCGGGGTCTGCAGCAGGCCCGGGACGTAGTGCGGTTCGTAGGCGCGGATCAGCTCGGCGGCGCCCTCCAGGCTGACGAAGGCGCTGAACCACTCGGGGAGCACGTCACGGAAGCGGTGCCACCAGCCGGGACGGTTGGCCTCGCGGGCCAGTTCCAGGAAGTTGGCGATCTCGGCGGGCTCGGTGACGCCGTAGGTGAGGAGCAGTTTCTCCACGTACGGGATGCGCAGGCCCACCTCGGCCTTCTCGATGCGGCGCACCGTGGCGTGGGTGACGTCCAGGGCGCGGGCCGCCTGCTCGTAGGAGAGACCGGCCCTCTCGCGGAGGTCCTGGAGGCGTCTGCCGAGCACCACCCGCAGCACGGTGGGAGCACTTGCCGCCCGCGCTTCAGTCACGGTCCATCCCCTCCAACACCGCTGATCCCCGCGTAGTTTGTCATGACGTCAGGGCTTGGCAAAGCATGTTGGGGACGCTTTGCAATGTGCAGAACGCACCGTACCGCGGCGGTCCGGCGGCAGGTGTGCCCACGTCCAGCCGGCCACCGCCCCGGCCCCGGACTCGGCCCTGGTTTCACGCGGGACCGGGGCCGGGGGTTTCGGCGCGGGACGCGGCTCACCAACCGGGGTGGCGATCCCACCGGGACCGCTGCCCGGCGTCGGGTTCCGGATCGGACGCCTCCCGCCGGCCCTCGTCGATCCGGGTTCCGGCGGCCGTCGCCGGGGCGGTCAGATCGTGGACCGCGGACTGGAGTTCGGGGTGCGCGTGGAGGTGCCAGCCACCGGTCAGCGCCCGGCGCAGGTCCCGCAGCGCGCTCTGCGCATCGGTGCCCTTGGCCAGGTGGCTGTAGACGGCGGCGACGGCCGGGGTGCGGCTCTGCCCGGCATGGCAGTGGAGCAGGACCCGCTTGCCCTCCTGGCGCAGCCGTAGCACCTGGCGGGCGGCCTGGTCCACGACGTGGTGGAGGTTGGCGTTCGCTCCCTCACTGTCGACCAGCCAGACGCGGACCTGCTCGACGCCGGGTGTGCCGGGCAGGAGCGGGTCCGAACCGACGCGGCAGAGCGAGACCACGGCGTCGACGCCGACCGGCTCGGTGCCCTGGGCCAGGGCCAGGTTGCCCAGGATCACACCGTCGTCGTGCGGGTGGGGGATGGCGAAGCCGGGGTGGCCACCGGCCGGCAAGCGCGGCGCCGAGGGCCAGCCGGCGTCGTCGTCGTTCCCGCCCCGGGCGGTGAGCACAGCCAGCCGGACCAGGTCGGCACCCGTGAGCCCCGGCCAGCCGTTGACGGCCTGCTGCCACTCCAGCGGGATGCCGGAGCAGCCCCAGCGCGCGCCGAGCAGGGCGCCCGCGATCGCCGCGACGGTGTCGGTGTCCGTTCCGGCGCGTACCGCCGCCTCCAGGGCGAGGCGCAGGTGCCGGGCGGGGAAGCCGCCTTCGGCAGGGTTCAGTTCGGGAACAGCGGTGCGGGTGATGGCCGACCAGGCGGCCTGGAGTGCGTGGACGACCCAGCCGTTGTTGCCGAAGTGGTGCGGCGGGTGGGCCTCCGCCGCGTCAAGGTGCTTCGCCCACGTCTCGCGGCGCTCGGGCGGGAGCAGGGCCAGGCCGTCGCGCACGCCGTCGAAGGTGCCGTACAACACCGCGGTGCGGATGCCGGAGCACCACAGCACGCAGGCGTCGGCGCAGTCGGGGTCGGGGTGGGTGAGCGCGCTGACGGCGATGGCGGCCTCGGCCATCGCGGCGGGGTCACCGAGGTGTGCGAGGGCGACGATCCCGGTCCGCATCAACGAGCCGTTCCCGGCGCTGCGCGCGTTGCGGGCGGTGTACTCGCGGGCGGCCTCCCACATCGCCGTGCCCGCCGACCCGGGGGCGCGGGCGGCGGTGCTCAGGACGAGGCTGGTCTGGTTGCCGACGTCGCTGGCGCCTTCGCTCAGCCAGCCCTGGAAGTTGGCGGCGATCGCGTCCAGGGCCTCCGGGTCGCGCAGATCCGCTCCGGTCGCCGCTACCTGGGCGATGCAGACCTGCATCTGGGTGTCGTCGGAGTACTCGCCCGGCTCGTACGGACCCAGGCCGCCGCCGATCATCCGCGGCTGCTGATCCTCACTCAGCGTCGCCTTGAACTCGTACGGCACACCCAGCGCGTCGCCCACGGCCGCGCCGAGCAGCACCCCGGCGGCCCGGTCGGCGGCCCGCGCGTCCAGGTGGGGATGGGGTGTGTGGGCGTGGGCCACGGGCGTCCTCCAGGTGATCCGGCGGCACGTGCGGGACGGACCGAACGGCGGGTGCAGAGCGAGCGCCGTCCTGGTCGAATGCAGCGGTTCCGGGGCATCCCGGGGACAGCCGGTTCAGGACGGATCTCCGGCATGATGCCGCGTCAGCCTGGCACGGGGAGCCACTTATCGTCAATGGGACGCTATGGATGCCTGGAGGTGACCGACGTGGTCCCGCAGGTGTGGCGGCGGCGGGTCTGACATCTTGCCTGACGGTCCGTCAGGCCGATCAGCCGAGCCGAACGAGAGGGGTGACCGTCGACCGTCGCTGGTCAGCGCCGTGTCCCGGGCCCGAGGCGTGGTCCGCTGCGGGGAGGGTCACGGATGAGCGGCCCGGGCCGAGTTGGGGGCGGAGTCGGATCTTCCATAGGATCCGCCAATGATCATAAGCAAACGGCTGGCGGTGGGGCTGTGCGGCCTCGCGGCCACCCTCGCCACCGCGCTCTTCCCGGCCGCGGCGCCGGCCGCCGCGGACGACGGGCCGGAGACCGCGCACGAGGCCCCGAAGGTCGAGCTCGTGCTCGACGTCAGCGGTTCGATGCGGGCCAACGACATCGACGGCAGGTCCCGCATGTCGGCCGCCAAGCAGGCGTTCAACGAGGTCATCGACGCCGTACCGGACGAGGTCCGGCTCGGCATACGCACCCTCGGCGCCAACTACCCCGGCAAGGACAAGGTGGTCGGCTGCAAGGACACCGAGGCCCTCTACCCGGTCGGCAGCGTCGACCGCACCGAGGCCAAGACCGCGGTCGCCACCCTCGCCCCCACCGGATGGACGCCGATCGGCCCCGCCCTGCAGGCCGCGGGCAAGGACCTCGCGGGCGGTGACGGCACCCGCCGGATCGTGCTCATCACCGACGGCGAGGACACCTGCCAGCCGCTCGACCCGTGCGAGGTCGCGCGTGAACTCGCCGCCGAGGGCACCCACCTGGTCGTCGACACCCTCGGCCTGGTGCCCAACACCAAGATCCGCGAGCAGCTGAGTTGTATCGCCGAGGCCACCGGCGGTACCTACACCGCCGTCGACCACGCCGACCAGCTCTCCGACCGCATCAAGCAACTCGTCGACCGCTCCGCCGACAACGTGGTCGTCACCCCCACCGTGACCCAGGGCGCCGACCGTTGCGCCGACGCCCCGCTGCTCGGCGCCGGCGTCTACAGCGACCGCGAGGCGTTCACCGAGCACCGCTGGTACCGGGTGAGCGTCACCGACGGCCAGGAACTGCGCGCCTCCGTCAGCGTCGGCGCCGACCGCGCCGTCAACCGCGACTACGGCGTCCTCGTACGGGCGGTCACCTCCGGCGGCCGGGAACTCGTCCGCGGCTCGGAAGCGGGCAGCGGACGCACCGACGTCATCTCCTCCGGTCTGCGCTACGCCTGGCCGGAGCGCGACGACGACGACGCCGCGGCCGCCCGCACCGTGTGCATCGAGGTCAGCAACTCCTTCTCCGCCCCGGACGCCGTGAAGCGCACCCCGGGCCTGCCGCTCGAACTCAGCGTCGACCTGGTCTCCTCGCCCGACGAGCCGTCCGACGTCGCCTCCTTCGGCCTGGGCCGCGGCTGGTGGCTGCTGGCCCTGCTGGTCGTGACCGGCCTCGTCGCCGGTGTGCTGTGGGGCTGGATCTCGCGCTGGCGCGTCGCCGTCTGGAGGACCAACTGATGCGTACCATCCGAACGGCGCGCCGGGCGGCCGCCGTACTGCTCGCGGGCGCGGCCCTGTTCGCCGCCGGAGCGGGCACCGCCGCCGCGGACGACGCCACGCCCAGCCCGGGCGCGAGCGGCACGGGGGCCACCGAGGAGACGGTCCAGCCCGGCACCGGCTTCCGGACCGCCGGGAACCTCCGGCCGGGGGTGCGGACCGTTCCGGCCAGCGCCTCCACGGGCGACTACCTGTACTGGGTGTTCCCGGCCGCGGTGGGCGAGGTGCCCACGGTCTCCGCGACGGTCGGCCTGCCGGAGTCCGCGAGCCGGCACGGCGACCAGACCTGGCAGCTCGACGTCTACGACGGCCTGCGCCGCCGTCAGGCGTGCACCGCGGGCAAGCCGACCAGGACGGCGTCCGCGCAGGACACCCAGCTGGAGCTGAGCTGCCGGCTGCGCACCGTTCGCGCGTGGTCCGAAGCCTGGGCCGACGACCCGCTCCCGGGCGCGTACTACATCCGCCTGACCGTGCTGCGGCTCCCGGACGAGGACCTCGGTCTGCCGGTGCAGGCACAGGTCGGCACCACCTCGACGGACGCGGGCGGCTCCAAGGCCGTCGACGGCGAACTCGCCGCCCCGCTCACCCCCGTCGCCAAGGCCGGGGCCACCCTCGACCCCAACGCCGTGCCGTCCGCCTCCGCGACCGAGGAGTCCGACGAGGCGGCGGACGACGAGGCCGACCCGAGCGCCTCGCCGGTGCCGGCCGGGCTGGCCCAGCCCGAGGACGGCTGGGGCGGCGGCTGGTGGTCCGACCGCTGGATCTGGACCGCGGCCGGGGGCGTGCTGGGCGCGCTCGCGGGCATCGCCGGTTACAGCCTCACCCGTGGACGGGGACGCCCCCGCCCGGTCGCGTAACCGCTCACCGACCTCACCGACCTGAACGGCAACCCGATCACGGTGGTGACCTCGGAC
>NZ_JBHWGA010000079.1:0-26183 GCF_042733315.1 Streptomyces sp. NPDC059718
GGCCCCCCCGGGCCCCCGGGCCGCCGTCGTACGTCAGTCGGAGGCCGTGGCGCGGGCGCGACGGTGGTGGCGCCGGGCCTTCATCCGGTTGCCGCAGGCGGCCATGGAGCACCAGCGGGCGGTGTTGGCCTTGCTGCGGTCGAGCAGGAACAGCCGGCACTCCTCGTTGGCGCAGGGCCGCAGACGTCCGGGCCGGCCTTCCTGGAGCGCGCCCCAGACCGTGACGGCCCGGACGGCCGGTATACGGTCCGCGGGGGCCTCCAACTCCCAGTCGATGCCGTGCGCGGTCACCCGCGGCACCCGGACGACCCCGGTGAGCAGCTTCTGGAGGTCGCCGGGCTCACCGTCCCCGCGCGCGACGCGCTGCAGCACGTCGCGCGCCGCCAGGAGGTGGCGCAGCTCCTGCGCCGTGCCGGTTCCGCCGTGGGCGCGCAGCCAGCGGCGGCCGGCGTCCGGGCCGGCCAGCTCGTCCACCTGGGTGCCCTCGACGACCGGGGTCGTGTTGAGCAGCTCCAGCAGGAAGTCGTCGTCCGTGGTGTCGGCCGTCATGCTCGGCGCCCCCCATTCCCGGGTAACCCTTCATTACGTGTTTGAAGGTTACACCTCCGGGCATGGGCACGGCGGGCGCCGCCTGGCTCATGAGGCTTCCAGCCGCAGTTCACGGCCGCTCCAGCGGGAACGCAGCCGCCGGTCGTGGCTGGCGACGACGATCGCGCCCGGTCCCGGGCCGAGCGCCTCCTCCAGTTCGTCCGCGAGCCGGGGCGAGAGGTGGTTGGTGGGCTCGTCGAGCAGGAGGAGCTCGGGCGGGTCGGCCACCAGCAGGGCCAGGGCCAGCCGGCGCCGCTGCCCGACGGACAGCCGCCCGACCGGCCGGTCCAGCTCCGGAGCCCCGAGCAGCCCGAGGACGGCCAGCGGCACGGCCTCCGCGCGCTCGGCGCCGAGCGACGACGCGTAGGTCTCCCGTGCCGTGCGGTGCGGCCGCTCGAACACCGTGTCCTGGGTGAGCAGGCCGACGGTCAGGCCTTCCCTGCGGCGTACGCCGCCCGCCGCCGCCAGGTGCCCGGCGAGCACGGCCAGGAGGGTCGACTTCCCGGCCCCGTTCACCCCGGTGACCAGCAGCCGGTCGGCGGCCGGCACGTCGAGGTGGTCCAGGCGGAGCCTGCCGGGTACGTGGACGTCGCGCAGCGACAGCAGGACGCCCTCGGCGGACCCGGCGGCGAGCGCGGCGGCACGGAACCGCAGCGGCTCCGGCGGCCGGGCGACCTGATCGCGCTCCAGTTGCCCCAGCCTGCGGGCGGCGTTGCGGACGCGCCGGGAGATCTGCTGCTGCACACGGCCGCCGGAGTGGCCGTACCCCATCTTCTCGTTGTCGCGTTTCGGCCGGTCGTGCGCGACCCGGTGCCCGGTGACGTCCACCGACCGGCGCAGCTCGGCGAGTTCCTCCTGCTCGGCTTCGAAACGCCGTTGCCAGCGGGCCCGTTCGGCGTGCTTCTCCTTCAGGTAGGCGCTGTAGTTGCCGCCGTAGCGGGTCGGGCCGCCGGCGGCCGGGTCGAGGTCGATCACATCGGTGCAGACGGCGTCGAGGAAGGCCCGGTCGTGGCTGGCGACCACCACGGCCCCCGGCAGGCCGCGCAGTTGCTCCTCGAGGAAGGCCGCGGCGTCGTCGTCCAGGTGGTTCGTCGGCTCGTCGAGCAGGAGCGCGGTGGGCCGTCGCACCAGGAGCGCGGCGAGCGCCAGCCGGCCGCGCCGCCCTCCGGACAACCGCGAGAGCGCGCGGTCGCGCGGGACGTCGCCGAGGCCGAGCCCGGCGAGCACGATCCCGGCACGGCGGTCGGCGTCCCAGACCTGCTGGGCCTGGGCCGCGTCGAGCGCTCCCGCGTACGCGTCGAGCAGTTCGCCGTGGCCCGGCGCGTCCTGCGGGGTCCCGGCGAGGGCGGCGGCGAGCCGGTCGAGCTCGGCCAGGTGCCGGCGCGCCTCGCGCAGGGCGTCGTCGAGGACGTCGGCGACGGTCGCGCTGCCGGGGAAGGGCAGCTCCTGGCGCAGGAAGCCCAGGTCAGCAGGGCGGACCACGGTCCCGGCGTCGGGCTCGGCCACTCCGGCGAGCAGTTCGAGGAGGGTCGACTTGCCGGCGCCGTTCTCGCCGAGCAGACCGATCCGGTGCCCGGGGGCGGCGGTGAGGGAGAAGCCGTCGAGCACGCGTCGGCTGCCGAAGGTACGGACGAGCTCATGGGCGGACAGGGCGGATGGGGTCATGGGGATCACCAGGGGAAGGGGTCGGCTGCCCCGGCCGCCGTGACGGGGCCGGGGCTGAGGCTGGGGCTGGGGCCTCGGAGACGGCAGGGGTGGCACGCGGCGGCGCCCAGGGGCCGGCCGCGGGCCCGGGCCGTGTCGTCAAAGGAGCTCCCCCAGCTCCGCTGGGAGGTGCCCCCAGGTGCGGTGCATCGCAAGGCGGAGAGTCGTCCTCGTAGTGGGCTGCTCGGACGGTGCCACAACTCCCCCGGGCCGAAGGCCGGGGCAGCACCGCGGGGCGGGGGCACCCCCGGCCGAAGGCTGGGGGAGGGCATGTGACGACACGGCCCGGGCCTACGCCGGGGCGGAGCCGGTCTCCAGCAGCCGCCCCTCGGACAGGTGCAGCCGGCGGTCGACGCCGATCCGCTCGAGGAACCGCAGGTCGTGGCTGACCACGACGAAGGCGCCCTCGTAGGCGGCCAGGGCGTTCTCCAGTTGCCCCACGCTGACCAGGTCGAGGTTGTTGGTCGGCTCGTCCAGCAGCAACAGGTGCGGGGCGGGCTCGGCGCACAGGACGCAGGCCAGGGTGGCGCGCAGCCGTTCGCCCCCGGACAGCACCCGGACCGGCAGGTGGGCGCGCTGCCCCCGGAACAGGAAGCGGGCGAGCAGGTTCATCCGCTCGGCCTCCGGCGTCGCCGGGGCGGACCGCGCGAGGTTCTCCGCCACCGTGCGGTCGGCGTCCAGCAGGTCCAGGCGCTGCGACAGGTACGCGACCCGGCCGTCCGCACGCCTGACCCGGCCGCCGTCCACGGGTTCGAGGTCGCCGTGGAGCAGGCGCAGCAGGGTGGACTTGCCTGCGCCGTTGGGGCCGGTCAGGGCGATCCGCTCCGGCCCGCGGATCGTCAGGGCGGCGCCCTCGCCCGCGAAGACGTCCCGCCCGTCGTAGCGGATCCGCAACCCCTCGCCGACGAACAGCGTGCGTCCGGCGGGAACCCGGGTGCCGGGCAGTTCCACCACGATCCGCTGGTCGTCGCGCAGGGCCCGGCCCGCCTCGTCCAGGCGTGCCCTGGCCTCGCCGACCCGGGCCGAGTGGGTCTCGTTCGACCGCCCCGCCGACTCCTGGGCGCGGCGCTTCAGCGTCCCGGCGAAGATCTTGGGCAGGCCCGCGCTGTCGAGGGTGCGGGCCGCGTTGCCGGCCCGGCGCGCGGCCCGTTCGCGCGCCTGCTGCAACTCGCGCTTCTCGCGCTTGAGTTCCTGTTCGGCGCTGCGGACGTTCCGCTCGGCGACCTCCTGGGCGGCCCGCACGGCCTCCTCGTACCGGGTGTAGTTGCCGCCGTGGAACTGGAGCGCGCCGCCGTCGAGTTCGGCCACCCGGTCCACCCGGTCGAGCAGTTCGCGGTCGTGGCTGACGAGCAGCAGGCAGCCGCGCCACTCCTCCAGGACCCCGTACAGCGCGCGTCGTGCGTCGATGTCCAGGTTGTTGGTGGGTTCGTCGAGCAGCAGGACGTCGGGCCGCTTGAGCAGTTGCGCCGCCAGGCCGAGCGAGACGATCCGGCCGCCGCTCAGGGTGCGCAACGGCCGGGCGAGGGAGACGTCCCCGAGGCCGAGCCGGTCCAGTTCGACGCGGGTGCGTTCCTCGATGTCCCAGTCGTCTCCGATGGTGGTGAAGTGCTCCTCCGAGGTGTCCCCCGACTCGATGGCGTCGATCGCGCGGATCACGTCGGCGACCCCCATGACCTCGGCCACGGTGAGGTCGCCGGCCAGCGGCAGGCTCTGCGGCAGGTAGCCGAGCGCCCCGTTGACGGTGACGGTGCCGCCACGGGGCCGGTACTCCCCGGCGATCAGCTTGAGGAGGGTGCTCTTGCCGGCGCCGTTCGGCGCCACGAGACCGGTGCGGCCGCCGCCGACGGTGAAGGACAGGTCCTCGAAGACGGGGGTGTCGTCAGGCCAGGAGAAGGACAGGTGTGAGCAGATGACGTACGCGTCGGACATGGGTGGGCCCTCGGGAGATCGCCGCGCGCGGGCAGGGTGCCGCCGCACGGGAAAGGAAGTGGGATGGCATGACGAAGCGGCCACGGCGACGGCGCGTCGTACGCGCCCGCCCATGGCCGAGGACACCCGGATCACCCGGAGATGTCGTCGTCACCCGCCACGTTCGTACTCCCTTGGTTCCCGATCGAACGCGCGTCACCCTACCAGCCGTCCCGCGGGCCACGAGGGTCAGCGGTCGAGTCCGGCGAGGCCGTCGCCGAGCACGCTCGCGCCCAGGAGCAGCAGCACGACCACCAGGATCACCGTGCTGTTGGCGACCATGAACCGCCGCAGGCCGTCCAGGACGCGGGCCGCGCGCTCCCCGCCGGCGAGGTGCAGGAGCACCGCGCCGAGCACGACGCAGGAACCGACCAGGACGAACGCGACCACGGCGAGGGCGAGGTCCGTGCCCTGCGCGCCGGTCTCCGCGATCGACGCGGCGGCCGAGGCCGTCAGGACGAGGTTCTTCGGGTTCGCCGCCGACAGCAGGAGGCCGAGCAGCAGCGCGCGTGCGGCCGTCGCCTCGTCCAGCGACCTCGTCCAGCCCGGCGCCTGCGCCTCGTCACCGTCCCTCGGGCGGCGCCACCACTTGCGCGCGCCGAGGACGAGGAGCGCGCTGCCGGCGCACACCCGTCCCCAGTCGGCGACCGCCGAGAGGGTGCTGTGGGGGTCGTGGGCGCCGCCGAACGCCACGGCCACGACGGCGGCCACGGCGACGAGTCCGGCGATCCATCCGGCCGCGAAGAGCGGGCCGTTGCGCCGGCCTTCGCCTCCGCCCAGGATCATGACGACGCCGATCACGGGGAACGGGCTGAGTGCCACCGCGAGGGCCGCGGGCAGCACGGCCCCGATAGCCTGGCCGAGCACTGTTCCCCTTCCGTACCGCACACCCGGCCGCTCCGGTGTGTCCTTGGCTCGTCGCCCGGTTCGCCGGGCCGTCAGAGCGCCCGCAGCTCACCGCCGTCGACGGGCAGCACCTCCGCCACGGCCCGGCCGAGTCCCCGGCTGCCGCCGGTCAGCAGGTAGACGTGGTCCCGGCATCCCAGATCCATGACGGCGTTCCGTTCCCCGCGCCTCAGAGGGCGATCTTCCGGGGCCGGGTGGTCACCACGATGACGCAGGTGACGCCGGACTCCAGGGCGGCCGTGAACTCCTTCTCCAGCTCCGCCGTGCTCGCCACCTCGACGGCCCGGCAGCCGAAGCCCCGCGCCACGGACACGATGTCCAGTCCCGGGAGGTCGAGTCCGGGCACGCCCTGGGTCCGCTCCAGGTCGGCGAAGGACTTCAGGATCGAGTACTCCCCGTTGCGCATCGCGACGTACACGACGGGCAGCCCCTGCTGCACGGCGGTCCACAGCCCCTGCACCGAGTACTGGAAGGAACCGTCCCCGATCAGGGCCACCACCGGACGCCTGACCCCGCGGTCCCGGTCGCCGAGGGCGATGCCGACGGCGGCCGGCAGGGCCCAGCCGATGCCGCCGCTCGGGGTGGCGAAGAAGGACCCGGGCTCCACGGTGGGCAGCCACTCGGCGTGCTCGGCCATGGTCGAGGTGGACTCGTTGACGAAGACGGCGTGCTCCGGGCGGACCTCGGCGAGAGCGGCGTAGACCTCGGCGGGCGTCGGCGGGCTGCTCGGGGTCCGCGGCAGCTTCCGCGGGCGCGGCATGGGCTCGGGCCGTTCGCGGTCTCCGCCGTCGGCGACCTCCTCGGTGAGCAGTTCGATCGACATCCGGGCGTCGCCCAGGAGGCTGTCGCCGACGCGGGCGGCCGCGGCGACCGCCGGGTCGCTCGTGATGTGCAGCAGTTCGGTCCCCGGCGGCAGGATCTCGCCGGGCACGTACGGGTAGTACCGGAAGACCTCGGCCCCGATGACGACCACCAGGTCGTGGCCGGTGAGCCGTCCGCCGATGGCCCGCACCGACATGCCGAGCGGGCCCCGGTAGAGGGGGTGGTCCTCGGGGAACGACGCGCGGTCCGCGAGCGGCGGGCTGTAGACCGCCGCGTTCAGCCGCTCGGCGAGCGCCACGGCGGCCTGCCATCCGCCGGCGCGGTCCACCTCGGGCCCGAAGACCAGGGCGGGACGCCGGCTCGCCGTGATGCGCGCGGCGAAGCGCCGCAGTCGCTCCGGGTCCGGCGCGTACGCCGTGCTGACGTCGCGCAGGACGGCGGGGCCGGTCAGCGGCCGGTTCCAGTCGTCGAGCGGGATGGACAGGAACACCGGCCCCGCGGGCGGCTGCAGCGCCGTGGCGTAGGCGCGCATGAAGGCCTCGGGCACGTCCTGCGCGCGCGCCGGCTCGTACGACCACTTCACCCACGGCTTGGGCAGGGTCGTCGCCTCGCGGTTGCCCAGGTAGGGCTCGCCGATGACGAGTTCGCGGTGCTGCTGGCCCGCGGTGACGATCAGCGGGGTGTGCCCGTGGTACGCGGCGACCAGGTTGCCGACGCTGTTGCCGAGCCCGGCCGACGAGTGCACGTTCACCAGCGCCGGGCGGCGGGTGGTCTGGGCGTAGGCGTCCGCCATGGCGATGACGGAGGCCTCCTGCAGGGCCAGGACGTACGTGAAGTCGTCCGGGAAGTCCTGGAGGAACGTCTCCTCGGTGGATCCCGGGTTGCCGAAGACCGTGGTCAGCCGCAGTGACCGCAGCAGGTCGTAGGTCACCGAGTGGACGGTGGATCGCTCGCTCATGGTGCGCAGTGCTCCCAGGGCCCGTGGACGCCGAGGCGGACGGCACCCGCCGGTCGCGGGGTGTCACATGCCGCCACACACCGTGACGCTAGACGCTCGCACCGCACCCACCCGGCACATTGGACGTGCCGCGCGGTGCGATCATCCCAACGGGCGGCGCGGGCGAACGGGCCCCGGTGGCGGCCCGTCTCAGGGGTTCGGCAGCTCCTGCTCGGCCCAGATCGTCTTGCCCGTCTCCTCGTAGCGCGTGCCCCAGTGCCGTGTGAGGGAGGCGACGATGAACAGACCGCGTCCGCCCTCGTCCTGCAGACGGGCGTGGCGCAGGTGCGGCGCGGTGTCGGCGTCGTCGTGCACCTCGACGGTGAGTCCCCGGTCGAGGATCAGCCGCAGCCGGATGGGGCCCTTCGCGTGCCGGATGACGTTGGTGGCGAGTTCGCTGACGACCAGGTCGGTGACCGGGGCGTGGTCCTCCAGCCCCCACTGCGCCAGCCGGCCGTGCGCGGCACGGCGGGCCTCACGGACGGAGGGCGCCTCGGCGGGGAAGGTCCAGCTGGAGATGTGGTCGGGGGCGATGGTCCGGGTCCTGGCCAGCAGCACGGCGGCGCCGTCCTGCGGGGTCGCGCCGCGCAGCACCTTGTAGACGATCTCGTCGCACACCTCCTCGGGGGCGGCCGCGGGTTCTGCGACCACCTTGCGCAGCCGGGTGAGCCGCTCCTCGGCCTCGGCCGGGTGGCGGTGCGCGCTGCCGTCGGAGTAGAGCGTCAGCAGGCTGCCGGCCCGCAGCCGCGTGGTCACCGTCTCGTAGGGCGTGCCGTGGCCGAGCGCCGCCCCGGCCGGTACCTCCAGCGTGCTCACCGCCCCGTCGGGCCCGGTCAGCAGCGGGGAGGCGTGCCCGGCGGAGGCCGCCGCGCACGCCTGGCTGACCGGGTCGTACGTCACGTACAGGCAGGAGGCGGTGAAGGGCGGCCGCGCGTGGTGCAGCGTCACCGGGTCCGCGTCCTGCTCGCGCGCCAGCCGCCGGCCCGCGTCGTCGAGGTGGGCCAGCAGCTCGTCGGGCGGGAGGTCCATCGCGGCCAGCGTGGAGGCGGCGGTCCGCAGCCGCCCCATCGCCGTGGAGGCCTGCAGGTCCTCCCCGGCGACGTACCCGATGACGAGCCCGACCCGGCAGCTCGACAGCGGCAGGACGTCGAACCAGTGGGCGCCGTAGCGGCCGGGCATGTAGCAGTGCGAGGACCGCACCCCCGCCGCCTCCGGCGGCCGGCGCGGCAGAAGACTTCGCTGCAGTGCGGTGGCGACCGTGTGCTCGCGGGTGAAACGGCGGGCGTTGTCGACGCAGATCGCCGTGCAGGTGGCCAGTTGGGTCGCCAGCGACAGGTCCTCCTCGTCGAAGGACACCAGGCGCGACCCGCCCCGGTAGAAGCTGGCCAGGCCCATGACCAGCCCGTGGACGGTCAGCGGCGTCACGATCAGCGAGTGCGCCCCGGAACGGGCGATGAACTCCGCGCGCGCCCGGTCGTGCACCAGCCATCCGCCGGACGACGGCACCGCGTCCACCAGCCGGGGCCGCAGGTCGCCCAGGGCCTGCGTGTACGGCGTGGGGAAGGCGAAATGACTGGCGCTGCCCACGGGGTAGGCGCCGTACTGCCCGTCGCGGGACTTGAACGCGGCGCGCCGCATCGGCAGCCGGACCGTCACCGGGCCCACGGGCGCGTCCCCGGTGAGCACGGACTCCATCAGGTCGACCGCGACGGCGTCCGCGAAGCACGGCACCGCCATGTCGGCCAGTTCCTGCGCCGTGCGCAGCGGGTCCAGCGAGCTGCCGATGCCGGCCCGCGCCATGTTGAGGAGGTCCAGTTCCTTCTGCTTGCGCAGGTCTCGGGTCACGTCGTGGACCATCGCTGCGACGCCGATGGGCCGCCCGCCGTCCCGCAGGACGAAGCCGGTGACGGCGTAGTCGTGGCGGTTGCCCGGATCGGTGGCCGGGTACGCGCTGACGGGACGGTCGAGGACCGCGGAACCGCCCTCCAGTACCTCGTTCATGACGGGCGAGAGCGGGATCCGGTCGTCCAGGTCACCGAGGGCGGCGCCGACCACGACGTCCGCCGGCAGCCCGCGCACGGCCAGGGCCGCGGGGTTGGCGCGCAGGACGCGCAACCGCATGTCGTACATCTCGAGGCCCGCCCTGGCCTGCTCGAACAGGGCCTTCTCGAAGATGCACGCGCCGTCCGGGGCGCCCTCGCCGTTGCCGGTGCCGGTCATGGCCACGGTCCATGCCCGGGTCGCTGGTCACGAGGCACGGTCCACCTCCCATCGACTAGCCCAGTTAACCCACCGAGGGGCCGGCCGCGCCACCGGGAGCCGGGCGGCGTGAAGCGGCGTGTCCGGCCCGCTCGACGAGCCGCAGCGCCGCCTCCGAGGACGCGACGAGTGAGGCCTCTCCCTGGGCGCGCCGCCGCTGCGGGGCCTTGTCCAGCCACGCGCGGGCCTCTTCGGTGCGCCCTTGGTCCAGGCGCTGCTTGCCCAGGTGCTGGAAGCAGAAGGAGAGCAGGTCCTGGGCGTGTGTTCCGGCCAGGCGCAGGGCCCGCTGGTAGTGGGCCTCGGCGGCGTCCAGGGCACCGGCGTAGCGGTGGGCGTCTCCCAGGTTGATGTGCACGGCGACGGCGGACCGCTCGCCGGCGAGCGCCAGTGAGCGCTCCAGGAGGGCGACGGCCTCCTCGTGGTGGCCCGGTACCAGGTGTCCCAGGCCCGTTCTGCACTGCGGCTCGGGACGGTCGAGGGGGCCGTCGAGCAGTCCGGCCACCGCCCGTGCCAGGGCCGCGCGGTCCGTGGCCACCATGCGCCCGGAGTCGTCCAGGGTGATCAGGTGCTCCACGCCGTCCCGCCTTGGCGCCGCCCGGATGAGGGTCAGCAGTCCGCCGTGCCACCGATCCCGAGGCACAGGGCTGCGCCGGCGTCCCGGTCCGAAGCGGTGAGGTAGGCCCAGCCCAGGGGGTTCCAGCGCAGACGGCGCACCTCGACCCCGTCGATCGCGGCGTTCTCCCGCGCCGCGCACTCGTACGCGTCCGCGGCGCGGTGCATGGCGGTCCGCACGGCGTCCTCCGCGTCGGCGGCCTCGCCGACCACGTAGTAGTGGCTGCGCACGGCACCCCGGGCCGTGCTGAACCGCAATCCCACGAACCATCGGTCCTCGGGGGCGGTGACGGTGGCAAGCATCGGCACTGCTCTCCTCATCCGCGGTCTCCGTGGCGTCCGTCTCCGGACCACCACCCGTCGATCCGTTGGAACAGCGGGCGCGGCGCCCTCCATCGCAGGTCGGGGAGGCCCCGGTGAACCTGGGAACGGGGGTACCACCCCCAGGGGCACAGGCAGCGCTCAGGCCCCGTCGGCGGGCCGGTGCCGGACCGCGCAGGTGAAGACACCGGAGCCGGACCGCTCGCACTCGACGTACGCAGCGGTCCCGGTCCCGGCGGCGGGCGGACGCCAGGGCATCACGGCCTCGCCCGCGAGCAGCGCGTCCAGGGTCTGCAAACGGGGGTCGCGCAGGGTGGGGTGGTGCTCGTAGCCGGCCGCACCGAGGGCCAGGGCGACGGCCATGCCGAGCAGGTTGACCTCGGTCGGCTGCTCGGGCGGTGCCGAGCCCTCCGTCGGGTGGAGGCGGATGCCCTCGTCGGGCACCTCGATCACGCGGGCGGCGTAGCGCTCGGTCATGGGTGGGGTGGTCTCCTTCCGGTGCGGTGGCGCGGGGTCATCCCCCGCTGGGACCGAAACGCTCGGTGCGGATCCGGTCCGGGGAGTGGCCCAGGGCCACCAGCAGTCCTGCGGCCGTCTCGACGAAGCCGGTGGGGCCGCACACGTAGCAGGTGGGCTCGAAGTCCGCGGGCCAGCCCCATTCGGCCAGGTCGCGCGCCTGGAGCCGGCCCGCGGGGCGGGTCCCGCCGTCCGGCGCCGAGCGGGTGTAGAGGTGAGTCGTGTCGAGGCCGGGCTCGCCCCGGTCCAGTTCGGCCGCGTAGAACCGGTCCCCGGGCGTGCGCACGGAGTACAGCAGCCGGAACGGGGCGCGGCTGCCCGCCGCGGCGCGGACGCGGACCATCGCCATGAGCGGGACGAGCCCGGAACCGCCCGCGACCAGCAGGACCGGTTCGGTCTGCTCGGGGCGCCAGACGAACCAGCCGCCGACGGGGCCGCGGATCTCGACGGCGTCGCCGACGGCGAGGTCGTCGGTCAGGTAGGGCGAGACCTCGCCGTCCTCGACGCGCTGGACGGTCAGTTCGATCCGGTCGCCGTCGGGCGCGGACGCCAGGGAGTAGCTGCGCTGGGTGCTGTAGCCGTCCTCCGCGGTGAGCCGGAGGTCGAGGTGCTGTCCGGGCAGGTGGCCGGGCCAGCCGGGCACGTCGAACACGAGGGTCCACGCCGCCTCGGACTCGGCGCGCCGTTCCACCAGTTCGGCGGCCCGCCAGCGCAGGCGGTCGCCTAGTCGCCTTGGTACCGCTGTTCGCGCCATGGGTCTCCGTAGTCGTGGTAGCCGACGCTCTCCCAGAAGCCCGGCTCGTCGTCCAGGAGCAGCCGGATGCCGCGGACCCACTTCGCCGACTTCCACAGGTACAGGTGCGGGACCAGCAGCCGGGCGGGGCCGCCGTGCTCCGGGGCGAGCTCGTCACCGTCGTACTCGTGGGCGATCCACGCCTGTCCGTCGAGGAGGTCCTCCAGGGGCAGGTTGGTGGTGTAGCCGCCGTAGGAGTGAACGAGCGCGTACTCGGCGGCGGTCTCGACGTCGGCGAGCAGCACGTCCAGGGAGACGCCCCGCCAGTGGGTGCCGAACTTCGACCACTTGGTCACGCAGTGCAGGTCGACGGTCGGCGTCTCGGCGGGCAGCGCCATGAGTTCCGCCCAGTCCCACCGGTGGCGGGTGCCGTCCTCGGTGGTGACGGTGAACTCCCAGTCGTCCTGGGTGATCCGCGGGGTGGGGCCGGCGGACATGACGGGGAAGTCGAAGGTCTCGTACTGTCCCGGCGGAAGTGTGTTGCCCGACGTGGGGCGCCGGCCGTGGAATCCGCGCGAGATGATGGGCATGCCGCGCCGTCCTTCCTCTCCTCGCCGCCCCTCGGTCGTGGTGCGGAACCCCAGCATCGCGGACCGGGGGAATCCGGTCCACCGGAGGCCCGGGCGGGCGCGGCCCCGGTCGGTCGTGACCGGGGCCGCGCCGCCACAGGGGGTCAGGCGACCGGCCGGGGCGGCTCGACCACCAGGGAGGAGTCGCCGCCGCGGACCCGCTCCAGCACGCCGGCGGTGGCCTCGTGGGGGACGCCGAGCGGTACGGCGCTGACCTCGCTCAGCCGCGTGTACTGCTCCGGGGTGAGCCGCACGTCGAGCGCGCCGAGGTAGTCCTCGAGCTGGGCGGTGCTGCGCGGGCCGATGATCGGCACGAAGGACGTCGCGGCGCGGGCGGCCCGCTCGCGCAGCCAGGCCACGGACACCTGCGCCGGAGTCGCCGCGGTCTCCTCGGCGACGGCCAGGACGGTGTCGACGACCGCGGTCTTCTGGGCGGACGACTCGGTGTGGATCAGCGTCTTCAGGTCGCTGAGCCGGCCCTCGTCGCCGCCGCGGTACTTGCCGGTGAGCAGGCCGCCGCCGAGCGGGGACCACAGGGCGGCGCCCAGCCCGAGGCTCTCGGCCATCGGCAGCACCTCGCGGTCCGCGGTGCGCTCCACGAGGCTGTACTCGATCTGGATGCCGGCGACGGGGGCCCAGTTCTTCAGCTCGGCGAGGGTGACGGCGCGGGAGACGCGCCACGCGGGGAAGTTCGACAGGGCGGCGTGCAGGATCTTGCCGGAGCTCACCAGGTCGTCCAGGCCGCGCAGGATCTCCTCCATCGGCGTGAGTTCGTCCGGGAAGTGCACCCAGAACAGGTCGAGGTGGTCGGTCCCGAGGCGCTTGAGGCTGGCCTCCAGCGACCGGACCATGTTCTTGCGCCCGTTGCCGCTCCCGGAGATGTCGGGGCGCGGGACGGCGCCGACGCTGTACTTGGTGGCCACGACGAAGTGGTCGCGGTCGGCGGCGATGAAGCGGCCGAGCAGTTCCTCCGACTCGCCGAACTGGTAGTTGTCGGCGGTGTCGAGGAAGGTGCCGCCGGCCTCGGCGAACCTGTCGAACATCCGGCGGGACTCGTCCGGGTCGGCGCCGGCGCCCCAGCGGGTGCCGAAGTTGCCGGTGCCGAGGGCGTACTCCGAGACGCGCAGGCCGGTCCGGTGTCCGAAGGTCGTGTAACGCATCAGGTCTCTCCTTGTCGGGGTGGTGCTGCCGTGGGGCGGTGGTGTGCGGCGTGCCGCGGGGGTGGTCACTGGGGGGTCACGGGCGGGTGGTCACGGGCGGGGTCAACTCCGGTGGCGCATCACGCCTTTCCCTCCCGCGGTGACGACGGTCGTACGGTCCGGGGGCTGATCCCCAGCGCGGCGAGGGCGCTCAGCGCCACGACGCCGGTCGAGATCCACCAGGCGAGGGAGAAGGCGTGCGCCGGGTCGCGGGGACCGGCCGCGGCCAGGACGACGACCAGGCCGCTGACGCCCAGCACGGTGCCGATCTGACCGGCCATGGTGACGACGGCGCTGCCGGTGGCCGCCTGGTCCCTGGGCAGGCCCGAGGTGGCCGACGAGATCATCGTGGGCAGGGCCAGTCCCACGCCGACCCCGGCGACCAGCCAGCCGGGCAGGATGTCGACGGCGTAGTCGAGGCGCCCTCCGGCATGGAGCGCGGTCCACGCGGTACCGAGGGCGACCAGCGCCGAGCCGAGCGCCGCGACGGCGCCGGCCGGGACGCGCCGGCCGATCCGCCGCCCGAGGGCCGAGGCGGCGAACACCATGGCCGGGCCGGGCGCGACGCCGAGGCCGGTCTCGATGGCCGACCAGTGCCACACCTGCTGCAGCCACAGGGTCAGGCCGAGCAACTGGAGCCCGAAGGCGGCGTAGAACAGCAGGGCGGCGACGTTCGCCGAGGCGAACACGCGGTCGCGCAGCAGGCTCAGGTCGACGACGGGGACGGGGTGCCGAGCCGAGCGCAGGAGGCAGGCCGCGAGCGCCGCCGCGGCGGCGGCGAAGGCTCCGACGGTCGGCGCCGCCGCCCATCCCCACTCCGGGCCCTGGACCAGGCCCAGCGCGAGCGTGCCGATCGCCACCACCAGCAGGGCCCCGCCGACGAGGTCGGGCAGCCGGGCGCCGGTGTCCGGGCGGCCGCCCGGCAGCAGCCGTACGGCAAGGACGAACGCGGCGGCGCCGATCGGCAGGTTGAGCAGGAATATCCACTGCCAGGCCACCTGGACGAGCAGGCCGCCGACCACCGGTCCGGCCGCCGCGGCGAGCGAGCCGCTGGCCGCCCAGACCTGCACGGAGCGGGTGACCCTGGCGGGTGGCGCCGTGGTCAGCACGAGCCCGAGGCTGGCGGGGGTGAGGACGGCCGCCCCCGCCGCCTGCAGGAAGCGGAACGCGACCAGGACCCACAGGTCGCCGCTGAGGGCGGCGCCCAGGCTGGCGAGGGTGAACACGCCGAGCCCGAGGAGGAATCCGGCCTTGCGCCCGTAGCGGTCGCTCAGCCGCCCGGCCGGGACGAGCAGCGCGGCGTACACGATCGCGTAGCCGTTGAGGATCCAGCTGAGCCGGGAGAGCGAGGTCTCGCCCACGCCGTGCCCGATGGGGGTCAGGGCGACGTTGACGACGAAGGCGTCGAGGGCGGAGAGGAACACCGACGTGGCGAGGACGGCGAGCACGAGCCCGGGGTGCGGGCCGCGGCGCGCGGCCGCCGGGCCGCCGGGGGCGGGCGCCCGCACGACGGCGGTGCCGCCCGCGGGGTCCGAGGGGGAACGGGTCATGGGTCTGTCTCCGGGGAAGAGGCACGGTCGCGCCGTACGCGGGCCGGGCGGCCCGGTCGACGGGGACAACGGGGGGTCGCCGCGGCACTGCGGCGGGAAGCGGAGGCGTGCGCGGGGACACGGCCCGCGTCCGCGGGACGGGGCGGCGGGAGGGTCCGCCGAGCCCTTAAGTAAACCGATCGGTTTCCTTATGCGCTCCACCGTAACAGCCGTTTCCGGTGAAGTAAAACGATCGGTATCCTTAACGGCATGAGCGACGCACCCTCCCCCGTACGCCGGCGCAGTGGCCGAGGCGCCCGGGAGCGGATCCTCAAGGCGGCGACGGAGCTGTTCATCGCCCAGGGGGTCAACGCGACCGGGATGGACCAGCTGACCACCGTCGCCAACGTGTCGAAGCGCACCCTGTACACGCACTTCGCGAGCAAGGACGACCTCGTCCAGGCCTATCTGCGCGAACTCGAGGACGGCCTGCTCCCCGCCGAGGTGATCCCCGGGGAGCCGTGCCCGGACCCGCGGGAGCAACTCCTGGCGGTCTTCGAGTGGCCGCCGGGGCGGCCGGACGGACCGCTGCGCGGCTGCCCCTTCCTGAACGCCGCCGTCGAGGTGCCCGACCCCGACCACCCGGTCCACCTGCTGGTGGCCGCCTACAAGAGGGAGTTCGCCCGCAGGCTGACAGCCCTGGCACGGGTGGCGGGGGCCCGTGACCCCGAGGCGCTCGGCGAACGGCTCGCCCTGCTCTACGACGGCGCCGTCGCCCGCAGCACCGCGCTGAACGCCACCGGGCCGGGCGCCCACGCCCGCGCCATCGCCGTCGCCCTGGTGGACGCCGCGATCGACTGAGCGCCCCGCGCCCCGGCCGCCCCGCGTCCCGGCCGTCCCGGCGCCTCAGCGCAGCCGTGTCGCCGCGCGGCGCCGGTCCGACAGCACCTCGCGGGCGGCCCGCGTGCCCGAGGCCAGCGCGCCCTGGAGCGACCCGGTCGCCCGGTGGTCGCCGCACACGTGACGCCCCGGCGCGAAGCGGGTGGTGCGGGTCATCGGGTGCGGTGCCGGCATCGCGGGCAGCGCCTCGCGCACGGTGCAGCGGTGCAGCGGCTCCCAGGCGGAGGCGTCCGTGCCGTACGCGTCCGACAGCGCCGCGGTCAGGGCGGGCTCGTCGGCGGGGCCCGGCGCACCGAGCACGGAGGTCGCCACCAGGGCGCGGCCGTCCGGGGACAGTCCGGGCTGCACTTCGGTGAGGACCACGGTGTTGAGGAAGCGGCGGCGTCCGTCCACCATCAGCATCGGTTCGGCGAGCGGCGACCGGTCGGCGGCGTGGTAGTACGTCGTCACGGTCCGCGTCGGCGGGATGGTGAGACCGGGCAGCAGCCGTGCGGCCGCCCCCGGTCCGGTGGCCACCACCACGACGGGCGCGGTGACGTCCGTGCCGTCCTCCAGCAGCACCCCGTCGCCGGTCAGTTCGCGCACCGGGGCCTCGGTGCGGACGGTGTCCTCGGGAAGGCGCCCGGCGAGCTGGACGGGCACGGCACCGATCCCCTCGGCGGGCAGGGCGAGGGTGCCCCGCAGCATGCTGCGCCACACGAAGTGGAAGAAGCGGCTGGAGGTCTCCAGTCCGTCCTCCAGGAAGACCCCCGACAGGAACGGCCGGAACAGGGTCTCCACCAGCTCGGCCGAGATGCCCGCGGCGGCCAGCGCGGTGAGCGTCGTGGTGTCCGCGCCGGCGCGCAGTCTTCCCGGGGGCAGCGCCATGTCACGGGCGCTCAGGACCGCCAGCGCCGCCAGGTCGCGCCCCGACGCGAGCCGTCCCGGCAGCAGGTCGGCGGTCGCGTACGGCGGGCGGGTCGGGTCGGCGAAGCGCAGCCGCCCGCCGGAGGTGTGCACCAGGACGCCGGGGGTGAACGGCCGCAGCCGCAGCGGCTCCAGCTCCAGGCGCCGCTTCACCTGGGGGTAGGAGGTGTTGAAGACCTGGAAGCCGCGGTCGAGGAGGAAGCCGCGGTGCCGGTCGGTGCGCATCCGGCCGCCGACCCCGTCCGAGGCCTCCAGGACCCGCACCGTCAGGCCCGCCACGGCGAGGTCCGCCGCGCACGCCAGCCCGGCGGCGCCCGCCCCGACCACGATCACGTCACAGCGGCCACCGCGCTCCTGCTGCATGGATCCGGCGCCTTTCCTCCGTGTACGCCCCGATACGGGCCGGCCTTCCGTACGCTACGCGGGTGTCCGGGTGCCGCCCGCTGCAACACACCGCCGAACGGGCCGCGCGGCGGCGGACCGATGAGTCCGCGCCGCGGCGGGAGTCCTCTCCGTGACGGCACACGAGGGAAGGCGGAGCGATGGAGCAGCAGTTGCACGACATCCTGCAGGCGTTCGTGGACGACGGATCGGTGCCGGGGGCCGTGGGCCTGGTGGCGCGCGGCGACCGGGTCGAGGTGGCGGCCGCGGGGACCCTCGGCGTCGGGGACCCCACCCCCATGACCAGGGACTCGCTCTTCCGCATCGCCTCGATCACCAAACCGGTCGTCGCGGCGGCGGTCATGATGCTCGTCGACGACGGACGGATCGCCCTGTCGGACCCCGTCGCCGCATGGCTGCCCGAACTGGCCGAACCGATGGTCGTCCGCACCCCGGCGGGCCCGCTCGACGACGTGGTGCCGGCCGCGGCGCCCATCACCGTCCTCGACCTGCTGGCCTCGCGCGCCGGGTACGGCTTCCCCGCGGACTTCTCCCTGCCCGCGCTCGTCCCGCTGTTCGGCGAGCTCAAGCAGGGCCCGCCGCGGCCGCAGCAGGTCATGGCACCGGACGCCTGGATGGCGACGCTGGCCGGGATCCCCCTGCTGCACCAGCCGGGCGAGGCCTGGCTCTACAACACCTGCTCCGACATCCAGGGCGTCCTGGTCGCCCGGGTGTCGGGCCGTCCGCTGGGCGGGTTCCTGGCCGAGCGGATCTTCGAGCCGCTCGGCATGACCGACACCGGTTTCGCCGTGCCGCGAGCCGACCTCGGCCGCTTCGCCGGCTACTACCGCCCGGATCCGGAGGGCGGGCTGGAGCTGGTGGACCCGCCCGACGGCCAGTGGAGCACCCCTCCGGCGTTCCCGTCCGGCGCGGGCGGCCTGGTGTCGACCGTCGACGACTGGTACGCCTTCGGCCGGATGCTCCTCGCCGAAGGCGCCGTGGGCGGCCGCCGGCTGCTGTCGGCGGAGTCCGTACGGCTGATGACCACCGACCACCTGCCGGCGGCCGAGCGCGACGCGAGCGCGGTCTTCCTGGAGGGGCAGGGCTGGGGCTTCGGCGGTTCGGTGGACGTCGCGGCCGTCGCCCCGTGGAACGTACCGGGACGCTACGGCTGGATCGGCGGCACCGGCACGGCGGCGCACATCACGCCGTCCACGGACACCGTGACGGTGCTGCTCACGCAGGTCGAACTGACCGGGCCGGCCGCCCCGGCGACGATGCGCGCCTTCTGGGCCTACGCGGCCGGGGCCTGAGCCGCCGTGGGCCGACCGGTCACGCCTCCCGGGGGCTCCGTCGAGAGGAAGACCGGGGTGACCGAGAGCGGGACGCCGACGGTGCCGTCGGCGCGGCGCAGCGGGACGGCGGCGCCGAAGGCGTCGACCGCGTGGGCGCCGGCGTGGGGCCAGGGGAGGTCGACGAGGGTCCCCGGGGCGTCCTCGCCGGTGAAGGGATCGCCGGAGCGCCAGAGGATCTGGAGCGCGCCGCGGCCTTCCCGGGACACCTCGAAGGCGTACAGGCCGGACCGGTCCTCCGTGGCGAGGCGGCGGACGGCCGTGACACCGTCGAGGTACGCGGCCAGGAGGGCGAAGGCGTGGGCGGCGGGGCGGCGGCGGGTCAGGGCGGTGCCCTCGTAGTCCAGCAGGGCGAGCCTGCCGAAGAGGAAGCCCATGAGGTTGAGGCGGTCGCGGTGGCCGGGGATCTCCGGGGCCAGGTTCCAGCAGGCCGTGCGGGTGACACCGCAGGCGAGGGCCAGGACGGTGCGGGTGACGATCTGGCGGCTGTTGATGCGGTCGCGGCGCGCGGCGAGCTCCGGAGGGCAGTCCTCCATGAACATGCGCAGCTCCGGCGGGAGTTCGGGGGAGCGTTCGTAGAGCAGGCGCATGGTCGCGCGGTCCGGGGCCTCGCCGGGCTCCGCCGCCCCCGTGAAGGCCGCCGTCATCGCCCGCTCGAGTTCCGCCTGGGCCCGGGGGAACTCGAAGAGGGTGGGGCCGTTGTACTCCCCCGCCACCACCGGGCGTTCGTATCCGTGCCGCCGCATCATCGCGCGCACCTGGGCGATCTGGTCCGGGATCGCGTGCGGGTCCCCGTACAGGTGGACGTCGAAGAGGTCGAAGGCGTCGCGGCCGTGCTCGACGACGTGGTCGAAGAACCGCCGGGCCTCGCCGTCCGCGGGGCCGGACAGCACGTCGTACCCGCAGCCGCCGAGGACGACCGAGGCGGCCGGGTCCGCGGCGCGTACGGCACGGTGGAAGGCGGTGAGCTGTCCGACGTACTCCGCCGCCGTGCCCGCCCACAGGAGTCCGGTGTTGCTGGGCTCGTTGCCGCACTGCCAGTGGTCCACGCGTCCCCGGCACCTGGCGACCAGGTCGCCGACGAAGCGCTCGTACCCGGCGGGGTCGAGCGCGGGTGAGGACGGGAGGAAGCCGGTGGGCTGCCGGGTCGCCCACGGGGAGCTGGAACAGACGGTGACCCAGAGCTCGGCCGCCGGGTCGAGCTGCCCGAGGACGGCGTCGACGACGGACCAGTCGTACCGTCCGGGTTCCGGCTCGACCTGCCCCCAGTAGAGGAAGACGCGCACCAGCCCGGCGCCGAGCTCCCGCGTCTCCGGCACGAAGCTGTCCGGCGCCCCGAACATCCCGTAGCTGATGCCCCTGACGACGCCGAGGCGGATCCCGGCCGGGGCCGTGGGCTGGCTCATGACTGCTCCCTTGCTCTTACGTATATGCCATATACTTTAGCTGACGTTGTAAACTCCCCCCGTGAAGGAGACGAAGGAGACCCCGGAAGGCGCCCCGGCCTCCTTGATCTGGACGCAGCCCGCGCCGCGGCGCCGCCAGAGCCCGTTGGAGCGGGACGACATCGTGCGCGCCGCGATCGCCGTCGCCGACGAGGGCGGCGCGCAGGCTCTCACGATGGCCGCGGTGGCCAAGCGGCTCGGCCCGTACACGCCGATGGCCCTCTACCGTCACGTGATGAGCAAGGACGGCCTCGTCGACCTCATGCTCGACGCCGTCACGGCGGAGATCCCGCTACCCCCGGTGCCGGGCGCCGACTGGCGGGCCGATCTGCACGCGGTGGCCACCGGGAGCTGGGACGCGGTCAAGCGGCATCTGTGGTTCGCCCAGCTCGCCCCCACGCGCCCGCCGCTGGGCCCGCACATGATGCGCCGCACCGAATTCGTCCTCCAGGTGCTCGTACGCCAGGGCGCCACACTGGGCGAGGCCATGACCTACGCGGCACTCCTCGACCGGCACGTCCTCGGCAGCGCGCAGCAGGAGGCCGAGGAGCTCGCCATGCGGCGCCGCCACGGCATCCACACCCCGCAGCAACTCGCCGCGGCCGTCACCGCCGCCCGCGAACTGGCCGCGGCGGGCGGGCGGCACCCGCTGCTCGCGCGGTGGATGGAGGCACCCTCCGGGCCGGACGCGGACGGGCAGTTCGAACTCAGCCTGGCCTTCCTCATCGACGGCATCGCCGCGCGCCTGCCGGCCGGCGGCGGCGTGGCCTGACGACGGGCATCCGCGACACCCGTGGGAACGGGCCCCGATGAAAGGCCGTCAGCAGGGCACACGTACTCCAGACCGAACCCTCGGAAAGGAGCACGACGTGCCTCTTCGCTTCCGCAAGTCGTTCCGGATCCTGCCCGGCGTCCGCCTGAACATCAACAAGCGCTCGCTGTCCATCACGACGGGCAGCAAGGGCGTCCACCACACCGTCAACACCCGCGGTGAGCGCACCGAATCCGTCGACCTCCCGGGGCCGTTCTCCTGGCGCCGCACGCGCAAGGGGCACTGAGGCCCGTCGTCATTCGAGGATCCAGCCCGACATCCACCGCTCCCGCACGGCCGGCCACTCCGTGGCGACCAAGGAGTAGTACACGGTGTCGCGCCACGACCCGTCGACCCGGCGGCAGTGCCGGCGCAGCACGCCCTCGCGGATGCCGCCGATGCGGGAGACGGCGTCCTGGGTCGGCAGGTCGAGGTCGTCCAGGCGCCACTGGACGCGCCCGAAGCCCAGGTCCTCGAAGGCGTAGTACACCAGCATGAAGTGGGTCTCCAGGTGCACCGGGCCGCCCCACAGGGCCGGGTCCAGCCAGCTCCAGCCGATGTCCACGCGCTCGTCGACGACCGAGATGTCGACGTACGCGGCCCAGCCCGACGGGCGCTCCGTGGCGTGCGGGACGACCGCGAACACCACGGACTCCCCCGCCGCGGCCTGCGCCAGCCGCTGCCCCACCAGCGCCGCCATCTCGCCCGGCGAACCGGGCGGCGTCGTCGAGAGCCAGCGCCACATCCCCTCGTCGGCGCGGGCTGCCGCGAACAGCGCCGGGACGTGCAGCGGCGAGAGCGGGACCAGCCGCGCGTACCGGCCGTCGATGGTGACCGAAGCGGGGAAGCGTAGTGCCATATCCGCACGCTAATCGGGCGGGCACGCGGCCGCACCAACTCGCGGATTCCCGCCCACCCGCCCCCTCCGCCCCATCACCCTTGGCCGGGGGGACGGCGACGGACGGTGATCGCCGCGGTGGCGGCACGGGAGGGCGGCACCATGCGGGACGACGAGGCGCGGATCCGGGCGCTCATCGAGCGCTGGGCGGATGCGGTGCACCGGGGCGACCTGGCCGCCGTGGTCGCCGACCACGGCGAGGACATCGTGATGTTCGACGTGCCGCCTCCGCACGACGGCGTCCGCGGCCTCACCGCGTACCGCCAGGTGTGGCCGCCGTTCTTCGACTGGCAGGCCCGCGGCGCCTCGTTCGAGATCGTGTCCCTGGAGGTCACCGCCGGCGACGACGTGGCGTTCGCGTACGCCCTGCTCCGTTGCGGGACCCCGGAGGACTTCGCCCGGGACCCCGGAATCAGGCTCCGCCTCACGCTCGGGCTGCGGAGGCGGGACGGCCGGTGGGTGGTCGCGCACGAGCACCACTCCTTCCCGCACGCGGGCTGACCGGCCGCGCGCCTTGCGCTCGGTCCGCGGCGGGCGGGCGTGGTCCGGCGGCGCGATAGCGTGCCCGGCATGACAGACGACTTCGACGTGCGGCGGGAGCTGGCTGCGGGCATGACGGACCCGGCCAGGGCCCTGCGGTTCGTGCGCGGCTTCGCCGGGCACTGGCTCGCGCCCCTCCAGGACGGCGACGGGTACGGTGCGCCCGAGCTGGCCGCCGCCGAGGAGCGCCTGGGCTTCGCCCTCCCCGCCGTGCTCCGCGACGCCTACCGGCTCTTCGGGCGGCGCCCGGACCTCACCAGCAACCACGACACGCTGCTCGCACCCGAGCAGCTCCACGTGGACGCCCGCGAGGAGGCGCTGGTCTTCCGGTACGAGAACCAGGGCGCCGCGTCGTGGGGCATCCTCCTCGCCGACCTGCACAAGCCCGATCCGCCGGTCGTCATGAAGCCGGACCTCGCGGACAAGGAGGCCGAGCGGTGGTCGGCGTGGCTGGACCGCTTCTCGTGGGCCTGCGTCGAGATCGTCCTGTCGGAGTCGCTGCACGAGCCGTTCGAGCTCTGCGACTTCCGCGACGACCTCGACGAGGCCCACTTCGACGCCCTGGACGGGCGGTTCACCCCGCTGCCGTTCCCCGCGTACCCGCCCGGTGAGGACCTGGGCGCGCGCTGGTACGCCGGACCCGACGTCATACTCCGCGAGGACGACCGCACCTGCCTGTGGGCGCGGGCCCGTACCGAGGAGGCGCTCGACCGGGTGCGCGACGACCTCCCGGGCGACTGGCTCAACGACCCCCGCTGACCCCGGCCCCCCGTCGGCGTACGGGTTCAGCCGAGGGGGACGTCCTCCTGGCGGAGGGCCTCCAGCGCGGGGCCGTACATGCGGGTCTTGATCGTGCCGAGCGTGGCGCCCGCCTTGCCGGCCAGAGGGCGGGCGAGGGCCACGGCCGCCTCGCGGACCTCGTCCTCGCCCGCCGTACGGTCCACGATGCGCTCGGCCAGCGCGTCGAGGCCGCCGTAGCGGCGCGCGGTGGTCATCGCCTCGTGGGCCGTCTGCGGGTGCAGGCGGGCCTGGATGAGGGCCGACATGCCAGGGGTGAAGGGGATGTTGATGTCCGCCTCGGGCAGGCACCAGTAGCCGCGGTCGGCGCGCATCACACGGAAGTCGTGGGCCAGCGAGAGCATCGCGCCGGCGGCGAAGGTATGCCCCTGCAGGGCGGCGACGGTGGCCACCGGCAGGGTCAGGAAACGGGCGAGCAGGGCCTGCACGCCCGTGACGTACGCACCGGCCTGGTCCGCGTGGGCGAACAGCCACTCCAGGTCGAGCCCGTTGGACCAGAACTTGCCGGTGGCCGCGGTGACCAGGGCCCGCGGCCCCTCGGCCTTCTCCACTTCGTCGAGCAGGGCGTCGACGGCCGCGAGCCAGTCGGGGTGGAAGCGGTTCTCGGTGTCCCCGAGGTCGAGGATGAAGACGTCGTCCTGGCGGTCGAGCGTGGGCATGACTGCTCCTTGGGGCGAAGGGCCGGGCGGCCGGGCGGCCGGACGGCTCCGGGAACGCGGCCGGGTCGGCGCTTTCGCCCTGGCCCCGCGAACGGCATACCTACCGGCCGGTAACCTCGGTGGTCCGCATCGTACAGGGAGCGGCGCGGCCTGTCCCCACCCACGGCGCCGCGTCAGGCGTCGACCACCGGATGCCGCACCACGCCGTCGAAGAGGTGGCCCTGGGTGTTGAGCACCGCCGCGTCCGGCTGGGTCCGCCCCACGGTGTCGGTGGCGCGCGCCAGCAGCACGGCCGGGCCCGGCGTGCGCGGCCGCCACGGGACGGTCCAGCGCACCCACCCGTCCCGGCGCGGGACGTCGCGCAGTCCGGCCCTCCGCCAGGTGGCACCGCCGTCGGTGCCGACCTCCACCTTCCGCACTCCCCCGGCCCCGGACCACGAGCGGCCGCGCAGGATGCTGCGGACGCCCGCGGACGCGGCGGGGTGCGGGCCGCCCTGCGCCGGGTGACCGCGAGGACCGTGGTCGCCGGGGTCTCCTCCGACCGCCTCTACCCGCTCGCGCAGCAGGAGGAGCTGGCGGCGGGCATCCCCGGCGCGGGGCCCGTGCGGGTCGTGGCCTCCCCGTACGGGCACGACGGCTTCCTCATCGAGACCGGGCAGGTCGGCGAACTCGTCGGGGGGAGCTGCTGGGCCGGGCGGGGCCTTAGAGGGCGGGCGTTCGCCGCGGCGCCATGCCGCGGTCACCTCCGGGACGTCTCCGCCTGTGACGGTCGGAGAAGTTGGCTATACAACTTTGCCCCGAGGAGTGACCGTGTCCGCCCTGTCCAGCTTTCCCGTCGGCGATCTTCCGGCGATGTGGCTCCGCGACAACTGCCCCTGCGCCGAGTGCCGCGACCCGCGGTCCGGGCAGAAGCTGTTCCAGATCGGTTCCCTGCCCGCCGGGCTGCGGGTCGGCCGGGCAACCGACTCCGCCGGTGAAGGCCGGCCCGCCGTCGAGGTGGTCTGGGAGCCCGACGGGCACCGCTCGTCGTACCCGCTGACGTGGCTGGAGGCCGCCCGGCCCGGCCGGACCGGGCACGGTGACCTGCGCACCGAGGCCGGGAAGGAACTGTGGACCGCGCGCGAGGTCGCCGGGCGGCTGCCCGAGGCGGACTGGGAGGAGTACGTGGGCGAGCCGGGTGTGCGGGCCCGGATGCTGGAGTCCGTGCTGCGCCTCGGCTTCATGCTGCTGCGCGGTGTGCCCGGGCGTGAGGGCCAGGTGCTGGAGGTGGCCGAGACCTTCGGGTTCGTCCGCGAGACCAACTACGGGAAGCTCTTCGACGTGCGCGTCGAGCCGGACCCGAACAACCTCGCCTTCACCTCGGCCGCCATCACGCCGCACACCGACAACCCGTACCGGGATCCCGTTCCGACGCTCCAGCTGCTGCACTGCCTGGTCAACGACGCGGACGGCGGCGACTCCGGTCTCGTCGACGGCTTCGCGGCGGCCGCGCTGCTGCGCCGCGAGGACCCGGAGGCGTACGACGTGCTCACCCGCACGCCCGTGCCGTTCGTCTTCCGAGACGCGGGAACCGAACTGCGGGCCGACCGCCCCCTGATCGGCACCGACCCGCTGGGCCGCGTGCGGGAAGTCCGGTTCAACAACCGCTCGATCGGCACGCTGCGGATGGCCGCGGACGAGCTGGAGGCGTTCTACACGGCCTACCGCACCTTCGCCGAGCTGCTGCTCCGCCCCGAACTGCAGCTGGACCTGCGGCTCGCGCCCGGCGACTGCCTGGTCTTCGACAACACCCGGCTGCTGCACGCCCGCACCGCCTTCGCCCAGGACGGGGCGCGCCACCTCCAGGGCTGCTACGCCGACCTGGACGGGCTGGCGAGCACCCTGGCCGTGCTGCGCCGCACGGACACCCTGGAGCCGCTCGCCGAACTGTTCGCGGGCGCGGTGTCCGCGGAGTACCTGGGCGAACCCGTCACCATGGCCCAGCACATGCTGCAGGCGGGAGCCCGGGCCGAGGCCGCCGGTGCCCCGCCGCACCTGGTGGCCGCCGCGCTGCTGCACGACATCGGCCACGTCGAGGGCGAGGTCGTCACCGGCCGGGACCTGATGACCGGCCACGACAACCGGCACAGCCACACCGGCGCCGACCTGCTGGGCCGCTGGTTCGGGCCCGAGGTCACCGAGCCGGTGCGGCTGCACGTGGCCGCCAAGCGCTACCTGTGCGCGGTGGAACCGGGGTACCACGACCGGCTGTCGGAGGCGTCGAAGTACACCCTGGAGGTCCAGGGCGGTGTGATGACCCCCCGCCAGGCGGCCGAGTTCGCCGGGCTGCCGGGCGCGGCCGACGCGGTCGCCGTCCGCCGCTGGGACGAGGAGGCGAAGGACCCCGACGCCCTCACCCCGCCCTTCGCGTACTTCCTCCCGCTGCTGGCCGCGCTGATGCGCGGTTAGCGGCAATCTCCGTGGGTGCCTGAGGCGGTCGTCCGGCTGTCCCGCCGTCTCGCGCCCTTCGGACGCACGGATGCGGGCCGCGGAGGGGAAGGTGGCGGCCTGGGGCCGGTCGGCGCTGTGCGGTGGGTGGATGGCCGGGGTTCGGGCGCCGGAGCGGGTCCCCCTCCGGTGGCATGGGTCTCGTTGCCGTCCGCGGGTGCAGACGGGAGCTGTGTAGAGCCCCCGGCGCGGGGGTGCGTGGGAAACCGGCGGGGGGGCCGGG
>NZ_JBHWGA010000080.1:0-25707 GCF_042733315.1 Streptomyces sp. NPDC059718
CGGTTCCACAGCGGCTCGAACATCGTGTTGGCGAAGCGCAGCGCCAGGATGTTCTGGACGGTCTCCTTGCCCAGGTAGTGGTCGATCCGGAAGACGTCCTGGGAGCGGAAGACCTGGTGGACCACCTGGTTGAGCTCCTGGGCGCTGGCCAGGTCGTGGCCGAAGGGCTTCTCGATGACGGCCCGTCGCCAGGAGCCCTCGGGAGGATCGGACAGCCCGTGCTTCTTCAGCTGCTGGACCACGCTCGGGAAGAACTTGGGCGGCACCGAGAGGTAGAAGGCGAAGTTGCCGCCCGTACCGCGGGCCTTGTCCAGTTCGTCGACCGTGGCGCGCAGCTTCTCGAAGGCCTGGTCGTCGCCGAAGTCGCCGGGGACGAACCGCATCCCCTCGGAGAGCTGCTGCCAGACCTCCTCGCGGAAGGGGGTGCGCGCGTGCTCCTTGACGGAGTCGTGGACGACCTGCGCGAAGTCCTCGTCCGCCCAGTCGCGGCGCGCGAAGCCGACGAGCGAGAAGCCCGGTGGCAGCAGCCCGCGGTTGGCGAGGTCGTACACGGCAGGCATCAGCTTTTTGCGTGACAAATCGCCCGTGACGCCGAAGATCACCAGGCCCGACGGTCCCGCGATGCGCGGGAGCCGTCGGTCCGATGCGTCACGCAGCGGGTTGGCGCTGCTCAACGTGCTTACGCCTCCTTCGGCGCCAGGCGCTTGAGCTCGGCCTCGGTCGAGCCCAGCAGCTCGTTCCAGGACGCCGCGAACTTCTCGACGCCCTCGTCCTCCAGCAGCTGGACGACGTCGTCGTACGAGATGCCGAGCGCGGCGATCGCGTCCAGCTCGCCCTGGGACTGCTCGTACGTGCCGCGGATGGTGTCCCCGGTGACCTCACCGTGGTCGGCCACCGCGTCGAGCGTGGCCTCGGGCATGGTGTTGACGATGCCCGGGGCGACCAGCTCGGTCACGTACAGGGTGTCCGGGTAGGACGGGTCCTTCACGCCGGTGGAGGCCCACAGCGGACGCTGCTTGTGCGCGCCCTCGTGCTCCAGCGCCTGCCAGCGGTCGGAGGAGAAGACCTCCTCGTACGCCTGGTAGGCGAGCCGGGCGTTGGCGACGGCGGCCTTGCCCTTGAGGGACTTGGCCTCGTCGCTGCCCAGCTTCTCCAGGCGCTTGTCGATCTCGGTGTCCACCCGCGAGACGAAGAAGGAGGCCACCGAGCGGATCAGGGAGAGGTCCAGGCCCGCGGCCCGGGCCTTCTCCAGGCCCGCCAGGTAGGCGTCCATGACCCCGCGGTAGCGCTCCAGGGAGAAGATCAGCGTGACGTTGACGCTGATGCCCCGGCCGATCACCTCGGTGATGGCCGGCAGGCCCGCCTTGGTGGCCGGGATCTTGATCAGGGTGTTGGGCCGGTCCACCAGCCAGGCGAGCTGCTTGGCCTCGGCGATGGTGGCGACGGTGTTGTGCGCCAGACGCGGGTCGACCTCGATGGACACCCGGCCGTCCTGGCCGCCGCTGGCGTCGTACAGCGGGCGCAGCACGTCGGCGGCGTCGCGCACGTCAGCGGTGGTGATCATGCGCAGGGCCTCGTCCACCGTCAGCTTCCGGGCGGCGAGGTCGGTGAGCTGCTGCTCGTAGCCGTCCCCGCTGGAGATCGCCTTCTGGAAGATCGAGGGGTTGGTGGTGACACCGACCACGTGGCTCTGGTCCATGAGCTCGGCCAGGTTGCCGGAGGTGATCCGCTTGCGGGACAGGTCGTCGAGCCAGATCGCCACGCCCTCGTCGGAGAGGCGCTTGAGTGCGTCTGTCATGGGTTCTGCATCTCCTCGGTACGTCGTATGCGTCGGTGCGTCAGCGTGCGGCGGCGGCGAGCGAGTCGCGCGCCGCGGCGGCCACGGCCTCCGCGGTCAGACCGAACTCGCGGTAGAGGACCTTGTAATCGGCGCTTGCCCCGAAGTGCTCCAGGGACACGATCCGGCCCGCGTCGCCGACGAAGCGGTGCCAGGTCAGCCCGATGCCGGCCTCGACGGCGACCCGCGCCCGCACGTTCGGCGGGATGACGCTGTCGCGGTACGCCTGGTCCTGCTCCTCGAACCACTCCACGGACGGCATGGAGACCACGCGCGCCGGGATGCCGTCGGCCTGCAGCTGCTCGCGGGCCTCGACGGCCAGCTGCACCTCGGAGCCGGTCGCGATCAGGATCACCTGGGGCTGGCCGCCCTCGGCGTCGAACAGCACGTACCCGCCCTTGACGGTGTCCTCGTTGGCCGGGTAGGTCGGCACGTTCTGCCGGGTGAGGGCCAGACCGTGCGGGGCGGGGTTGGCCGTGTGGCGGCGCATGATCTCAGCCCAGGCGATCGCCGTCTCGTTGGCGTCGGCCGGACGGACGACGTTGAGGCCGGGGATGGCGCGCAGCGCTGCCAGGTGCTCGATCGGCTGGTGGGTCGGGCCGTCCTCGCCCAGGCCGATGGAGTCGTGCGTCCACACGTAGGTGGCCGGCAGCTTCATCAGCGCCGCCAGACGGACCGCCGGGCGCATGTAGTCCGAGAACACCAGGAAGGTGCCGCCGTAGACACGGGTGTTGCCGTGCAGCGCGATGCCGTTCATGGTCGAGCCCATGGCGTGCTCGCGGATGCCGAAGTGCACGGTGCGGCCGTACGGGCTCGCCTCCGGCAGCGGGTTGTCGGCGGGGAGGAAGGACGACGAGGCGTCGATGGTGGTGAGGTTCGAGCCCGCCAGGTCGGCGGAGCCGCCCCACAGCTCGGGGATCACGCCGCCCAGCGCCTTCAGCACCTCGCCGGAGGCCTTGCGGGTGGCGACGTCCTTGCCCGCGGGGAACTCCGGGACGACGTCCTCCCAGCCGGCCGGGAGCTCGCCGGCGTGGATGCGGTCGAAGGTCCTGGCCCGCTCCGGGTTGGCGGAGCGCCACTCCTCGAACCGCTTGGTCCACTCCGCGTGGGCCTCGCGGCCGCGGTCGGCGACCTTGCGGGCGTGCGCCAGCACCTCGGGGACGACCTCGAAGTCCTGCTCGGGGTCGAAGCCCAGCACCTTCTTGGTGGCCGCGACCTCGGTGTCGCCCAGCGCCGAGCCGTGGGCGGCCTCGGTGTTCTGCGCGTTCGGGGCGGGCCAGGCGATGATCGTGCGGGCCGCGATGATCGAGGGGCGGTCGGTGACGGCCTTGGCCTTCGCGAAGGCGGCGTACAGGGCCCGGACGTCGAAGTCGCCCGAGGGGTCCTGCTCGATGCGCTGCACGTGCCAGCCGTAGGCCTCGTAGCGCTTCAGCACGTCCTCGGAGAAGGCGGTCGCGGTGTCGCCCTCGATCGAGATGTGGTTGTCGTCGTAGAGGGCGACGAGGTTGCCCAGCTTCTGGTGCCCGGCCAGCGAGGACGCCTCGGCGGAGATGCCCTCCTCCAGGTCGCCGTCGGAGACGATCGCCCAGATGGTGTGGTCGAAGACCGACTCGCCCGGCGCCGCGTCCGGGTCGAACAGGCCGCGCTCGTAGCGGGCGGCCATCGCCATGCCCACCGCGTTGGCGACACCCTGGCCCAGCGGGCCGGTGGTGGTCTCCACACCCGTCGTGTGACCGTGCTCGGGGTGGCCGGGGGTGCGCGAGCCCCAGGTGCGGAAGGCCTTGAGGTCCTCCAGCTCCAGGCCGTACCCCGAAAGGAAGAGCTGCGTGTACAGCGTCAGGGACGTGTGTCCCGGCGAGAGGACGAAGCGGTCGCGACCGGTCCACCCGGCGTCCGAGGGGTCGTGCCGCATCAGCTTCTGGAACAGCAGGTAGGCCGCGGGGGCGAGGCTCATCGCCGTACCCGGATGGCCGTTGCCGACCTTCTGTACGGCATCCATCGCCAGAACCCGGGCGGTGTCAACCGCACGCCTGTCAAGCTCGGTCCACTCCAGCTCGGTGGTGGTCGGCTCGGTGCTCACCTGAGAGGGCTCCTCTCCACATGTATTACGCCGGTGACGAAGTGCACACCGGGCGTTGCCGAGCCTACCCCTGCACGTACGTGCACCTATTCGAGTGTGGGCCCGACGCCTGCCGCAACCGATCCCCGGGCAGCCACATTCCCTCCCCGGCACCGGTGGTGTCACCAGCGTGCCCCGGTCAGCGTTTCTTCGCCTGTTGAACACAGAACACCTTCAGGTTGCGCCTCTCTTGCGCTATGGAGGCCAACACGTGCCACCCCCGAGCGCGGGCGGAGTATCCGCTACGTCTAAAGTGGCGTGGTACGCGCAAGCGGAGCCGCTTGCTGGACTTTTCCTCAGGGGTGTTCGTGACGGCCGTCGAATCCCGGCCCGCCGGAGCCATCGGATCGAGCCATCGCCACCGGCCGTTCGGTGCCCGTGTGATGGCGTTCGTGGCGCTGACCAAGCCGCGCATCATCGAGCTGCTGCTCATCACGACGGTTCCGGTGATGTTCCTTGCGGCGGGTGGTGTGCCCGACCTCTGGCTGGTCGCGGCGACCATGATCGGCGGCTACATGTCGGCGGGCGGCGCGAACGCCCTCAACATGTACATCGACCGTGACATCGACGCGCTCATGCACCGTACGGAGCAGCGCCCGCTGGTCACCGGCATGGTGGCGCCGTGGGAGTGCCTGGTCTTCGGCGTCACGCTTTCGGTGGTTTCCACCGCCTGGTTCTGGGTGCTCGTCAACCCGCTGTCGGCGGCGCTGTCCCTCACCGCCATCCTCTACTACGTCTTCGTCTACACCCTCGGCCTCAAGCGCCGCACCGCCCAGAACATCGTCTGGGGCGGCATCGCCGGCTGCATGCAGGTGCTCATCGGCTGGTCGGCGGTGCGGAACGAGCTGGCCTGGGCGCCGTTCGTCCTCTTCCTCGTCCTCTTCTTCTGGACGCCGCCGCACTACTGGCCGCTGTCGATGAAGGTGAAGGACGACTACGCGCGCGTGGGCGTGCCCATGCTGCCGGTGGTGGCGGGCAACGTCGTGGTCGGCCGGCAGATCGTCATCTACAGCTGGGTGATGGTGCTGGTCTCGCTCACCCTGTGGTGGCCGCTCGGCGCGGCGAGCTGGTTCTACGCGGCCGCCGCCGTGCTGCTGGGCGCCTTCTGGCTGGTCGAGGCGCACGCCCTGTACGGGCGGGCGAAGGCCGGTGTGGTCGGCGCCAAGCTGAAGGAGATGCGGCTGTTCCACTGGTCGATCACCTACGCGACGCTGCTGTTCGTGGCCGTCGCCGTGGACCCCTTCCTGCGCTGATTACCGGCGGGTAGCATTCCTTTCATGGCAGAGACCCAGGAAGCAGTCACCCAGGCCGCGGACCGCCGGGCCGCGGCCCGTGCCGAGCGCCGCGCCGCCCGCCTGGCGAAGCAGATCACCGCGTTCGCCAAGAGCCACGGCGGCGGCGCCGAGGGCCAGATCGCGTACATCGGCGAGGTCGGCACCCGCATCGTGCTCGTCGGCGAGAACGGCGAGTGGGGCGACCTGGTGGCGCCCACGTACGACATCGCCCGCAGCGCCGTCGAGCGTTCCGGGATCACCGTGCACGAGTCCTTCGACGGCGACCTCGCGGCCAAGGTGCGCACCGGCCGCTACGAGTGGTCGCGGATGGCCGGGATCCAGATCGGCGGACGCGCCAACACCTGACGCCGGGCACGCCCGTTAAGGACCATGGGAGTGGTCCGGTCGACGGACGGGCCGGTACGAGGAGGCGTCGGTGGAGACCGAGGAACGGGACGAGCGGCGGCTGACGGCCCGCCGGGAAGCGGCGCGGCTGTCCGCGGAGGGCGTGCGCGCCGTCGCCGTCAGCTGGGTCGACAACGCGGGCATCAGCAGGGCCAAGACCGTGCCGACCGCCCGGCTGCCGCACGCCGCGCTCCGCGGGGTGGGCATGTCGCCGGTCTTCGACGTCTTCACCTCCGACGACGCCATCACCTCCTCCCCGTACATCGCCGGCCCTGACGGCGACCTGCGTCTCTTCCCCGACCTGGACCGCCTCACCGTGCTGGCCGCCCGGCCCGGCTGGGCCTGGGCCCCGGCCGACCGCTACGACCAGGACGGCCGCCCGCACCCCGCCTGCCAGCGGCTGTTCGCCCGGCGCATGACGGAGCGGGCCGCCGAGCGCGGCCTGGAGCTGCGGATGGGCTTCGAGACCGAATGGGTCGTGGTCAAGGACGACGGCAGCGGCGACTGGGCGTCCCGCGGCCCGGCCTACGGCCTGACGCGGGTGACCGAACTCTCGGACTACCTGCTCGACCTGCACGACGCGCTCGCCGCGCAGCGCATCGAGGTGCTGCAGGTGCACCCCGAGTACGCGCCCGGCCAGTTCGAGGTCTCCACCGCGCCCGCCGACCCGGTGCGCGCCGCCGACGAGGTCGTCCTCGTCCGCGAGACCGTACGCGCGGTCAGCGCCGCCCACGGCCTGCGCGCCTCCTTCGCCCCGGCCGTCGTCGCCGGGCAGGTCGGCAACGGCTGCCACCTGCACCTGAGCCTGCGCGAGCACGGGCACAACCTGCACCGCGACCCCAGCGCCCCGTACGGCCTGGCGCCCGCCGCGAACACCTTCCTGGCGGCCGTGCTCGACGCCCTGCCCGCTCTCTGCGCCATCGGCGCCCCGTCCCCGGCCAGCTACCTGCGGCTCGTCCCCTCCCGCTGGGCCGGCGTGCACCGCTGCTGGGGCGTGGAGAACCGCGAGGCGGCGCTGCGCCTGGTGCCGGGCGAGTCCGACGACCCCGACGGCGGTCACGCCGAGCTCAAGCCGTTCGACGCGGCGGCCAACCCCTATCTCCTGGTCGGCTCCGTCATCGCGGCGGGCCTGGCCGGCCTGCGCGACGGCGCGGGAACGCTGCCCCCTCCGGTCAGCGGCGATCCCGGCGAGCGCGGCGACCAGAAGCGGCTGCCGACCTCGCTCAGCGAGGCCGTCTCGCACCTGGTGCGCAGCGGGACGCTGAAGGAGGCGCTGGGGGAGGCGCTGTTCGGCGCGGTGGTCGCGGTGCGGCGCGCCGAGTCCGAGGCACTGGCCGAGTACGGGCCCGCCGAGCTCGCGGAGGCCACCCGGTGGCGGTGGTGATCGAGCTGCCGCCGCTGGTCGACCACCACTGCCACGGCGTCGTCCGCGGCGACCTCGGCATCGCGGCCTTCGAGGGGTACCTCACCGAGTCCGACGCGCCCGCGGCGCCCGGCACCACCTACTTCGACACCCAGACCGGCTTCGCCGTCCGCCGCTGGTGCCCGCCGCTGCTCGGCCTGGAGCCGCACTGCCCGCCGGCGAGCTACCTCGCCCGGCGGCGTGAACTCGGGGCGAACGAGACCACGCGCCGGCTGCTGCACGGGAGCGGCATCGGCACGTACGTCGTCGACACCGGACTGCCGGGCGACCTGACGACGCCCGCGGAGCTGGCCGCGGCGGGTGGGGGAGGGCAGCGGGAGATCGTACGGCTGGAGCGGCTCGCCGAGGACGTCGCCGGGAGCCGCGACTCGGCCGGGGCCCTGGTCGAGGGCATCGCCGAGGCCGTCCACGCCGCCGCGCGCACCGCCGCCGGCTTCAAGTCGATCGCCGCCTACCGCCACGGACTGGGCCTCGCCCCGGAGCCCCCGGCGCCCGGTGAGGTCCGGCACGCCGCCGGGGCGTGGCTGGACGCGCGCCGCGCCGGCCGCGCCCGGCTCGACCACCCCGTCCTGCTGCGGCACCTGCTGTGGACGGCCGTCGCGACCGGGCTGCCGCTGCAACTGCACACCGGCTTCGGCGACCCGGACCTGCGGCTCGACCACGCCGATCCGGCGCTGCTGACGGACTTCGCCCGGGCGACCGCGGGCACGGGTACCGACCTGGTGCTGCTGCACTGCTACCCGTACCACCGTCAGGCGGCCTACCTGGCGAACGTCTTCCCCCACGTGCACGCGGACGTCGGTCTCGCCCTCACCCATGTGGGGGTACGGGCGGGCGCGGTCCTCGCGGAGTTCCTGGAGCTGGCGCCGTTCGGGAAGCTGCTGTTCTCCACGGACGCCTACGGGCTGCCCGAGCTGTACGTGACCGGCGCCGAGGCCTTCCGCGGCGCGGTGCGCGACGTGCTGGGCGGCTGGGTCGCGGACGGTGCCTGGTCGGCGGCCGACGCGCGGCGCGTCGCGGCCATGGTGGCCGCGGACAACGCGCGACGGCTGTACCGGCTCGGCTGACCGGGCCGGTGGCGGCTAGGCGGCCGGCGCGGGCTCGGGGGCGGCCGCGACGGCCTCGGCCACCGGCGCCTCGCCGGGCTCGGTCTCCGGCCGCTCGCGCATCGAGAGCAGCACCCGCAGCACCGCGATCCACACCAGCGTCGACCCGAGCATGTGGAGGGCCACCAGCATCTCGGGCAGCTTCGTGAAGTACTGGACGTAGCCGATGACGCCCTGCGCCAGCAGCACGACCAGCAGGTCCCGTACCCGGGCCCGCGGCCCCCCGGGGGCGTCGACGGCACGCAGCACGAACCACAGCGCGATCGTCAGCCCGCACACCACCCACGCCAGGTCGGCGTGGAGCTGCGAGATGGTCTCCCACTTCACCGGGACGCGCGGCACGTCGCTGCTGTCGCCCGCGTGCGGCCCCGCCCCCGTCACGAGCGTGCCGACCGCGATCAGCGCCGCGGAGGCGGCGACCAGCACCCACGCCAGCTGCCGGACCGGCTTGCCGACCAGGGGGCGCGGTCCCGCGTCGCCCTCGCCGGCCCGCTGCCACGTCAGCAGCGCGACGGCGATCAGCGCGCTGGAGAGCAGGAAGTGCGCGGCGACGGTGTACGGGTTGAGACCGGTCAGGACGGTGATGCCGCCGAGTACGGCGTTGCCCATGACGACCCAGAACTGGGCCCAGCCCAGCCGGGTCAGTCCGCGCCGCCACGGCTCCGCGGCCCGGGCGGCGATGATCGCCCAGCCGACGGCCGCGCACAGCACGTAGGTCAGCATGCGGTTGGCGAACTCGATCGCCCCGTGCAGCCCCATGGCGCCGGTCGCGGTGAGGCTGTCGTCGGTGCACTTGGGCCAGGTCGGGCAGCCGAGACCCGAACCGGTCAGCCGGACGGCGCCGCCGGTCACCACGATGACGACGCTCATCACGAGCGCGGCCAGCGCGGCCCGCCGGACCGTCCCGGGGGACGGGGTCCAGCGCTGGGCGATGAAGGCCAGGGGGTTTCGCGCGGCTTGGCCTGCTTGGCTGAGATTCGGCACGGCCACCATCGTAGGGGCCTCCTTGTGCATTCCTTCACGAGGGGGACGCCCAGGGGAGGGGGCGGGGGACGTGAGCGGCGTCGACCAGCGGAAGGACGCCGGCTTCGCCCGCTACGTGGACCGCGTCATTCCCACCTGAACCAGCGCGCCGCCGCGCCGAGCCCCAGCACCGCCCACACGGCGAGGATCCCCAGGTCGCCCCAGGGCACGCCGGCGCCGTGCTGGAGGACGTCGCGCAGGCCGTCCGACAGGGCCGAGACAGGCAGCAGTTCCAGGACGGAGCGCGCGGCTCCGGGGAACTTGTCGAGCGGCACGATCACCCCGCCGCCGACGAGCAGCAGCAGGAAGACCAGGTTCGCGGCGGCGAGCGTGGCCTCGGCGCGGAGCGTGCCGGCCATCAGCAGGCCGAGGCCGGAGAAGGCCGCCGTGCCCAGGACGAGCAGCAGGAGCACCGAGAGCGGGTTGCCGTGCGGCGACCAGCCCAGGGCGAACGCGATCACGGTGAGCAGGACGATCTGCAGGATCTCGGTCACCAGCACGGAGCCGGTCTTGGCGGTCATCAGCGCCCAGCGCGGCAGCGGTGACGCGCCGAGCCGCTTCAGCACGCCGTAGCGCCGCTCGAAGCCGGTGGCGATGGCCTGGCCGGTGAAGGCGGTGGACATCACGGCCAGCGCGAGGATGCCGGGGGCCAGGAAGTCGACGGCCTTGCCGGCGCCGGTGTCGACGATGTCGACGGCGCTGAAGAGCACCAGCAGCAGCGTGGGGATGACGACGGTCAGCAGCAGCTGCTCGCCGTTGCGCAGCAGCATCCGGGTCTCCAGTGCCGTCTGCGCGCCGATCATCCGGGGCAGCGGGGCCGCGCCGGGGTCGGGGGTGAAGGTGCCGGTGGCGGTCACGAACGCAGCTCCTTGCCGGTGAGCTCCAGGAAGACGTCCTCCAGGGTGCGCCGCTCGACCGCGAGGCGGTCGGGCATCACGCCGTGCTGGGCGCACCAGGAGGTGACGGTGGCCAGCATCTGCGGATCGACCTTGCCCTCGATGCGGTAGCTGCCCGGGGTGAGCTCCACGGCGGCGGAGTCGGCGGGCAGTGCCTTGAGCAGCGAGGCGAGGTCCAGTCCCGGGCGGCCGCTGAAGCGCAGGGTGTTCTCCGCGCCGCCGCGGCACAGTTCCTCGGGGGTGCCGCTCGCTATCACGCGGCCTTTGTCGACGATCGCGACGTCGTCCGCGAGCTGCTCGGCCTCGTCCATGAAGTGCGTGGTCAGGACGACGGTGACGCCGTCGGCACGCAGCTCGCGGACCAGCTCCCAGGTGGCGCGGCGGGCCTGCGGGTCCAGGCCGGCCGTCGGCTCGTCCAGGAACACCAGCTCCGGGCGGCCCACGACCGCCATCGCGAGCGCCAGACGCTGCTGCTGGCCACCGGAGAGCCGGCGGTACGGGGTACGGCCGCAGGACTCCAGGCCGAGCCGTTCGATCAGCAGCGCGGGGTCGAGGGGGTGGGCGTGCAGCTTGGCGGTGTGCCGCAGCATCTCCTCGGCGCGGGCACCGGCGTACACGCCGCCGGACTGCAGCATCACGCCGATCCGGGGCCGCAGCGCGGCGGCCTCCCGTACCGGGTCGAGCCCCAGCACGCGGACCCCGCCCCCGTCCGGACGGCGGTATCCCTCGCAGGTCTCGACGGTGGTGGTCTTCCCGGCTCCGTTGGGTCCGAGCACGGCGGCCACGGTGCCCCGGGCGACGGTCAGGTCGAGCCCGTCCACCGCGGTCTTGGGGCCGTATCGCTTGACCAGTCCGGTCACCTCGACCGCGGGGTCCATTCGCATGACGGGAAGTCTACGAACCCCAGGGGCGCGCTCCGCCGGGAGGGCGGTGCCCGAGGCCGCCGCCGGCCGTGGCGGGTGCGCGGGGGCCGGTCCCGGGCACCGGGGAAGATCGTTTCCGCAGGTCAGGTTAGGTTTCCCTAAGTGACGCAGCAGACATTCACCCGGGGGGCCGCCGCTTGCCTCTCCGAGATGAATTACGCAACACTGGTCTTGTGAAAAACGTGTCCGAGGCTCAGGAGGAGCAGACGACCGGGGAGCGGAGCACCCGCAACCGGGTCGCCAGGTCCGTCCTGGTCCACGGGCCGTCGACCGCCGCCGACCTGGCGGAACGGCTTGGGCTGACCCAGGCGGCCGTACGCCGGCACCTGGACGCGCTCTTCGCCGAGGGCATGGTCGAGCCGCGTGAGAAGCGGGTCTACGGGAACCGCGGCCGCGGCCGCCCCGCCAAGGTGTTCGCGCTGACCGACTGCGGTCGCGACGCCTTCGACCAGGCCTACGACCAGCTCGCCGCCGACGCCATGCGCTGGATCGCCGAGTCCGCCGGAGGCGGGGAGGACGGCGACGCCGCGGTGTCCGCCTTCGCCCGTGCCCGGGTCGCCGCGCAGGCCGAACGCTACCGGGCGGTCGTCGAGGCGGCCGACCCCGAGGAGCGCACGCAGGCGCTCGCCGAGGCCCTCAGTCAGGACGGGTACGCTGCCACCACGCGCGGCGCGCCCGCCTCCGCCGGGGAGCAGCTCTGCCAGCACCACTGCCCGGTGGCCCACATCGCCGAGCAGTTCCCGCAGCTGTGCGAGGCGGAGGCCGAGGTCTTCTCCCGCCTGCTCGGCACCCATGTACAACGGCTGGCGACCATCGCCCACGGGGACGGTGTCTGCACCACCTTCGTGCCGAAGACCGCGTCGCCGGCCGGCTCCACCGCACCGACCAACACCGCAAGCAACGCCGGGAGGAACCCCGCATGACTGCCCCCCTGGAGACGGCTCACCCTGAACTCGAGGGTCTGGGCAACTACGAGTACGGCTGGGCCGACTCGGACGTAGCCGGTGCCGCCGCCCGTCGAGGCCTGAGCGAGGACGTCGTCCGCGACATCTCCTCGAAGAAGAACGAGCCCGAGTGGATGCTCAAGCTGCGTCTCAAGGGCCTGAAGCTCTTCGGGAAGAAGCCCATGCCCACCTGGGGCTCGGACCTGTCCGGCATCGACTTCGACAACATCAAGTACTTCGTGCGGTCCACGGAGAAGCAGGCGGAGTCCTGGGAGGACCTGCCCGAGGACATCAAGAACACCTACGACAGGCTGGGCATCCCCGAGGCGGAGAAGCAGCGGCTGGTCGCGGGTGTGGCCGCGCAGTACGAGTCGGAGGTCGTCTACCACCAGATCCGCGAGGACCTGGAGGAGCAGGGCGTCATCTTCCTGGACACCGACACGGCGCTGAAGGAGCACCCGGAGCTGTTCCAGGAGTACTTCGGCACGGTCATCCCGGCGGGTGACAACAAGTTCGCCTCCCTGAACACTGCGGTGTGGTCCGGCGGCTCCTTCATCTACGTGCCGAAGGGCGTGCACGTCGAGATCCCGCTGCAGGCCTACTTCCGGATCAACACCGAGAACATGGGCCAGTTCGAGCGGACGCTGATCATCGTCGACGAGGACGCCTACGTCCACTACGTCGAGGGCTGCACGGCGCCGATCTACAAGTCGGACTCCCTGCACAGCGCCGTGGTCGAGATCATCGTGAAGAAGGGCGGCCGCTGCCGCTACACGACGATCCAGAACTGGTCGAACAACGTGTACAACCTGGTCACCAAGCGTGCCGTGGCGTACGAGGGCGCGACCATGGAGTGGGTCGACGGCAACATCGGCTCCAAGGTGACCATGAAGTACCCGGCCGTCTACCTGATGGGCGAGCACGCCAAGGGCGAGACGTTGTCGATCGCCTTCGCGGGCGAGGGCCAGCACCAGGACGCCGGCGCCAAGATGGTGCACATGGCGCCGAACACCTCCTCCTCGATCGTCTCCAAGTCGGTGGCCCGCGGCGGTGGCCGCACCTCCTACCGCGGCCTGATCGAGATCGGCGAGGGCGCCGCCGGCTCCAAGTCGAACGTGCTGTGCGACGCGCTGCTGGTGGACACGATCTCCCGCTCGGACACCTACCCGTACGTGGACGTCCGCGAGGACGACGTGTCGATGGGCCACGAGGCGACCGTCTCCAAGGTCAGCGAGGACCAGCTCTTCTACCTCATGAGCCGCGGCCTGGAGGAGACCGAGGCGATGGCCACCATCGTCCGCGGCTTCGTGGAGCCGATCGCGCGCGAGCTGCCCATGGAGTACGCGCTGGAGCTCAACCGGCTGATCGAACTGCAGATGGAGGGCGCGGTCGGCTGACGCCCGGCTGCTCCGTCCACCACGAACCGATGCCCCTGCAGGGCCGTGAGCGAGCCAACGGGCGCGCCGCTTCCGAAGGTGACGAGACCAAGCGAGGAACGAGCGCAGTGTCGAGGAACGTCGGAAGCGGATTCGAGCGCCCGGAGGCGAGCGAGCACAAATAGGCAGAAAGAGGCAGTAAGACAGCCATGGCTGAAACCATCCCGGCCGCCGGTGCCACCACCGAAGGCGCCATCCAGGTCGGCCAGCCCCGGGACGCCCGGGTCAGCGCGCCCGCGTCCTACGACGTGGCCGACTTCCCCGTGCCGAACGGCCGCGAGGAGGAGTGGCGCTTCACCCCGCTGGAGCGGCTGCGCGGTCTGCACGACGGCACCGCCGTCGCGACCGGTGGCGGCGTCAAGGTCGAGGTGAGCGCCCCCGCGGGCGTCACCGTCGAGACCGTCGGCCGGGACGACGCCCGGGTCGGCAAGGCGGGCAAGCCGGTGGACCGGGTCGCCGCCCAGGCCTACAGCTCCTTCGAGAAGGCGTCGGTCATCTCCGTCCCCAAGGACGCGGTGCTCGCCGAGCCGGTGCGGATCTCGGTGCACGGCCAGGGCGGGGTCGCCTTCGGCCACCAGGTCGTCGAGGTCGGCGCCTTCGCCGAGGCGGTCGTGGTCATCGACCACACCGGTGACGCCGTCGTCGCGGCCAACGTCGAGTACCTGATCGGTGACGGCGCCAAGCTGACCGTCGTGTCGATCCAGGACTGGGACGACACCGCCGTGCACGCGGCCCAGCACACCGCGCTGGTCGGCCGCGACGCGACCTTCAAGTCCGTCGTGGTCACCTTCGGCGGCGACGTCGTGCGGCTGCACCCGCGGGTCGTCTACGGGGCCCCGGGCGGCGAGGCCGAGCTCTACGGCCTGTACTTCACCGACGAGGGCCAGCACCAGGAGCACCGCCTCTTCATCGACCACGACACCCCGCACTGCCGGTCCAACGTGGCCTACAAGGGCGCGCTGCAGGGCCGGGACGCGCACGCGGTGTGGATCGGCGACGTGCTCATCCGCGCCGAGGCCGAGGGCACCGACACCTACGAGCTCAACCGCAACCTGGTGCTCACCGACGGCGCCCGGGTCGACTCGGTGCCGAACCTGGAGATCGAGACCGGCGAGATCGTCGGCGCCGGCCACGCCTCGGCGACCGGCCGCTTCGAGGACGAGCAGCTGTTCTACCTGATGGCCCGCGGCATGCCGGCCGACGAGGCCCGCCGGCTGGTCGTCCGCGGCTTCTTCGCCGAGCTGATCCAGCAGATCGGCGTCGCCGACCTGCAGGAGCGCCTGCTGGAGAAGATCGACGCGGAACTGGAGGCGTCCGTCGTATGACCGCCGCCGAAGGTTTCGTCCGCGCCTGCGCGCTGAGCGAGCTCGAGGAGGACACGCCCAAGCGTGTCGAGCTCGGCGGCGTGCCGGTGTCGGTCGTGCTCACCGAGGGCGAGGTGTTCGCGATCAACGACATCTGCTCGCACGCGAACGTCTCGCTGTCCGAGGGCGAGGTGGAGGACTGCCAGATCGAGTGCTGGCTGCACGGCTCCTCCTTCGACCTGCGGACCGGCAAGCCGTCCGGGCTGCCCGCGACGCGGCCCGTCCCCGTATACCCCGTTCAGATCCAAGGGGACGATGTGCTCGTCTCCGTCACCCAGGAGTCCTGAGACACCCATGGCAACGCTTGAGATCCACGACCTGCACGTCTCCGTCGAGGCCGAGGGCGGTCCGCGGGAGATCCTCCGCGGTGTCGACCTGACCGTGAAGCAGGGCGAGACCCACGCCATCATGGGCCCGAACGGCTCCGGCAAGTCGACCCTGGCCTATTCGCTCGCCGGGCACCCGAAGTACACCGTCACCGGTGGCACGGTGACCCTGGACGGCGAGGACGTGCTGGCCATGTCCGTCGACGAGCGGGCCCGGGCGGGCGTCTTCCTGGCCATGCAGTACCCGGTCGAGGTCCCCGGCGTCTCCGTCTCCAACTTCCTGCGCACCTCGGCCACCGCCATCCGCGGCGAGGCCCCGAAGCTGCGCACCTGGGTGAAGGAGGTGAAGGAGGCCATGGAGCGCCTGCACATGGACCCCTCCTTCGCCGAGCGCAACGTCAACGAGGGCTTCTCCGGCGGTGAGAAGAAGCGCCACGAGATCCTCCAGCTCGAACTGCTCAAGCCCAGGATCGCGATCCTCGACGAGACCGACTCCGGCCTGGACGTCGACGCGCTGCGCATCGTCTCCGAGGGCGTCAACCGGGTGCGCGAGAGCGGTGAGGTCGGCACCCTGCTGATCACCCACTACACGCGCATCCTGCGCTACATCAAGCCCGACCACGTCCACGTCTTCGCCGCGGGCCGGATCGCCGAGTCCGGCGGCCCGGAGCTGGCGGACAAGCTGGAGGCCGAGGGCTACGAGGCCTATGTGAAGGGAGGCGCGTCCGCATGACATTGCAGCTGCCGGGCCTGCTGGACACCGAGGCGATCCGCAAGGACTTCCCGGTGCTGGACCGGCTGGTCCACGACGGGAAGAAACTCGTCTACCTGGACAACGCGGCGACCTCGCAGAAGCCGCGCCAGGTCATCGACGCCCTCAGCGAGTACTACGAGCGCTACAACGCCAACGTCCACCGCGGTGTGCACACGCTCGCCGAGGAGGCCACGGCGCTGTACGAGGGCGCCCGTGACAAGATCGCCGCGTTCGTCAACGCCCCGAGCCGCGACGAGGTGATATTCACCAAGAACGCCTCGGAGTCGCTGAACCTGGTCGCCAACATGCTGGGCTGGGCCGACGAGCCCTACCGCGTGGACAGCGACACCGAGATCGTCATCACGGAGATGGAGCACCACTCCAACATCGTCCCGTGGCAGCTGCTCTCGCAGCGCACCGGCGCGAAGCTGAAGTGGTTCGGCCTGACCGACGACGGCCGGCTCGACCTGAGCGACATCGAGCAGGTCATCACCGAGAAGACGAAGATCGTCTCCTTCACGCTCGTCTCCAACATCCTGGGCACGGTCAACCCGGTCGAGGCGATCGTGCGCCGCGCCCAGGAGGTCGGTGCCCTGGTGCTGATCGACGCCTCGCAGGCCGCGCCGCACATGGTGCTGGACGTGCAGGCGCTGCAGGCCGACTTCGTGGCCTTCACCGGCCACAAGATGCTCGGCCCGACCGGCATCGGCGTGCTGTGGGGCCGCCAGGAGCTGCTGGAGGACCTCCCGCCGTTCCTGGGCGGCGGCGAGATGATCGAGACCGTCTCCATGCACGAGTCGACGTACGCGCCCGCGCCGCACAAGTTCGAGGCGGGTACGCCCCCGATCGCCCAGGCCGTCGGCCTCGGCGCGGCCGTGGACTACCTGAGCGCCATCGGCATGGACAAGATCGCCGCGCACGAGCACGCGATCACCGAGTACGCGCTGAAGCGGCTGAAGGAGGTGCCCGAGCTGAAGATCATCGGCCCGGACACCCCCGAGGGCCGCGGCTCCGCGATCTCCTTCACGCTGGGCGACATCCACCCGCACGACGTGGGCCAGGTCCTGGACGAGCAGGGCATCGCCGTGCGCGTCGGCCACCACTGCGCGCGGCCGGTCTGCCTGCGGTACGGAATTCCCGCGACCACACGAGCGTCGTTCTATCTGTACTCCACGCCGGCCGAGGTCGACGCCTTGGTCGAGGGCCTGGAGCACGTACGGAACTTCTTCGGCTGAGGGACGGACGGCGAAGCCTGTGAAGCTGGATTCGATGTACCAGGAAGTCATCCTGGACCACTACAAGAACCCGCACGGCCGCGGCCTGCGCGACGGTGACGTCGAGGTGCACCACGTCAACCCGACGTGCGGTGACGAGATCACGCTGCGCGTCAAGCTCGACGGCACGTCCATCCGGGACATCAGCTACGAGGGCCAGGGCTGTTCCATCAGCCAGGCCAGTGCCTCCGTGCTCAACGAACTGCTCGTCGGCCGCCAGGTCGACGAGGCCGTGAAGGTCCAGGAGGTCTTCCTGGAGCTGATGCAGTCGAGGGGCAAGCTGGAGCCCGACGACGCGATGGAGGACGTGCTGGAGGACGCGGTCGCGTTCGCGGGCGTCTCGAAGTACCCGGCGCGCGTCAAGTGCGCGCTGCTGAGCTGGATGGCGTGGAAGGACGCCACCGCCCAGGCTCTGGGCGATGGCGCGGTCAGGGAGTCCGCATGAGCGAGAACGCAGAAGTGACGACGACGAAGCCGGCGAGCGAGGAGGAGATCCGTGAGGCCCTCTACGACGTCGTCGACCCCGAACTGGGCATCGACGTCGTCAACCTCGGCCTGATCTACGGCATCCACATCGACGACGGCAACGTCGCGACCCTCGACATGACGCTCACGTCGGCGGCCTGCCCGCTGACCGACGTCATCGAGGACCAGGCGAAGTCGGCCACCGACGGCATCGTCAACGACCTGAAGATCAACTGGGTCTGGATGCCGCCGTGGGGCCCCGACAAGATCACCGACGAGGGCCGCGAGCAGCTGCGCGCGCTCGGCTTCAACGTCTGACCCGCACGGGACCACGACCGCGGGACGCCGCTCCGGGCAGGAGCGGCGTCCCGCGGTCGTATTTTCGTTTGCGCGGGTTCCTCCGGGTCGGCGAGTCTTCCGCGCATGAGCAGTCATTTCGCCGCCATCGGACTCGGCGTGACCGACCGGGACTCCTTCCGTTCACTCGTCGTCGGGCTCCTGGAACGCGCGGACACGCAGCAGGTCGAGGGTGAGCTGAGCCGGCACGTGTGGACGGGCGCCGGTGGCGCCCGGGTCGTCATCGAGACGCAGGGGCGCTCGATCGCCCAGGTGCTGCCCTGCCTGGCGCCCGCCGGAGAGCCGGTGCCGGTGGCCCGCGTGGCGCTGGTGGACGAGGAGACCGCCCGGCTCGAACTGCTGGACCGGCCCGGCGGGACGATGCTGTGCCCGCTCGCGGTGGAGCTGGAGGACCGCGCCGTGCTGCGTTCCCGGGGCGGTACGGCCCCCGAGGGCGAACTGCGCCTCGCCGCGCTCGCGGAGCGGCTCACCCTCCACACCGGGGGCAGGCAGGCGTACGACGCCGCGCAGGAGGAGGGCGAGATCGGTTTCGCGCCCGACTACCTCATTCCCTTCGGCCTGTTCACGCCGGAGGGGGCGGGCGAGGACTGGGTGCCCTCGGCGCACGCGGCGTTCGCCGGGGAGGTCCTGCTCGCCGAGGTCCACGAAGGCGAGGCCGGGGGCGGCCGCTTCCACCGGCTGCGGGTGCGCACCATCGGCGGCCACGAGGTCGATGTCGCCGTGGCCGGCGAGGAGTTGACGGACACCCCGGCCCCGGGGCACTGGGTGGACGGGGAGTTCTTCCTGACGGGTTCGCTGGGCCTGGCGCCGGCGCCGGACACCGCCCGGAAGCGGTGGTGGCCGCGCCGGTCCTGAGGGGCCCGCCATGCGTACAAGCGTACACATCGATGTGTACGCTTGTACGCATGGCATACGCATTGCTGGGCGGGGCGATCCTCGCGGAAGTGCTCGGTACGACGTCCATGAAGTACAGCGACGGCTTCACCAAGCTGTGGCCCTCCCTCGGCACCACCGCCGGCTACCTGATCGCCTTCGCGCTGCTCGCGCAGACGCTCAAGTCGATGTCGGTGGGCACCGCCTACGCGATATGGGCCGGAGTCGGCACGGCCGCGATCGCCGCCATCGGCATGGTCTTCCTCGGCGAGGCGGCCACCGCCGCCAAGCTGACGGGGATCGCCCTGGTCATCGCCGGGGTGGTCGTCCTCAACCTCGGCGGCGCCCACTGATGGCCCGCCGGTACGACCCGGAGCGGCGGCAGCGCATCATCGACGCCGCGATCCGCGTCGTCGGCGAGCGCGGCATCGCCGGGCTGAGCCACCGGGCCGTCGCCGCGGCGGCGGACGTCCCGCTCGGCTCGACCACGTACCACTTCGCCACCCTCGACGACCTGCTGGTGGCCGCGCTGCGGCAGTGCAACGAGGCCTTCTTCCGGGAGGTCGGGGAGCGCGCCCTGCTCGGCTCGCCCGGCGTCGGCCTCGCCGCGGAACTGGCCCGGTTCGTCGAGGAGACGGTCTCCCGGGACCGTCCGCGTGCGCAGCTGGAGTACGAGCTCTACCTCGCCGCGCTCCGCCACGATGCCGTACGCCCGGTCGCCGCGGAGTGGGTGGACCACATGGCCGCGCTCCTCACCCGGTGGACCGACCCGGTCACCGCCCGCGCGCTGGCCGCCCTCACCGACGGGATGTGCCTGCAGGCACTGCTGACCGGCCGCGACATCGACCGGGAGGAGGCCCGCGAGGTCTTCGCCCGGATCATCGGCACATGTGACCGGGTTCGCTGACCTATACCGGCCGCGACCTGATCCGGCATCCTCACGCGCCGCATTCACGCCTTCACGTGATCGATTCTTGTAGAGCGTCGATCGGAGGGCAGTATGAAACAGGCGATGAAGGACATACCGAGGGTGGTGTGGCTCCTGGCCAGCGGCATGTTCTTCGTGGCGGCGGTGAGCTTCACCTTCGTCTACCTCTTCGTCTACCTGACCGGACCGCGTGGGCTCAGCACCTCCCAGGCAGGACTCATCGCCGGTGTGGGCGGCGTCGGCATGGTCGCCGGCAACTTCACCGGCGGCTGGTTCGGCGACCGCTTCGGGCACCGCCGCACCCTGATCACCGGCATGGTCGTGTCCGGTCTCGGCCTGGCGGCCCTGCCGCTGACGCCGACCGCCGCCCTCGCGGTGGTCTTCCCGGTCGCCCAGTACGCCACCGGCATCACCCGGGCCTCCAACTCGGCGCTCATCGCCTTCTCCGTGCCCGAGGGCTCCCGCCGTCAGGGCTTCGCCCTGCTGCGCTTCATGGCGAACCTCGGCGTCACCGTGGGCCCGCCGCTCGGTGCGCTGATCGCCACGACGATCTCGTACGACTGGCTGTTCGTGGCCGACGGCCTCGGCATGCTCTTCTTCGGTGTCTACGCGCATTTCATCCTGCCGGCGAACGGCAACCACCGGCCCAAGGGCGAGGCCTCGCCCGACGCGCCCGGCCTGTGGTCCGCGCTGCGCGCCCGGCCCGCCGTCCTGGTGCTGCTCGTCGCGATCCCGGTCGCCGACACCATCTACCGGCAGCAGTACTCCACCCTGCCCGTGTACCTGAAGGACCACGGCATCGGCACGGGCGTCTACGGCGCCCTCATCGCCATCAACGGCGCCCTGGTGATCCTCCTCGAACTCCCGGTCACCATCGCCCTGCGCCGGCGTGCCCCGCTGCCGATCATCGGGCTCGGCGTGATCCTGGTCGGGCTCGGCTTCGCCGCGCTGACCACCGGCGGCTGGTACGTCGCGTCCGCCGTCGCGATGATGATCCTGCTGACCGTGGGCGACATCCTCTACAAGTCGCCGTCCACCGCCTACGTCGCCGACAACGCCCCCGACCACCTGCAGGGCCGCTTCCAGAGCATGTACGCCGGCGCGTCCATCAGCGGCGTGGTGCTGGCCGCCCCGCTCGGCGGCGTGCTCTACGAGCACGCGCCGGGCGCGCTGTGGCCGCTGTGCGCGGTGCTCGGCGTCGTCGCCGGCGCGGCCGTGCTCGGCGCCCGGCAGCTGCCGGGCGTACGGGACGCGGCCGCCGAACCGGACGCGGTCAAGGCCGCGACGCAGTCCTGACCGCATCGAGGGCCGCCACCACGCTCGCCGTGATGTCCGTGACCGGGTAGAACACCCGCCGGACCACCCGGTCCGCGCCGACCACCAGCGTCAGCCGCTTCAGCCGCACCGCGCCGCCCGCGCGGAAGGTCGGCAGCCGCAGCGCCGCGGACAGGGTCAGCTCCGCGTCCGACAGCAGCGGGAAGCGCAACCGCTCCCGCTCGGCGAACTCCGCCTGCTCGTCCGGGCGCTGGGCGCTCACCCCGTGCACGGCCGCGCCCGCCGCGGTGAACTCCGCCTGCCGGTCCCGGTAGGTGCAGGACTCCAGCGTGCAACCCGCCGCCCCCGGGATGTCGCCCCAGCCCGGGGGGTAGGACGCGGGCCGCGCGTAGGCGCCGGGGAAGCAGTAGAGGACCGTGAACGGGCGGTCCGCGGCCACCGGGTCGAGCAGTTCGCCGTCCGGGCCCGCGGGGAGCAGCAGCGCGGGCACGCGGGTCCCCGCCAGCGCGTGCACGCGCTCCGCCTCCCGTGAGCCGTCCGGTGCGGTGCCGGTGGTCGTGCCGTCGCCGAGCACCCACTGGTCGCCCCAGTCCTGGAGGGCGATCAGCACCGGCAGCAGCGCCCGGCCGCGCGGGGTGAGCCGGTACGCGTAGCGCACGGGGCGGTCCTGGTACGGCTCACGGGCCAGCACGTCCGCGTCGACCAGCAGGCGCAGCCGTTCGGCCAGCACCTTGCGGGACACGCCGAGTTCGCGCTGCAGGTCGTCGAAGCGATCCACGCCGCGGGCGGCGTCCCGCACGATCAGCAGCGTCCACCAGTCGCCGACCACGTCGAGGGCCTGGGCGATGGAGCAATTCGCGTCACCGAGTTCTGTGCGGCGGGCCATGCCGCTATCCTGCCAGCCGGGAGTGAGTTTCCAAAAGGAACTCACTGGGTGGAGGAGGGGGTGCGGGCATGCGCGAGGTGCCCAGGGTCGTCTGGTTGCTGGCCGCCGGGGTGTTCACGAACGCGGTCGTGAGCTTCACGTTCGTCTACCTCTTCGTCTGGCTGACCTCGGTACGGGGCCTGCCCGTCCCGGAGGCCGGGCTGATCGCCGGCACGGGCGGGGTGGGCCTGGTCGCCGGCAACTTCACCGGCGGCTGGTTCGGCGACCACCTCGGGCACCGCCGCGTGCTGCTCGCCGGGTCCGTCGTCTCCGGCGCCGGACTCGTCCTGCTGCCCGCCCTGCCCACCGCCGCGCTGCTGCCCGTCCTGCTGCTCGCGCAGTACGCGGCCGGTACCGTGCGGGCCGCCAACTCCGCGCTCGTCGCCGTCTCCGTCCCCGAGGGTGCGCGCCGCCAGGGCTTCGCCGTGCTGCGCTTCGCCTCCAACGCGGGCTTCACCGTGGGGCCGCCGCTCGGCGCGCTCCTGGCCGCCCGCACCTCGTACACCTGGCTCTTCGTCGCCGACGGCCTCGGCACGCTGCTCTTCGCCGGCTACGCCGCCCGCGCGCTGCCCGCCCAGGGCGCCCGCCGGGCTGCCCGTGCCGTCCGTGCCGCCGGCGCCGACGGGTTGTGGGCGGCACTGCGCGCCCGGCCCGCCGTCGTGGTGCTGCTGGCGACGGTCCTGGTCACCGACACCGTCTACCGGCAGCAGTACTCCACCCTGCCCGTCTGGCTCGCCGACCACGGCATCGGCACCGCCGCGTACGGCCTGCTGATCGCCGTCAACGGAGGCGTCATCCTCTGCCTGGAGATCCCGGCCACCGTCGCCCTGCGCCGCCGCCCGCCGCTGCCGATCATCGGCACCGGGCTCGTCCTCGTCGGCGCGGGCTACGCCGCCCTGGCCGGCGGCCCGTACATCGCCGCCGCGGTCACGATGATGCTGCTCCTCACGGCGGGCGAGATCCTCTACAAGACCACCGCCACCGCCTACGTGGCCGACAGCGCCCCCGACCACCTGCAGGGCCGCTTCCAGTCCCTGTACGCCGGGGCCTCCGTCAGCGGCACCGTCCTCGCCCCGCCCCTCGGCGGCGCCCTGTACGACGCCGCGCCCGGCGCGCTGTGGCCGGTCTGCGCGGTGCTGGCCGCGCTCAGCGGGGCGGTGCTGCTGGCGGCCGCCGCACGGTGGCGGCGCGGCTCCGGGAGCGTCGACGCGGGTGCGCGGGACACCGGATCCGCCGGGGCCGAGGCGGGCGGGCGCCGGCGTTCCGGATTGCGGGCCGGTTGGGCAAGTGCGGGACGCAACGACTAGCGTTCGACACATGACTGAAACGACCGCCACCTCTCGCGCCACCGGTGCCGTTGCCGCAGGCCTCGCCACGATCGCCGCCGACGGCACCGTCCTCGACACCTGGTTCCCCGCGCCCGAGCTCGTGGCGGCGCCCGGCCCTGCCGGGACCGAACGGCTCACCGCCGAGCAGGCCGCCGAGCTGCTGGGAGACGCCGCGCCCAAGGCCCTGGGGCCGGACCCGCGCCGCGGCGTCGAGGTCGTCGCCGTACGCACCGTCATCGCCTCGACCGACGACAAGCCGCTCGACGCGCACGACGCCTACCTGCGGCTGCACCTGCTGAGCCACCGCCTGGTGAAGCCCAACGGCCAGAACCTGGACGGCATCTTCGGCCTCCTGGCCAACGTCGTCTGGACCTCCGTCGGGCCCGTCCCCGTCGGCGACATCGAGCGCGCCCGCCTCGCCGCCCGCGCCGAGGGGCTGCACCTGTCGGTCTACGGCGTGGACAAGTTCCCGCGCATGACGGACTACGTGGTCCCCGCCGGCGTCCGCATCGCCGACGCCGACCGCGTCCGCCTCGGCGCGCACCTCGCGTCCGGCACCACCGTGATGCACGAGGGCTTCTGCAACTTCAACGCCGGCACGCTGGGCACCTCCATGGTCGAGGGCCGCATCAGCCAGGGCGTCATCGTCGGCGACGGCTCCGACATCGGCGGCGGCGCCTCGATCATGGGCACCCTCTCCGGCGGCGGCAAGGCCGTCGTCTCCATCGGCGAGCGCTGCCTCCTCGGCGCCGAGGCCGGCATCGGCATCTCCCTGGGCGACGACTGCGTCGTCGAGGCCGGCCTCTACGTCACGGCGGGCACCCGGGTCTCCCTCCCCGACGAGACCATCGTCAAGGCCAAGGAGCTCTCCGGCGCCGACAACCTCCTCTTCCGCCGCAACTCCATCACCGGCGCGGTCGAGGTCCTCCAGCGCACGGGCTCGTGGGGCGGGCTGAACGAGATCCTGCACAGCCACAACTGACCGCCGGCGGCCGTGACCTGCGGCCGTCTTGTCGATCAACGTCCTGATCTGCTGCTGAGCTGTCGGCAGTTGTCGACGTTGGCCATCGCTGGTCATCGCTGAGCGCCCTTCCACGGCCCGAGGACGGCCCGGGAGGGCGCTCGTGCATGACCCCCGCTTCAGGAGTTCGATCCGGGCGCCGCCCGGCGGCACCACCGTGCGGTCGGGACGAGCGTGCGGGAGCGCCCCGCAGCGCGTGGCTGCGGGGCGCATAGTGGGGTCTAGTCGACCATCTGCCCGTCGTACGTGCCACCCTTGCAGGTGTTGGTCGCCCAATCGACCGTTCCGCCGCCCTGCTCACACTCACCTGGCGTGGGGCTGGCGGTGGTGGCGGCGGTTGCAGCGGTGGCGGTGGCGGCGCCGGTGAGGCCGAGTCCGGTGAGGGCTGCCGTGGCGATGACGGCGGCGAGGATTCGTCGAATGCGCATGTGGTTCCCCTTTCACGCATTGCCTCGGTTCGGACACTAGTCAGCTTGATCTTCACCCATGTGGGTGGCACGTCATGTTGCGCCATTCGGGTGACAGCGCTGTCGGGTGCGGGGCCGGTGACGCGGGCCGTCAGGCGGGCCCTGGTGGGCAGTGCTGCGCGTGGCCGCCTAGCGGTCCCGTCCTTGGGAGATCGCCGGTCCACGGGCCGCACATGGATGAACTGAACAAGTTCAGTTGAGGACTCACGGGGGAGTCCGGACTGCCTGCGATGTGGCGGCCCGGGCCCGGGCTACTGCCCGCGCCATGGAGCGCCGCACGGCTGGTAGCGGTGGGACGAGCGGCGGATGACCCGACGGGATCACCGCAGGCCACACGACTGGACCTGGCGCCGCCACGTAAGTGGGATCGGCCAAAGTGGCCGGCTGAAGTCGCGGAGTCGATCACCCCGGCCATCCACGCTCCCACCATCCACCGCCCGCAGGATCCGGGGGAGCTCCCAGCCGTCGCGCACCTGATCCCTAGGTCGGGCCTGGCGGTGTGGGTCATGGGTGGGGAATCAAGCTCGGTCCGGTGCGTCGGCCCTATGTGGGTCGGCGTGTGATGCGTGATCATGCCCGGGGCATCGATGGTGGCGCGGTGCCGAAGGCATGGAGTGTGCAGCGAACGGCCCGGAAGCCGTTGGGGCCGAGCAACCGGATGCCGAAGGCGAGAGCCCCCGGCCTTGGACCGATCCGCCGTGGGCAGTGACCGAGGGGATTGAGGCTCAAGCCCTGGACGCTGTCGAGCAATGGAAGCTGACGGTTCCCAGGGTGGTGCTGCCGAGTCCCGTTCTCCCAAGTGCGCGACGGCTGGGAGCTCCGCCGGATCCTGCGGGCCGTGGTCGGAAGGATCCCCCATCCCCGCCCGGAAGGACTCCGTTGGGAAAGTCGTAAATCGGCTCTCGGGAGCGGGTCATGCCGCAAGGGTGAGGCGTGCGAGATGGGAGACGCGAGTGGTGCCGAG
>NZ_JBHWGA010000081.1:0-24544 GCF_042733315.1 Streptomyces sp. NPDC059718
ATGTCGCCACCCGCGGTACGGAGGAGGGGCCCTTGTCCCCGGTGCACCGGGGACAAGGGCCCTTCGTGGGGTGTCGGCTCGGGTCGGGGCCGACGCGACGCGGGAGGCGTTGAGGAGGGGGTCGTCCTCCCGCGCCGCGGTCCAGTGGGGTTACTTGGTGAAGCCGATCCGGGTCCAGTCGGTGTCCTGGAAACCGAAGGCGCCGTAGTTGGCCACGTCGGACTTGGTCGCGACGATCTGCGGGCGCTGGTAGAGCGGCAGGTTCGCGGCAAGCTTCCACAGCCCGGCGTCGGCCGCGTCGAGGTCGGCGAGGTAGGCGGAGTGGCCGACCTCGGTACCCGCCTTGCGCATGTCGGCGTCGATCCCGGCGGTGCCGATGCGCGAGTAGTTCTGGCCGACGTTGCCGTGCTTGGGGGAGACGAAGGACGCCGCGCCGTTCGTCAGCGGGAAGAACGGCACGGAGCCGATGCCGCTGAACAGCGTGAGGTCGAACTTCCCGGCGCTGACGTCGTTGAAGAAGTCGTCGCTCGGCTTGACCTTGGTGTCGAGCTTGATGCCCACGTTCTTGAGCATCGCCGTGAACAGCTGTGCCTCGTTGGCGGCGATGGGCGTGCCCGACGGGATGGTCAGCGTCAGCTCCAGCGGCTTGCCGTCCTTCTCACGGACGTCGCCGTGCGGTTTCCAGCCCGCCGCGTCCAGTTGCCGCCCCGCCGCGGTGGGGTCGTAGCGGCCGAGGGAGCCGGCGTTGTCCTTGTAGGCGACGTCGTTGTTGACGAGGAAGTGGTTGTCCAGGGGCTGGGCCGGGAAGGGCAGGCCGTTGAGGTCGGCCTTCCCGATGGCCTGGCGGTCCAGTGCCATGAACAGGGCCCGGCGGACGCGCACGTCCTTCAGCAGCGGGCTCGCGCCGTTGACCACCATCTGCCGCAGGTTGGGGGCGCCCGCCACGCGGATGGAGGTGTGCGGCACCTTCTGCGCCTGCTTGTAGGCGGCCACGTCGGGCCCGATGTCCTCGACGTCGATCTCGCCCGAGGCGAAGGCCCCGGGTGTCGACGCGGCGTCCAGGGTACGGAAGTTGATGCCGTCGAGCACCGGCTTCGGGCCCCACCAGTGGGGGTCGCGGACCTCGGAGACGACCTTGGTCGTCGGGTCCATCCTGCTGACCTTGAACGGGCCCGCGGTGACCGGGATCCGGTTCTTGTACCCGGCGTCGAACTTCTGCGGGGTGTCGATCTGCGACGCCGGGTACAGCGGCGAGAACAGCGTCTGCCATTCGGAGAACGGTGTGGCGTAGGTGACGACGACGTGCCGCGCGTCGCTTCCCTCGGCGACCGAGGAGATCTGCTCGTAGCCGGAGGTGCTGACGGGGGTGTACTTGGGGTTCTTCCCGTTCTGGGCCTCCCAGTCCGCGCGGAAGTCCTTCCAGGTGATGGGTGTGCCGTCGGACCACCGGGCCCTGGGGTTGACCGCGTACGTGGTGACCTGCCTGCCGTGCTTGACGGCGGTGCTCACCTTGCTGAGGTAGTTCGGGTTGGGGGTCCGCTTGTTGTCGGGGGTGCTGTGGAAGAGCGACGGCAGCAGGGGGGCCATCGTCGTGGTCACGGCGACGGTGTTCTGCGAGGCCGCGTTGAGGCTGTTCCACTGGGTGGAGTACTCGTCGACGGGGAAGTTGAGGGTGCCGCCCTGCCGGAGTGCCGCGGTGTCGACGGGGTTGATCTGGTTGAGGGTCGCCTTCGGCGGGGCCTTGGGCGCCGACGAGCTCGCGCCGCCGTCGCCGCTTCCGCACGCGGTGGCGCCGGCGAGGAGACCCGCGGACACCACGACTGCCGTGGCCAGCTTTACGGACTTTCGGTTCAACTGGGCTCTCCTTGTGGGTTCCGTGGGTCGGGTGTCCGCCGGGCGGGACGGCCGGGGGTGCGTCACAGGCCAGGGTCGCTTCACAGGCCGGGGTCGCTTCACAGGACTTCCAGGGCGGCCGCGTGGTGGCAGGCGGCGGTGTGGTCCTCGCCCAGGGCCCCGGCGGCGGGGTCCTCGGTGTCGCACCACCGGGCCTCGGCGGGCCCGAGCTGCAGGTACTTGGGGCAGCGGGTGCGGAACCGGCATCCCGAGGGGGTGTCCGCGGGGCTGGGCAGGTCGCCCTGGAGGATGATCCGCCGGCGCTGCCGCTCCTTGCGGGGGTCGGGCAGCGGCACGGCCGACAGCAGTGCCTGGGTGTAGGGGTGGGCCGGGCGGGCGAAGACGTCCTCGACGTCGCCGGCCTCGACGATGCGGCCGAGGTACATGACGGCGACACGGTCGGCGATGTGCCGGATGACCGACAGGTCGTGCGCGATGAACAGGTAGCTCAGGCCGAGTTCGGCCTGCAGCTCGTCGAGGAGGTTGATCACCCCGGCCTGGACCGAGACGTCCAGCGCCGAGACCGGCTCGTCCAGTACGACCAGCTTGGGGTCCAGGGCCAGCGCCCGGGCGATGCCGATCCGCTGCCGCTGTCCGCCGGAGAACTCGGCGGGGTAGCGCTCGGCGTGCTCGGGCAGCAGCCCGACGAGGCGGAGCAGTTCGGGGACCCGCCCGGCGATGCGTTCCCGGTCCCAGCCGTGGGTGCGCAGCGGCTCGGCCAGGATGTCGCCGATCGGCATGCGGGAGTCCAGTGACGCCATCGGGTCCTGGAACACCACCTGGAGGTCCCGGCGCAGCTCCCGCCGCGCCTTCCCGTCCAGTTGCCCGACGTCCCTGCCGAGGACGGCCACGGTGCCGCTACGCTGCCCGGCGAGGTCGAGGATCTGCAGCATGGTGGTGGTCTTGCCGCAGCCCGACTCGCCGACCAGCGCGAGGGTCTCGCCCTGGCGGATGTCGAAGTCCACGCCGTCGACGGCGCGCACCGTGCCCACCCGGTGCTTGAACACCGCGCCCTTGAGGAGCGGGAAGTGCTTGGTGAGCTGGGTGACCCGCAGTACCTCGGGCCGTTCGGCGCGCGGGGGTCCGCCGGGCCGCCGCGGTGAGGCGGGGGTGGGGAACATGCCCGGGGACGGGATCCCGCCGGGTGTGTCGATCTCGTGTGCGCGGTGGCACGCCGTGGCGTGACCGGCTCCGGTCGCCACGGTCCGCAGACCGGGCTCCTCGGTACGGCAGCGGTCCACGGCCACCGGGCAGCGCGCCGCGAAGGGACAGCCGGCCGGCAGGTCCACCATCGACGGCGGCGTGCCCTCGATGGGGGTGAGGGCCGTCCGGTCCCCGGTGTCGAGCCGCGGCACCGAACCGAGCAGGCCGATGGTGTAGGGCATGCGGGGGGTCGCGAACAGCTCGTCGGCGGTCCCGGTCTCCACCGGCTTGCCGGCGTACATGACGACCACCCGGTCGGCCATGCCGGCCACCACGCCGAGGTCGTGGGTGATCAGGAGGATCGCGGCTCCGGTGACCTCCTGGGCCTTGCCCAGGACCTCCAGCACCTGCGCCTGGATGGTGACGTCGAGCGCCGTGGTGGGCTCGTCGGCGATGATCACCTCCGGGTCGTTGGCGATGGCCATGGCGATCACCGCCCGCTGGCGCATCCCGCCGGAGAACTCGTGCGGGAAGGCGTCGACGCGCCGCCGCGGGTCGGGGATGCCCACCAGGTCCAGCAGTTCCAGGGCCCGTTCGCGGGCCTGGGCGGCGGTGAGGTCCTGGTGGATCCGCAGGGCTTCGACCAGCTGGGCGCCGATGGAGAAGACGGGGGTGAGCGCCGAGAGCGGGTCCTGGAAGACCATGCCGATGTCACGGCCGCGGATGCCGGACATCCGGCGGTCCGGCAGTCCGAGCAGCTCGCGGCCCTTGAGGCGTACGGAGCCGGTGACCTCCGCGTCGTCCGGGAGCAGGCCGAGCACGGCGGTGGCCGTGACGGACTTGCCGGAGCCGGACTCGCCGACGACGGCGAGGGTCTCGCCGGCGCGGAGCGTGAAGTCCACCCCGCGGACCGCCTGCACCCGTCCGGCCTCGCCGGGGAAGGACACCCGCAGGTCGCGCACGGTCAGGACCGGGTCGCCGGAGGCCGGCCGCGGTGTGGGGACGCCTGGGGCGGCGGTGGGGACGGTCACGACGTGACTCCTTCCTCGGTGGGTGCGGTGGTGATGACCGCGGCTGAGGGCTTGCGGCGCGGGACCTGCCGGGCCCTCGCGTGCCGGGAGGTGGGCGCGCCCGGCCGGGCGCGCCCCCGGGCCTTCGCTCCCCGTGCCGTCGGGTCGAAGGCGTCCCGCAGTCCGTCACCGATGAACGCGACGGAGAGACCGATCAGGACGAGGAAGGCGGCGGGGAAGAAGAACAGCCACGGGGAGGTGTTGGCGTCCGGCGTTCCGGCGGCGATGAGGGTGCCGAGCGACACGTCGGGCGCCTGGATGCCGAACCCGAAGTAGGACAGCGAGGTCTCGCCGAGCACGATCGCGCCCACCTGGACGGTCGCGTCGATGATGAGGATCGAGGCCGCGTTGGGGAGGATGTGCCGGAAGATGATGACCAGCGGGTGGACGCCCATGTAGCGCGCGGCGAGGACGTACTCCCGTTCCCGCAGGGTCCGGGTCATGCTCCGCACCACCCGACCGGTGATCATCCAGCCGAACGCCGCGAGCAGGACCACGAAGAACAGCCAGGTCCCGTGCTGGAACGCCGGTGACAGGACCGCGAGCAGCAGGAACGCCGGGATCACCAGCATCAGGTCGAGGAACCACATCAGGACGCGGTCGGTCCAGCCGCCGAAGTAGCCGGCCGAGGCGCCCACCACCGCGGCGATCAGCGTCGTGAGCGGCCCTCCGACGAGTCCGACGACCAGTGACTTCTGCAGGCCCCTCAAGGTGAGCGCGAACAGGTCCTGGCCCGAGTGGGTCGTGCCGAACCAGTGCGCGGCCCCGGGCCCGGTGTCCAGGCTGGCGAAGTCGTTGTCGTGGTACGTCCAGTGCAGGAACGGCGGTACGGCGTACGCCAGGAGCACCAGGGCGATCACCAGGGCGATGCCCACCAGGGCCAGCCGGTTGCGGGCGAAGCGGGCGAGGACGAGCGCGCCGCGGCTCCTGGTCCGGTGTGGCGCCGCCGTCCCGGCGGCGGTTGCGGGGGTGGTCATGAGGGAATCTCCTCGAGTCGGTCGACGTGGGCCGTCTCAGGTGCGGACCCGAGGGTCGAGCGCCGCGTAGACGAGGTCGGAGAGCAGTCCCGCGATCAGGACGATGCCGGCGGTGAAGATCGCCACGGCGGCGACCGCGTTGACGTCGTTGCTGGTGATGGAGTCGACCAGCCACTCCCCCATGCCGTGCCATCCGTAGATCTCCTCGGTGAAGGTGGCCCCGGTGAACAGCAGCACGACGTTGTAGACCACCAGCGGCATCACGGGGATGACCGCGGTGCGCAGCCCGTGCCGGAGGACCGCCTGACGCCGCCGGAGCCCCTTGGCGCGGGCCGTCCGCAGGAAGTCGCTGCCCAGGACGTCGAGCATCGTGCTGCGCTGGTAGCGGCTGAAGAACGGGATCTGGGCGAGCAGCAGCGTCAGGGTCGGCAGCACGAGGTGTTCGAGGTTGTTGAGGACGACCGGGAGGGTGCCGTGCACCTTCGGGTCGTACATCCCGATGTACTGCACCAGCGGCCCGTCGCCCGCGGTGTCCAGGGTCCGCAGTCCGACCGCGATCACCACGACCGGGGTGGCCAGCAGGACGTACGAGACGATCGTCGACACCCGGTCGGAGGGCCGGTACTGCCGCAGCGCGTTCCAGGCGCCCACCGCGACGCCGCCGACGGCCCCCAGGACGGTCGCGACGAAGAGCAGCTCGGTGCTGACCAGGACGCGGCGGCCCAGCTCGGTGTTGACCGAAGCGCCGTCGTAGGTCCTGCCGAAATCGCCGTGCAGCACGATCCCGGTCAGCCAGCGCCAATACCGGAGGTACACGGGCGTGTGCGGGTCGAGGTTGTAGGCGTGCAGGATCGCGTAGATCGAGTGCAGGGGCGGCCGGGGATTCTTCGACAGGTAGTTGATGTCGGGGTGGAGGGTGAAGGAGGCGAGAAAGTACGTCGCGCTGGCCGCGATGAACACCAGGATTGCGTAGTTGCCGAGGCGGCGCAGTAGGTAACGGCCCAACGTGCTTTCTCCTTCGCGTGGCACGCCCTGTGACCAGGGCCGCACCGGCTCCTGCGAGGGCGTGACCCGGGTTCGGCAGCGCCACCCGGATGTCGCCGTATCGGAGCGGGGAAACAATGGAGCGTCACGGTGGGACGGCTCGGGAAATATCCTCCTGCCGCCCGCGTCCATATGAGGCAATACGCTCACAAAGAATTGGCAATACGCATTGCGGGACGGAATTCCAGGAAAAGGGTTCCAGGCCGGGCCTAATTCCCTCTATGACGTGCGCCACCTTATGTGATGTTGATATGGCGCCGATGCGGCGGCGCCATTCAGGGCAGCACGAAGGGCGGGCGCGGAGTCGGCTCCGCGCCCGCCCCTGGGGTCTTCCGGGGTCCTCCCGCGTCAGTCCACCGCGAGGGTGAAGACGTGGAGGTCCGTGTTCTCCGGGAGCTTCACGCTCGTGATGGTCTTGCCGTCCGGTGCCGGGAAGGGCTTGGTGGCGAAGACGTACGTGGCCACCGGGTCCTTGTCCGCGCCCGCGACGTTGCGGTAGGCGGTCTTGGCGACGACCTCGTTGCCGAACTTGACGCTGCCTCCGCCGCCTCCCACGGTCCAGTCGGTGAAGGACAGGTCGACGGCACCGGTGCTGCCGTCGGTGTAGGTGACCGTCGCCGTCGTCTGCTGGTCGCCGTTGACGGCGCTGCCGACGAACGACAACCGCGAGGCAGGCGTGGCCAGTTCGATGGTCTGGCCGGTCGCAGAGGCGTTGTCGGGGCGGCCGGCGGGGGAATCCGGCCAGGTGAACGCGAGGCCTCCGGTGACCGTGCCCTGCGTCCCGCCGGTGAGGCCGGCCGCGGCGAGCGCCTGACGGGAGTAGCTCCAGCCGCCGCCGTCGTAGTCCGCCTCGTCGTGGTCACCGGCGTCGTCCGAGACGCCCGTGCTGTTGTACGCCGCGATGAGGGAACCGGGAGCGGCCACCGTCAGGGACACCGGCTGCTCGTAGGAGGTGTCCCCGTAGCTCACCGCCACCTTGGCGTCGTAGAAGCCCTGCTTGACGTCGCCGGCGGTGGACAGGGTGATCTCCTGGGAGCCGTCCGTGAACTCCCCCTCCGCGGGCGACGCCGTGACGCCGTCGGGCACCTCGACGCGGAAGCGCACCTTCGGTGCGGCGCCGCCGCGCAGCGACAGGGCGCGGATGCCGACCTCGGTCCCGCCGCCCGGGGCGATCGTCGCCGTGGTCGGGCCGACGCCGACCTGGTGCGGCTGCTCACCCTCCCGGAACGAGGGCGGCGCGTCGGCCGCGTCCGCTCCCCAGGTGCGGTCCGCGGTACGCGACAGCGTGTAGTCGAGCCTGCCGCCGTCCTCGACGAAGGAGGCGGGCAGCCACGGCCGGTCACTGGCGCGGCCGTCGACCTTCAGCGACCGGACGTACGGCGCGTCGGCCGCCGCGCCCGCCGCGCGGATGGAGATGTCGTTGCCGGCCGGGCGGTCGATCTCGATCCGCGGGAACAGCGGGGAGCCCAGGACGAGTTCGGCGCGGGAGGGCACCTGCGGGTACATGCCGAGCGCCGAGAAGACGTACCAGGACGACATCGCGCCGAGGTCGTCGTTGCCGGGGATGCCGCCCGGCTGCGTGGACCACAGGGCGCCCATCGCGGCCCGTACGGTCTCCTGCGTCTTGTAGGGCGCGCCGGCGTAGGCGTAGAGGTACGGCACGTTGATCGACGGCTCGTTGTCCATCTCCGACTTCGCGCCGCCGCTGCCGGTGAAGGCCCACTTGCCGTCCGCCGTGTGGAAGAACGCGTCCAGCCGGTCGAGGGCCTCCTCGCGGCCGCCCATCGCGGCGAACAGCCCGGCCGGGTCGTGCTGCACCATCCAGGTGTACTGGGCGGCCGTGCCCTCGACGAAGCCGTTGCCGGTGGCCGGGGTGAACCCGGTGACCCAGCTGCCGTCGGCCGCGCGGTTGGCGATGTAACCGCCGCTCGGGTCGGCAGCGAGGTTGAAGTTGTTCTGCCACCACTGGGAGCGCCGGGCGAAGTCGGCGGCGGTGTGCTTCCGGCCCGCGGCCGAGGCGAGCTGCGAGAGGGCGAAGTCGGCGCCCGACATCTCCAGCGTCTCGGCGGCGCCGCCCCAGGCGTTGGAGACGGACGGCATGTAGTGCAGCTTCAGGTACTTGTCCAGGGACGGGCGCTGGCCCACGGAAAGGATCGGCTTGCCCACCGGCGACAGGTCGCGCTCCGTCGGCACGGTCGCGGCCTTCACCAGGGAGTCCAGCGCACCGCGCAGGTCGAAGTCCGTGCCACCGAAGGCCCGGATCCCTGCGAGGGCGGCCGGTGACGGGTCGCCGTTCATGACGTGCGTGCCGGATGCGCCGTGCAGCCAGCGGTCCCAGACGCCGCCGTTCTGCTCGGCGAGCTCGTACAGGGACTGGGCGATGTCCGAGCCGGTGCGCGGGCTCAGCAGGGTCAGCAGCTGCACCTGCGAGCGGTAGACGTCCCAGCCGGAGAAGGTGCCGTACTGCGCCTGGTGACCGCGGGCCACCGTGTGGACCTCGCCGTCGCTGCCGCGGTATCTGCGGTCGGTGTCGCTGATGACGTTGGGGTGGATCAGCGCGTGGTAGAGGGCGGTGTAGAAGGTGCTGCGCTCGGCGTCCGTGCCACCGCCCACCTTGATCGCGCCCAGCCGGTCGCGCCACGCGCGACCGGCCGCGTCCCGTACCGAGTCGAAGGAGCGGTGCCGCGGGTTCTCGGCGGCGAGGTTGGCCTCGGCGCCTGCCTGGCTCACGTACGAGATGCCGACCTTGACGTTCACCGGTCCGCTGCCGGGCGCGAACTCCACCCAGCCGCCGGCGCCCTTGCCCGCGACCGGCGTCCCGCCGTGGGAGAAGCCTCCCGTGCCGCCCGAGGCGGTGGTGGAGCCGGGGGTCACCTTGTCGTCCTGCCAGGTGCCGGTCGCCTTGAAGGAGCGGTCGAAGCGGGCGGTGAAGTAGAGCGTGTAGTAGGAGCGCTGGCCCTCCGGGTCGAGGTAGCCGCAGAAGTTCCCGGAGGTGACCGAGCCGGAGACGGTACGGGCCTGCGGGTCGATGGTCACGGTGGAGTCCGTGGACCCGACCTCGGAGTTGGCGGTGCGGATCAGCATCGAGGCGGGCTTGTCCGCGGGGAAGGTGAAGCGGCCGGAGCCAGTGCGCGCGGTGGCCGTCAGGTCCGCCGTCACGCCGGAGGACAGGCCCACCTTGTAGCGGCCCGGCTCGGCGGTCTCGTCGGCGTGCTTGAAGTCCGCTGCGTACACCGCGTCCTTGGTGTCCGCGGCCGGCGAGGTGGTGACCTCCCCGGCGTACGGGAGGAACGGGATGTCGCCGCTGCCGCCCGCGCAGCCGGTGCCCGACATGTGGGTGAGGCTGAAGCCCCGGATGCGGGTCGCGTCGTAGTGGTAACCACCGGGCGCCGTGGTGCGGGTGGCGTCGCCGCGGGTGGTCTCGGGGCTCCAGGACAGCATGCCGAGGGGGACGACGGCGCCGGGGAAGACGTTGCCGCCGTTCTTGGTGCCGATCAGGGGGTCGACGTAGGCGGTGGGGTCCTGCACGAGATCGGGTGGCGGCGCGGCGGGCGCCGCGAGGGCGGGAGTGGCACCGCCGACCGCCAGGACGGCGGCCAGCAGAACGGACGTCGTACGCAAACGCATGACGCGGCCCTTCTTCTCTCGGACGGGTCGCGCTCCACGGGTCACACAAGCCGCGGGGACAGTAGCGTGCCCCACCGGTGCGCCGGAAGACCGCCTCGGGCGCACGTCAACTCCCTTGACATCGTTGCCTTCTCAGCCGGTATAGTCATGCCCAGCTCAAATGACAACGTTGTCTCGCACCACGGTTCCACAAGCCCCCGCACACCCCCAGCGCCCCCGGCACCGCCCTCCCCCTCCTCCCCCCTCGGCACCCGCAGGTCCCCCGCCCCGATCCAGCCCGACGACCCCGATCCGGTGCGGTCACGAGCCGGACCGACTCGGTCCTAGTCACCCGAGTAACCGAAGATCCCCAGGTGGGTGGGCCCACCATCGGAGTGCAGAACGACGTAACAGCCGGTCCACCGCATCCGGCACTCGGCGAGCAGGCTCCGCTCGTACTCCTCGTGGCTCGTGAACTCATTGGCCGCCGCGACGAGCGCCGAGTACTGCTCCACCGTCGGGCGCTCGGTACCGAAGTGGTGCACCACGCGGCTGAGTGCCAGGGGCCTCAGAGTGCCGTAGTCCCCGGCACGGGACGGCACGGGCGGGTCGTCCGTGGCCACGACCGTGTGGATGTCGAGGATCGTGTGGGTGCCCTCCTCCCCCATGAACTCATCGTCCTCGTACAGCTCCCCCAGGTCCTTGTAGCGGGCACCGTCGCCATACGTCTCCCGGAACACCCTCGCCTGCAAAGCCGCCAGAGCCGCCGCGACGTCCCCGTCGTACCCGGTCACGTAGTCCCACCCGCTGGCACCCATACAGCCCCTCCTCGAAGATCGTGAACGGCCGGACGGTATCAGCGGGGGCTGACAGTGCCACGGCTCACGCCGGGCCGAAGGCTCCGGCGCGAGGACGCAAGGTGACATATGCGCGGTCGCCGAAGGCGCACGCGGTCAGAACCAATGCAGGCAGGACGGGGAGCGCTCGGCGCGGAAGAGGGCGTCGGCGAGGGACGCCGCGTCCGGGCGGTGTGCCTGGATGTGTCTGGCACGCGCGAGCGTGCACGGGGCAATGTCACCGAGGTGGACCGAAGCCCGGTCGCTCACGTCCAGGGGCAGGTCGGGTTCCCTGTCCGTGGAAACGCACTCGGCCTTGCTGCCCCGGACGGTCAGCAGGTAGCGGCCGTGCTCGCCCAGCAACGGGTCGTCGACGTCGAGGACGGCGCCCCCCGCTCTCACGAGGGGGCGTTGAGGGCGGGCGTTGCGGCGGCGTTGAGGCTACCCGAACAGTTGACATCCTCGCCGCCTTGAAGGGTGGCGATTCCCGCCTACCATGCCGTTGAAGGCTGTGGTGTCGGGTGGGTTCCCGTTTCGCTGCGCGGTGCCGGGACGAGTCCCGGTCTTACCTGCGCTCCACGGGCTGTCACGGCCAGTCCGGCCGCCTTGGCGACGTTGACCGCCGCGTTGATGTCCCGGTCAAGGACGGCCCCGCACGCCGAGCACGTCCACTCGCGGACATGCAACGGCTTGGGACCGTCCTTGACACCGCACTGCGAGCACACCTGGGAGGTCGGCTCGAAGCGGCCGATCTTTACAAAGGTGCGCCCGTACCGGGCGGCCTTGTACTCCAGCATCGCCACGAACGCCGACCAACCGGCATCGTGCACAGACTTGGCCAGGCGCGTACGGGCGAGCCCCTTCACCGCCAGGTCTTCCACGGCGACCGCTTGGTTCTCGCGGATCAGCCTCGTGGAAAGCCGATGGTGGAACTCGCGGCGCGCGTCCGCGACACGGGCATGTGCCCGCGCGACACGGATCCTGGCCCTGTCCCGGTTCCTGCTGCCCTCCTCCTTACGGGAAAGGGCCCGCTGCGCCTTCTTCAGACGCTTCTCCGCCCGGCGCAGGAAACGCGGACTGTCGATCTTGCTGCCGTCGGACAGGACCGCGAAGTGCCCCAGCCCGAGGTCGATCCCGACCTCGGCTGCCGCCCTGGGCAGCATCTCGGTAGGGCCGGTCTCCACCACGAACGACGCGAAGTACCGGCCCGCACTGTCGTTGACCACCGTCACCGAGGACGGCACTGACGGCAGAGCACGCGACCACCTCACCTTCAGGTCGCCGATCTTCGGCAGACGCAGCCTGCCACCCTCGGTGATCGACCAGCGGGCGTTCGCCGTGAACCGCACCGCCTGCCGTGTGTCCCGCTTCGACTTGAAGCGGGGCGCGCCCATGCGGGGGCGCTTGCCCTTCAGCCCGTCGAAGAAGTTCCGGTACGCCGCATCCAGATCCCGCAGCGACTGCTGCAGCACGACAGTGGACACCTCGCCGAGCCACGCCCGCTCCGGGGTGTGCTTCGCCTCGGTGATCAGCCGCTTGGACAGATCCCCAATCTTCGGGAACGGCAGCCCCTCACCACGGGCGGTCTCCCGAGCCTTGAGGGCGTCGTTGTAGACCACCCGCGCACACCCGAACGCCCTTGCCAACGCCGCGCGCTGACCAGCACCCGGGTACAGGCGGAAGCTGTACCGAAGCTGCACCCCGATCACGCTACCCAGCCGACGCAGGAAGATCGACCAGAACATTCGTACGGGACGTCACCATGCTTCCGCACCCACGACCACGCGGCCTTCACGACAAAACACCAGCACTATGTCCTCGCAGGCCGGCACCTGACACGGTGCGAGCACATCATGGGGACCGTGTGCGAGGACTTCGAGGCCGAACTGGTCGAGTTCAACGGCGAGGCCAACCACGTCCACCTCCTCGTGAACTAGACACCTCGACCAGCGCCGGGTGCTTCTCCATGGCCTCGGCCTTCACGTGGGTGCGCGGCACCTTCCTGGTGCGGATCGTCCGGACGGGGTCGGTCTTCCAGCAATCCGTCGACGGGGCCGGGTTCCAGGACTCCGACACGACAAGGACGGGCAGCTTGCGCACGAACGTGTGCAGGTCGGTGAGCTGCTTCTCCAAGAACAGCAGGTACGGGACGGGGACCTGCGCGAGCAGTACTCGCCCGTCCACCACCACGTCCGCGGGCTCGGACTCGGACTCGGACTCGGACTCGGACTCGGACTCGGACTCGGACTGGAGCACATGCTCGTCGTCTGCGAGGCCTCCAACACCGCCTCCGCGCGGACGCAACGGCGGCGTCCTCGAACCCGGAGGTGCCCAGGAGGCCGGGGCGGGCGCGGTACGGCGCTACCGGATCACGATCCGCCTGAGGCGACGCCGCCTCAGGGGTGCAGCGCCCGCTGCAGGGCCTCGACGGCCAGCGTGCGAGCGACGACGGTCGCCTTGGAGTCCCGGAGGCTGTCGAGCATGAGGAAGTCGTGGACCATGCCGAGCACCCGCACCGCGGTGACGTCCACGCCCGCCTCGCGCAGCTTGGCGGCGTAGGCCTCGCCCTCGTCGCGCAGGACGTCGGCCTCGTCGGTGATGACCAGGGTGGTGGGGAGGCCGCGCAGCTGCTCGACGTCGGCGCGCAGCGGGGACGCGTAGATCTCGGCGCGCTGCCCGGGGTCGCTGGTGTAGGCGTCCCAGAACCACTTCATCCCGTCGCGGGTGAGGTAGTAGCCCTCGGCGAACTGCTGGTAGGACGGCGTGTCGAAGTTGGCGTCGGTCACGGGGTAGAGCAGCACCTGGGCCGCCAGGTCGATGTCGCCGCGTTCCTTCGCCATCAGGGCGAAGACGGCCGACATGTTGCCGCCGACCGAGTCGCCGCAGACGGCCATTCGTGACGCGTCCAGCTTCCGGTCCTCGCCGTTGTTCAGGATCCACTTCCCGACCGCGTAGTTCTGCTCGATCTGGGTGGGGTACTTCGCCTCGGGGGCCAGGTCGTAGACGGGGAAGACCACGGCGGCGTTCGTGCCGACCGCGAGTTCGCGCACCAGTCGGTCGTGGGTGTTCTCGTCGCCGAACACCCATCCGGCGCCGTGGATGTAGAACACGACCGGGAGGGTTTCCGTCGCCCCTTCGGGACGGATGACGCGGGCACGGACGCTGCCGTACTGTCCGGCGTCGACGGTCACCCACTCCTCGTCCACCGCGGGCTTGGGCACGCCCTCGCCCGCCTGCAGGTCGTCGAGGATCTCGCGGCCGTCCGCCGGCGCGACCTCGTAGATGCGCGGGTGCTGTGCGGTCGCGTCCGCCAGTTCCTTGGCCGCGGGTTCCAGGACGGGTGCCGCGGACGGGGATTCGGGCATGGTGGGCCTCCTGCCGGAGAGGTTCCGTTCATGGGCAGCGGAAGCGGTCGCAAGGACCGTACCGGCCGCTTTTCCATCGTCCCTCGGCGCTCCGGCGCCGCAACTCCGGGAATTTCCACGGTCGCAGAGCGCTCATGCGCGGGGCACACGCTGTCACTCCGCCGTGCACGGACGTCCGGCGGCGTGGTGCCTCGTGCCCGGCGGGCTCCGTTCCCTACGATGCGCGGGTGCGATGCGCGATGTCCATTCCGCAGTTCCATGCGGACGGCGAGTTCGATCCGGCCGCCTTCCGCGTCTTCATGACGCGCGTCGAGGAGTTGGGGTTCGACAGTGCCTGGACTCAGGAACAGACGCTGGGCACGAAGCCGCAGCTCGCCCCGCTCGAGACGATGACCTTCGCCGCCGCGTGCACCGAGCGCCTGCGCCTGGGCTGCGTGGTCTTCGTGTCCACGCTGCACAGTCCGGTGCACCTGGCGAAGAGCATCGGTTCGCTGGACCAGCTGAGCCGGGGCCGGATCGAGGTGGGATTCGGCACGGGAGGCCCGCAGCGGCCCTTCGCGGCGTTCGGCGTCGACCCGGAGCGTTATGTGGCCCGCTTCTACGAGGGCATGGAGGTCATGACCCGCCTGTGGCGTGAACCCCGGGTCGACTTCTCTGGGGAGTTCTGGCGGTTGAGCGACGCGGCGATGGAACCGAAACCGTTCCAGAAGCCCTTCCCCCCGGTGTGGTTCGGCGGCAGCGGGCGCACCGCGCTGCGCCGCGCCGTGATGAGTCCGGGGCTCTTCACCGGCTTCTTCGGCGCGGGTCAGGTCCGGACGGAGAAGTTCGCCGAGCAGGTCGCGATCGTGCGGCAGGCGCTGGCCGAGTGCGGCAGGCCGGTGGACGGCTTCGGGATCGCCAAGCGCGTCTACATCGCGGTGGACGACGACTCCCGGCGCGCCCGTGCCCGGATCGACGCCGAACTGGCGGCGCTGTACATGCGCAAGTCCCCCGAGATCGAGGCCGCCGCGATCGCGGGGACCCCGGCGGAGTGCGTCCGGGCGCTGCGTGAGGTCGTCGCCGCCGGTGCGGAGCTCATCTTGTTCACGCCCCTGTTCGCGCAGGCCGAGCACGCCGAGCGGCTGGCCGCCGAGGTCCTGCCGGAGCTCGGCTGACGCACCCGCCGTGGCGAGCCCCCTTGCGAACCGAGCGCGGCGGGCCGGCAGATCGCGGGTCGCGCGGTCGAAGGCCACGAGCCTGATCTGCCGGACCCGGCTCTGCGACGTCCGGAGGGCGGAGACGGCGATCCGCGCCGCGTCCTCCGCCGGACGGTCGTGGACGTCGGTGGCGATCGCGGGGAACGCGATGCTCGTGGCCCCGGGCTCGTCCGCGACCTCCGGGCAACGCTGGTGGCAGGAGGCGAGGACGTCGGCCTCTCCATGGTCGCCGCCTTCCCGGACCGGGCCGACCGTGTGGATCAGGTGCCCGACGGGCGGGTCGTTCGCCGAATTGTTGTATGGTCCAAGGCCGTTGATCATTGGACAAATCTTTACCTCCATGGGGGGAACCTTTCATGCACATTCGTCGCCTTGTGGCGATCACGGCTGCGACCGGCACGCTCGCGCTCGGTCTCGCGGCCTGTGGCGACTCCGCGAAGGAGGAGCCGAAGGCCGCATCGACGCAGGTCTCCGCCAAGCCGGCGGAGAAGAAGGTGTCCCCCGTCGAAGCCTTGCGGAACGGCATCAAGGCGGTGGGGCAGCAGGGGTCCGCGAAGGTCGCCGTCGACTCCGTCGACACGGAGGTGGGCACCACCAAGTCCGAGGGCACCCTGAGCTGGAAAAAGGGCTCCGAAGGGGCCGAGGTGAGCGTGGACGCCGCTTCCGACCCCGACCTGCAGGACATGGCCGGCCCGGACGGCAAGGTGCACCTGACGATGGCGGACGGCACCGTGTACCTCCCGGTCGAGGGGCCGTTGCTCGAGGCCACCGGCGGCAAGAAGTGGCTGAGGCTCGAGGGCACCTCCGCGGAGGACAACCCGGCCAAGGACCTGCCGCACGGCCCCGCCGCGGCCCTTGCGGCCCTGTCGGCCGCGACGGACCTCGCCGCGGCCGGCGAGGAGCGGATGGCCGGTGCCGCGGCGACCCATTACACGGGCACCGTGGACCTCGGGAAGTTCGCCGCGGACACCGCTGTCCTTGAGCTCATCACCAAGGACGAGCGCGACACGTACATCGATCAACTGCACGCCACCGGCTTCGGGAACACCGTCAAGGTCGAGGCGTGGATCGGCGCCGGCGACCTCGCCGTCAAGACCGTGGAGTCCGGCAAGACCGCCAAGGGCCCTGCCAAGCTGACGATCGCGTACTCCGGCTACGGACGCACCGCCGCCATCGAGGCGCCTCCGGCCAAGGACGTCGCCACGTTCGCCGAGATGATCCAGAACGCCACCCAGGGCTGACCCCTGGCGTCGGTGGGTGCACCGTGACCGCGTCCACCCACCGACGGAGTGGGCCCGGTCGTCGGCGCGGACCGCTCCGTACGACCTGCCGTCCAGGGAGCCCGGGAGCCGGTAGCCCGGGGCTGCCCGGGCAGCCCGTACCCTGAGGGGGCGATGAACCTCTTCAGCACGCCGTGGGGCGCACTCGAACTGACCCGATTCCCCGCGGAACCGCGGGAGACCCTGCGGGCGTGGGACGCCGCGGACGACTACCTGTTGCGGCACCTCGCGGAGAGCGGGACGGACCTGACGGGCACGACCGTCGTCCTGGGAGACCGCTGGGGGGCGCTGGCGACGGCGCTGGCGGCACACCGCCCCACGCAGATCACGGACTCCCACCTCGGGCAGCAGGCCACGCGGGCGAACCTGCGGCGCAACGTGCCGGACGCCGAGGTGCGGATGCTGACCACCCGCGACGCGCCTCCGGCGCGCATCGACGTGCTGCTCGTCCGGGTGCCCAAGAGCCTCGCGCTGCTGGAGGACCAGTTGCACCGGCTGGCCCCCGCACTGCACCCCGGCACCGTCGTCCTGGGCGCGGGCATGGTCACCGAGATCCACACGTCCACGCTGCGGCTCTTCGAGCGGATCATCGGGCCGACCCGCACCTCTCTGGCGGTGCGCAAGGCCCGGCTGATCTTCGGCACCCCCGATCCGGCGGCGGCCCCCGGGGCGAACCCGTGGCCCCTGCGGTACCCGCTGCCCGACGGCATCGGCCCGTTGTCCGGCCGCACCGTCACCAACCACGCGGGCGTGTTCTGCGCCGACCACCTCGACATCGGCACGCGTTTCCTGCTCGAGCACCTTCCGGACCGCAAGGGCCCGGACCGTGTGGTCGACCTGGGCTGCGGCAACGGCGTGGTCGGCACCGCGGTGGCGCTGGCGAACCCCGACAGCGACGTGCTGTTCGTGGACGAGTCGCACCAGGCCGTCGCCTCCGCCGAGGAGACCTTCCACGACAACGTGGGCCCCGGGGGCAAGGCCCGGTTCCTCGTCGGGGACGCCGCCGACGCCGTGGCCGCCGTCCGGCCCGACGGCGCCGACCTCGTCCTCAACAACCCGCCGTTCCACTCCCACCAGGCGGTCACCGCCGCGACCGCCCACCGCATGTTCGTCACCGCCCGGTCCGCGCTGCGGCCCGGCGGTGAGCTGCTGGTCATCGGGAACCGGCATCTGGGCTACCACACGCGCCTGCGGCGGCTCTTCGGGAACTGCGAGGTCGTCGCCTCGAACCCGAAGTTCGTGGTGCTGCGGGCCGTCAAGCGCTGACGCCGGGCCGCCGGAGTCTTGAGGTCGCGTGAACCGGGCAGGCGATCCTCATGGTGGACGAGACGTACGGCGGCGGACCGGAGGCGGGCGGACACCGTGCGGTACCGCACACCGCCGATGTGCGGATAGAGGCGTGGGGGCCCACCAGGGAGCAGTGCCTGGTCGAGGCGGTGCTGGGTCTGGTCGAGTGCTTCGCGGACGTCGCCGGGGTGCGGCCGGCACGCGTGCGGCGGATCCCGGTCGCCGACGCCGCCGACGACGACCTGCTGGCGGACCTGCTGGACGAGGTCATCTTCCGGCTCGAGGTGCACGGGGAGGTGCCCGTCGACGTCGAGGCGGAGTCGGACGCCGACGGGCTGGACGTACGGATGGCGATGGCCGACGTGGGGTCGGTCGAGGTCATCGGCGCGGTGCCGAAGGCGGTCTCGCTGGGCGAGCTCCACCTGGCGCCCGGCCCGTACGGATGGACCTGCGCGGCGACGGTGGACGTCTGAACGGCGGCGGTGGACGTCCGGCCGGCAGCGAATCCGCGGCGGGCCTAACCCTTCACCACGCCCAGGGGCACCAGGCGGACGACCTTGCGGCACAGTCCGGCGCCCTCGCTCGCCTCCACCACCGCCGAGACGTCCTTGTACGCCTCGGGCGTCTCCTCGGCGAGGCCGCGCCAGGACGAGGCGCGGACCGCGATCCCGCGGGCCTCCAGCCGGGCCCGCAGCTCCCTGCCGCTGACCCCCCGCGCGGCCTGGTGCCGGCTCTTCTCCCGGCCCGCCCCGTGACAGGTCGAGTGGAAGGCGTCGCCACGGGGAACGCCGGTGAGGACGTACGAGCAGGTGCCCATGGTGCCGGGGATGAGCACGGGCTGGCCGACGCCGCGCAGGTCGGCGGGCAGGTCCGGGTGACCGGGCGGGAGCGCGCGGGTGGCGCCCTTGCGGTGGACGCAGAGGGTGCGCCGCGTGCCCTCCACGTCGTGCTCCTCGATCTTCGCGAGGTTGTGGGACACGTCGTAGACGAGGGTCAGACGGACGCCCGCCTCGCGGCGGAAGACGCGGCGGGACAGTTCGCCGAGGAGCTGGCGGTTGGCCCGGGCGTAGTTGGCCGCGGCCGCCATCGCGCCGAGGTAGGCGCGGCCCTCGGGCGATTCCACGGGGACGCAGGCGAGCTGCCGGTCGGGGACCTCGATGCCGTACCGCCGCATGGTCCGGTCCATCGCCCGCACGTGGTCGGAGCAGATCTGGTGCCCCAGCCCCCGGGAACCGCAGTGGATCATCACGCAGACCTGGCCGAGCGCGAGGCCGAAGGCGGCGGCAACCGCTTCGTCGTACACCTCGGCGACCTCCTGCACCTCGAGGAAGTGGTTGCCCGAGCCGAGGCTGCCGACCTGCCCGAGGCCGCGTTCCCTGGCGCGTGCGCTCACCTGTCCGGGGGCGGCGTCGGCCACGGTGCCCTCGTCCTCGCACCGCCGCAGGTCGCCGTCCTCGCCGTGGCCTTCCTCCACGGCGTAGCGGGACCCGCCCGTCAGCACGCGTTCCAGCCGGCGGTCGCTGCCCAGGTGCCAGACGGCTCCGGTGACGGCGCCGCGGGGTGTGTCCTGGCCCAGTCCGTCCATGATCGCGGGCAGGGCGGGTCCGACCGTCCGCCGGTCGCAGTCGGCCGCCAGCAGGCGCACGCCGCAGGAGATGTCGAAGCCCACCCCGCCCGGGGAGACCACACCGCCGTCGGCGACGTCGGTCGCGGCCACGCCTCCGATGGGGAAGCCGTAGCCCCAGTGGACGTCGGGCATGGCGTAGGAGGCGCCGACGATGCCCGGCAGCGTCGCCACGTTGACGACCTGCTCCAGGGCCTTCTCGGCATGCCCGATCAGGTCGCGCGAGGCGAACACGACGCCGGGTACGCGCATCCGCGCGCGCGGGGCGATGCGGAAACGGTAGGGGTCCTCTTCCACGACATCCATCACAGCCTCCGGGGCCGGTGGCCGGTCAACGCCCCCTATGTGTCGCGTTGCCACGCGGGACGGCGGTAAACGGAGCCCCGGCCGGATCCGGGTTCCGGACGTAGCATGAGAAAACGAGCAGGAACGCACTCACCTGCGACGGCCCGGCCAGGGCGGTCCCGGTGCGCCCGCGCCGGGGCACGGCGCCAGTCCGGCGCTCCACCGAGGAGCAGCGCATGATCCATTCAGCCGATATCCGCGAGTGGCGCGATCGCGACGTCATCGACCCCAAGGGGCACAAGATCGGTGCGCTGGAGGCGATCTACGTCGACACCGCCACCGACGAGCCGGCCATGGCGACGGTGCGCACCGGGCTGCCGACGCGGCACCGACTGGTCTTCGTCCCCCTCGACGAGGCGGTCGTGGGGCCGGGCTACGTCCAGGTCGCCCAGTCCAAGGGACTGGTGAGGAAGGCTCCGTCCATCGGGACGGACGACGTCCTGCCCGCCGAGCAGGAAGGGGAGATCTTCCAGTACTACGACCTGGCCTACCAGCCGGGCGCCGGCGGCGAACGGAAACTCGCCCGGCGCTGAGCGCACCGACGTCGCGCCGGGGAGGTGTCCGGACCATGGCGCTCTTTCTCTTCCTCCTCCTGGTGGCCGTCGTCCTCGGGATCATCGGGGCGGTCGCCGACGGTCTGTTCTACCTGCTGCTCATCGGCATCGTCGTACTGCTGGTCGACCTCGTGCTGGTGGCCGCGAAGTGGCGGCGTTCACGCCGGCAGCCCCAGCGCTGACACCGGCCGGCCGTGGCCGGCCCAGGCCCACGGTGACGGCGGATACTGCCGAATCCGGTGGGTAGCAGGCATGCATCAGGTACGCAGAGTCCTCCGCGCGAAGTAGGGAATCCGTCATGACGGACCAGAAAGCCGCCGCCCGCCCGATCGGGCCCGACAGCGACCTGGAACAGGTCTTCGAACTCGCCCAGCAGCTCAGGGTGGACTCCGTGCGGGCCAGCACCGCGGCCGGCTCGGGCCACCCGACGTCCAGCCTGTCCGCCGCCGACCTGATGGCCGTGCTGATGTCACGTCACCTGCGGTACGACTGGCAGCAGCCCGAGAACCCGGCCAACGACCACCTCATCTTCTCCAAGGGACACGCCTCTCCCCTGCTGTACGCGATGTTCCACGCCGCGGGCGCCGTCGACGAGCACGAACTCATGACGACCTACCGCACCTTCGGAGCCCGCCTCCAGGGCCACCCGACCCCCGTCCTGCCCTGGGTGGACGTGGCGACCGGATCGCTGGGCCAGGGCATCGCCTACGGCGTGGGCATCGCCACGGCGGGCCGCGACCTGGAGCACGAGCCGTACCGGGTGTGGGTGTTGTGCGGCGACAGCGAGATGGCCGAGGGCTCGGTCTGGGAGGCCCTGGACAAGGCGGGTCAGCGGCTGCTGCCCAACTTCGTGGCGATCGTCGACGTCAACCGGCTCGGCCAGCGCGGCCCCACCGAACTGCAGTGGGACACCGAGGCGTACGCCCGCCGCGTCGAGGCCTTCGGCTGCCGCGCGCTCGTCGTCGACGGGCACGACCTCCAGGCCGTCGACCGGGCGTTGGCCACCGCGGCCGACGGACAGGCGCCCACCGTCATCGTCGCCAGGACCGTCAAGGGCCAGGGCGTCCCCGAGGTCGCCGACATCGAGGGCTGGCACGGCAAGCCCCTGCCGCCGGACCTCGCGGAGCACGCCATCGAGGAACTCGGGGGCGTGCGTCACCTGACGGTCCGCGGCCCGCGGCCGCCCGAGGCCGCGCCGCGCCCGCCGATGGCCGCGACGACGCCCATGGAGCTGCCGCGCTTCCAGCTCGGGGACGAGGTCGCCACCCGGGTCGCCTTCGGCAAGGCGCTCGTCGCCGTCGGCGCCCGCCCCGACGTCGTGGTCCTGGACGCCGAGGTCGGCAACTCCACGCACGCGGAGGACTTCGGCAAGGCCTACCCCGACCGGTACTTCGAGACGTACATCGCCGAGCAGCAGATGATCGCCTCGGCCGTCGGCATGGCCGTGCGCGGCTACCGCCCGTACGCGGCGACCTTCGCGGCCTTCCTCACCCGGGCCCACGACTTCATCCGCATGGCGGCCATCTCGCAGATCTCGATGGCCCTTTCCGGCAGTCACTGCGGCGTGGAGATCGGCGCCGACGGCCCCTCCCAGATGGGCGTGGAGGACCTGTCGATGATGCGTGCGGTCCACGGTTCCACCGTGCTCTACCCCAGCGACGCCACCTCCGCCGCGGCGCTGACGGCGGCCCAGGCCGACCTCGACGGCATCTCCTACCTGCGCACCACCCGCGGGGCCTATCCCGTCCTGTACGGGCCCGACGAGACCTTCCCCGTGGGCGGTTCCAAGACCCTGCGCCAGTCCGGCGACGACCGGGTCACCCTCGTCGGCGCGGGGGTCACCCTGCACGAGTGCCTCGCCGCGGCCGACGCGCTGGCCGCCGACGGCATCCCGGCCCGCGTGATCGACCTGTACTCGGTCAAGCCCGTGGACGCCGACGCCCTCGCGCGCGCCTCCCGCGACACCGGTGCCCTCGTCGTCGCCGAGGACCACCACCCCGAGGGCGGCCTGGGCGAGGCCGTCCTGTCCGCCCTCGCCGCGCGGCGCCAGGGCCCGGCCTTCGCCCACCTGGCCGTCCGTGACCTGCCCGGCTCCGGCACCGCGGAGGAACTCCTGGACGCCGCCGGCATCTCCCGTACGCACATCGCCGATGCGGCCAGGCGTCTGACCTCGGGATGACCCCCGCCTCGACCGGTACGCGCACCGGCGGCCGCCGTCACGGGTGACGGCGGCCGCCGCCGTACCGGCGCGGGCCCGTCCTCGGCGCGTCCCGTCACCTGTACGGGCTAACCGGACCGCCCGCCGGGGCACCCCCGCACAGTTCACCGGGACCGGCGCCGGGCACTGACGCGCGCCCCCGGCCCGCCGTACCGCCGCGTGCCACGAGCCCGCCTCGCCGGGCGATCTTCCTCCGCTTCGCCCACGCTGGTGCCGGTGCCCGCCCCACCCGGCGGCGCCGCCGCACGCCAGGGCGGCCTTCACGGCCGCCACGACACCCCACGAGGGAGCAGGCATGACATTGACGACGGATGCGCTCATACCCGCGCTCGAGGATGTGCGGGAGGCACACGCCGCGGTGGTCGACCGGTTCCGGACCGACATGGCCGTCACCCCCGTCGGTCCCCATCGGCAGACCCTGGAACGTCATGCCGCCCAGACCCAGCACCACATCGCCCGCATCGACACCCACGTCCGTGAGATGCGGCCGCGCCACCTCCTGCGGGACACCGCCGACATGGTCCGCACCGCGTCGGCGGGCGCGTTCCACACGGCCATGGCACCCCTGCACATCGGCACCCGCATGGTCCGCGGCGTCCTGCCGGGGCGCGGGCAGGCCGACGAGCACCAGCTGCTGAGGAACACCGAGGCCGAGTACACCGCCACCGCGCGGGCCCTCGCGACCTGCCGGGCGGGCGAGAGCATCGCCACCCTCGCCCAGGACGACCGCGCCGCCGCGCTGCTGACCACGCTGCGCCGGCAGGACGAGCAGCTCCTGCGCGACCTGGAGTCCAGCGTCGAGGAACAGGCCCTGGTGGTGGCCACCACGGCGGCCGGCAACGGCCACCACGCCCATGGGGCGGTCGGTCTGGCCGACGCCGCCGTCCGGACGCTCCGCACCACCGCCCAACGGCTCCAGGCCGTCTGGACCGCCGGGCAGCCGGCGCCCCGTCCCGCCGCCGACGCACCGCGCCCGGCCGGGAAGGCCCACGCCCCCGTGGCCCGGAACGTGGACCTCCCGCTGGCGGACTACGACCGGCTCCCCGTCGCCGAGATCATCCAGCGGCTGCGCATCTTCTCGCAGGCCGACCTCTCCGTCATCGAGGACTACGAACGGGAGCACGGCGACCGGGTCGGCATCCTCAACGCCATCGAGAACCTGCGCGCCAACCAACCCTGGCCCGGCTACGACACCATGAGCCCGGACCAGATCACCGCGCGGCTGCGCGGCGCCGAACCGCTGCAGGCCCGGCAGGCCATGGACTACGAGCGGCAGCACCGCGGGCGCCCCGACGTCATCAGCGCCGCCAAGCAGCGCACCCGCGCCGCCGTCTGAGCCGGAGCTCCACGAGGTCCCCGCCGTGGCACCACGGCGGGGACCCTCCCATGCCCCCACGGGCCCGGCCGGCCGTGCCCGGAGCGCTGTTTGGCACCGCCTCGTACGGGCAGGCGCCACCACCGAGAAGCGGAATCCCGCATCCCGAAGCGGATGCCGACCCGAAAGGTGGGCACATGTCGACGGTCGAGGAGTCGGTCGAGGTCGCGGTGCCGGTCACCACGGCGTACAACCAGTGGACGCAGTTCGAGGAGTTCCCCCAGTTCATGGCGGGGGTGGAGCGCATCGACCAGCGCACGCCGACCCTGACGCACTGGGTCGCGAAGGTCGACGGCGTGACGCGCGAGTTCGACGCGGAGATCAGCGAGCAGATCCCGGACGAGCGGGTCGCCTGGACCACGGTCGGCGGCGACGTCCACCAGGCCGGGGTCGTCACCTTCCACCGCCTGGACGACCGGCACACCAAGGTCATGCTGCAGCTCGAGCACCAACCGCACGGCGTGGCCGACACGGTGGCCGACAAGCTCGGCGTCGTCAGGCGCCAGGCCAAGGGCGACCTCAAGCGCTTCAAGGCGTACATCGAGGCCCGCGGCATCGAGAGCGGCTCCTGGCGCGGTGCGGTCTAGAAGCGCCGCCCGGAGCAGGCCCCCGACGCGGGGGGGGGGGGGCGCCCGCCCGGGGGGGGGGGCCCCCCCCCCCCCCCCCCCCCCCCACCCCGCGCCCCCCCCCGGGGGGGTGCTAAGAACACCACAAACCCCCAGGAGCGGGCA
>NZ_JBHWGA010000082.1:0-24120 GCF_042733315.1 Streptomyces sp. NPDC059718
GACCCGGGGGGCCGCGCCGTGGCAGCCCCCCGGCGCACGCGGGCCCGTGGCGCGGGGGGGGGGCGGGGGGCGGGCCGGGGGGTCTCCACCGCCGGGCCGGCACCCGTGTGTCTTCGGGCAACCGTGGATCAGTAGTACACCCAGTACCCGTCGTAGTAGTCGTAGGAATCCGTGTAGTCCCAGTATTCCGTGTACTCCCAGTAGTCGTAGTCGGACTCCCAGCAATCGCTGTCGCCGCCGTAGCCGGTGGTCTTCGTCTGCTGCTGGGGTGCCTGGGTGGACACGGCGCTTGTCTGCGCCGACGCGGGGGCGGCGAACGCCGTGGTGGGGATCAGAGCGCCCCCTGCCGCCAGGGCCGCGGAGGCCGTGAAGATCGCCAGACGCCGGGAACGAGGTGTGCGGGCCATGAGAATTCTCCTTGCTGAGGGATGACGGGGAAGCCGGATGGTTCCGGGAGGGCCACCCGTTCTGCGTGAACCGATGCCTCCATTGAGCCCGGCCCGGTGCGTCGCGTCACGCCCCTGGAATTCGGGGCTTGACAAAAGCGATGTCCACCGGGGTCGGGACCCCGGAGCGCCTCCCGTGCGTCGCCGACGTGGCCGACGGTCACGTCAAGGCCACAGATTTCCGGTGATCCGGTCCTCCGCGCGGGTCCCGGTGGTAACTTCCACCGGCTACTTGACCTTGTCTTTACGAGATCCAGGGGGAACCGCGATGAGCACTCCGCCACCGCCGCCCGGAACCAACCCGTACAACCAGCAGCCGCCCGCGCCGTACGGCCCCCCGGCCGGCAACCCGTACAGCATGCCCGGCCCTCCGGCGCCCGCGCCCCGGCGCCGCATCGGCGTCAAGGGCATCGTCAGGGGAGTGATCAGCCTCGTCGTGATCGGCTTCGTGGTCTACGGCGGCTACACCACCTGGTTCGGGGGCGTCGCGACCGCCGACGCGGGCGACTGCCTGCACGCCGGGAACGCGGCGGCCACGGGCGTGATCTCCGTCGGGGACCCGGAGTTCGAGATCGTGGACTGCGGTGACGCGAAGGCCCAGTTCAAGGTCGCCGACCGGCAGTCCGGGACGGACGGGACCTGCGACGACAAGTACCGGCGGTACACCCAGGGCGGCTCCGGCCGGGACTTCACGCTCTGCCTGGAACCCCTGAAGTAGGCACCCGCCTGCACGCTTGAGCCGCGCGCCCGGCCCCGGTGACGTCACGTCAGGCGGTGGGTACCGTGGTCGGGATGCGGATCCTTCACCTGTCCGACATCCACATCGGCCCCGTCGACGGGCCCAACCTCCGCGGGATCGACGCGCGGGAGTCCCTGCGCCGAATGCTCGCCGCCCTCGACTCCGTCCCGGACGTCGGCGCCGTCGTCGTCAGCGGCGACGTCGCCGACGACGGCTCCCCGGAGGCCTACGCCGCAGCCCGCGACATGGTGCGGGAGTTCGCCGCGCGCAGGCGGGCGCCCGTGGTGTTCTGCACCGGCAACCACGACGAGCGCGGCGCCTTCGCCAAGGTGCTGGGCAGCGGCCACCTGGGAGCCGACGGCGACGACCTGGCGACCGCGGTCGTCGACTCCCCGGAGGGCGAGCGGGCCGCCGTGAGCGTGATCGGCGGCCACCGCTTCATCACGCTCGACTCGCTCGTCCCCGGCAAGGTGTACGGCCGGGTGGGCCCCCGCCAGCTCGGCTGGCTCCGCGAGGTGCTGGCCGAGCCCGCGCCCCACGGATCCGTGGTGGTCCTCCACCACCCGCCCGTCACCCTCGACGTCGCGACCCAGAAGGCCCTCGGGCTGCAGGACGGGGCCGAACTGGCAGACGCCGTACGCGGCACGGACGTACGGCTCGTCCTGTGCGGCCACTTCCACCTGCAGCTCTTCGGCCACCTCGGGTCGGTCCCCGTGTGGGTGACCCCGGGCGTCCTCAGCCGGATCGACCTCTCCGGCCCGCAGGGCACCGAGCGGGCGGTACGCGGGGCCTCGGCGACCCTCGTCGACCTCGGCGGTCCGTACGCCCCGCTGTTCCACGTGCTGCACGCACGCGACCCGCGGGCGGGCGAGACGGTGTACGAGCTCGACCGCGACCAGCTCCGCTCGGTCGTCGAACGGCTGGGCCCCGGCTCCTGATCAGGGCGTGACCAGGACCTTGCTGATCAGCGGCAGGTGGTCGGAGGCCGTCGGGTCGGCCTGCACCACGCGCGTGACGAGCGGCTTGACCTCGTCGGTGGTGTAGACGGCGTCGATGCGCTCGGTCGGCGCCTCGGCGGGGTAGGTCGCGCCGTCGCCGCGGCCGTGCGGCGAACGGGCCCACGCGTCGGTGTAGCGGGACTGCAGCGGCTGCGACTCGGGTGCGTCCGGCAGGGCGTTGAAGTCGCCGACGAGGACGGCGGGCTCCTTGTCGCCGATCAGGTCCACGATCTGCGGGGTCTGCTGGAGGCGGTCGGTCTGCGAACTGGCGGCCAGGTGGGTGCAGTAGAAGTGGACGGCCTTGCCACGCACGTTCAAGGTGGCGTGCAGCAGCCCGCGCTGCTCCTGGCCGGGCGACTTGTACAGCCAGGTGTTCTCCGACGCGGTGATCGGGTAGCGGGACAGGATCGCGGTGCCGTACTGGATCCGGTGGTCGCTGCCGGCCGGGGGCGCGTTGTCGATGTTGGCGCCGAAGACGACGTGGTAGCCGAGCAGCTTCGCCAGGTCGGCGGCCTGATCGGCCCAGTCGCTGCGCGCGGAGTAGTGGTTGTCGACCTCCTGCAGCCCGACCACGTCGGCGCCGCTCCTGCGGACGACGTCCGCGACCCGCGGGACGTCGAGCACGTCGTCCGTGCCCTGGGCGTGGTGGATGTTGAACGTCATCACGTCCAGCACGCGCGCGCCGCGGCCCTCGGCGGCCGGGGCCTTGCCCGTGGTGGCGGCGGCGGTGCCGGTGGTGGCGGCGGTGAGCGCGAAGACGACGGCGAGTGCGGACAGGGTCCGGCGCAGCATGACGGGGTCCTCCCGGGGGACGGCGAGCGGGAACGATCACGATCGTGTCCGGGCCTCCTGGCGGACGCGTGACGAGGGGGTGAAGTCCGCCTCCCCTCCCCGGTGCCGGACGTCACGCCCCGTTCAACCCGCCGACCTGCGGGCCTGGTCGGGGCCTGGGGCGGCCCCTCCGGGCAGGCGGGTTGACCCTCGACCTGGTGGAGGGGGCAGAGTCCCGGGTGTGGAGAACGACATGCGCAGTATCGGTGAGCTGGCCCGGGACAGCGGCCTGGGTGTGAGCGCGCTGCGGTTCTACGACGGCGCCGGGGTGCTAGTCCCGGCCCGGGTGGAACCGTCGAGCGGCTACCGCTGGTACGGCCCCGAGCAGCTCGAAGAGGCCCGGTTGCTGGCACGGCTGCGCCGGACCGGCATGCCCTTGGCGGACATCCGCCTGGTGCTGGCCGGCTGGTCCAGTGCCGACACCGACCTGGTCAGGAAACTGCTGCAGGCGCAACTGCGCCGCCTCGAGCGGGGGCTTTCCGACGCCCGCGTCGAGTTCTCCGCGATCCGCGCACTACTCGACCGCAAGGAGAACCCCATGTCCTCGCCCCTCGCCGCCGCCACCGTCCGCCTGGCCGTCCCCGCCCCGGGCCTGGCCGCCGCACTGGACGCGGTCCGCTTCGCCGCCGGGACCGATCCCGAACTGCCGGTGCTCGGCGGTGTCCTGTTCGACATCGACGGCGGGACGCTCCATGTCGTGGCCACCGACCGGTACCGGATGGCCGTCGCGCAGACCGGCGTCGCCGGGCACGGCGGGCCCCGCCGGCAGGTCGTCGTGCCGTCCCCGCTCGCCGACGCCATGCGGGCGCTCCTGGCCGGCGGCGAGGCGTCCGTCGAGCTCACGGTGGACGGTGACCGTGTCGCCCTGGCGGCAGGCGACCGTCAGGCGGCCGGCCGCTGTCTCGACCACGACTTCCCCGACTACCGCCGCATCGTGCGGCTGCCGGAGGGCCGGCGCGTCCTCGTCGAGGTCGCGGCGCTGCGCACCGCGTTGGAGACCGGACCCGTCCGCCCCGGCGAGACGCGGGAGCAGGACGGGAAGTCCCCCGACATCAGCGTCCTCACGGTGGCGGGCGACGGCACGGTGGGCGTGTGCGAGGACGGCGACGAGGGCCCGGACGACGTCGCCGTCAACCGCGCGTACCTCCTCCAGGCGCTGGCCGCCGGGGCCCGGGACCAGCTGGTGCTGGAGTTCGGCGCATCCACGGCGCCCCTGACGATCCGCCGGGCGGAGGACGACGGCGCCTTCTCGGTCCTGATGCCCGTCCGTCTGGAGGCCTGACCGCGCGGCCGCACCCCGTCACGCCGGCACGGCCACCCGCTCGCAGAACCAGTAGACGCTCACGATCACGATCGGAGCCGTCATCGCGGGCAGCGCCCAGCGGTGGGCGGGGGTGCGGCGCAGCAGGGCCAGCAGGGGGAACGTGACCGCGATGATGCCGAGCTGCACGGCCTCGATGCCGACGTTGAAGCTGAGCAGCGACAGCAGCAGCTCCCAGGACCAGCTCTCGTCGATGCCGAGGGCGCCCGCGAAGCCCAGGCCGTGGACGAGGCCGAAGAGGAAGACGACCGGGAGCCGCCAGCGGCCGGTGGCCTCGCGGTTGCGCAGGAGGAGCCCCGCGAGGGCCACGGCGGCGATGGAGGCGGCGATGACCGGCTCGACGACCGATCCGGGGACGTGGACGAGGCCCATGGCCGCCAGCAGGAAGGTGACGCTGTGCGCGGCGGTGAAGGCGGTCGCGGCGAGGACGACGTCGCGCAGGCCGCGGGCGCCGATGAGGAGGGAGAGCAGGAAGAGGATGTGGTCGAGGCCGAACAGCAGGTGTTCCATGCCGAGCAGGAAGAAGTCCGTGATCTGCCGGGTTTCGTGGTGCCCGGTGGTCTCCAGGGTGGGCTCGGCGGCCGTCAGCACCTGGGAGCCCCGCCGGCCGTCGATGTCGTAGTGGACGATCGTCTGCGTGCTGTGCACGAAGCTCTCGGCGTCGGGGAAGAGGGCGCTGGAGACGGTGTACGTGCCGCCGGCGCCGCCCGGGCAGTCGTAGGCCAGGGTGAGGACGGCGTACGGGCGGGTGCCGCGGGTGTGGACGTCCGCGTCGCGGGCGGGGCGGGGTGAGCAGGCGGCGTCCTCGTGGCCGACGGCGAAGCGCCCGGTGACGTACGCGTGCACCGCGTCGGCGTTGGTCTCGAGCTGGTGCAGCTGCTCGGTGCGGCCCTTCGCGCCGTACGCCTCCTCGTACAGCCAGGCCGACTTCATGAGCAGGTCGTACTCGAGGTCGAGGGTCGCCTCCACGTGGCTTCCGGCGCCCTTGACCTCGACGTACGCCTTCGAGGTCGCGTCGTGCGCGGCGGCCGGTGCGGCGGAGGCGAGGGCGGCGGCGAGCACGGCGACGAGGGCCGCGAGGAGCACGGCGAACAGGCGGGGCGCGGTGGTGGAACGCATGGGGTCGGTCCTCTGGGTGGGGGGATGAACGGCGGCGGCCCGCCGTCCCGGACCGGTCGGGTCCGGGACGGCGGGCGTGGGCGGGCCTGCGGTCCTACCGGCGTGTCAGCCGGTCACCGCCGGCCGGTGGACGGCGCGAACCACGGGTACGCGGGCGCGTCCGGTCCCCACGTGCCGAGGCGGCCGTGGGCGTCCTTGGTCACGAAGACGCTCGGCTCGGAGGCGGTGACGCCGCCGCCGGTGGAGCGCACCGTGACGAACCAGGCGTGGGTCGTGCCCGGCTTGAGCTCCCGCCAGGTCACCGAGGCGACCTCGCCGGAACGGGCCTTGGCCTTGCCGATGACGCTCACGGGGTCGTAGAGCGCCAGCGAGTCGGTCGTGAAGGCCGTCTTGCGGCTGGTGAGGTCGACCGGCAGCACCATGTTGTCCTCGGTGCCGTCGTAGCGGTGGTCGGTGTCGTACTCGGTGGCGCCGAACTCGTCGAGCAGCGGCGAGTAGGTGTCCACCGTCAGTTCCGACCGCTTGACGTTGAACTGGAGCATCCGGAAGAAGCTCGCGCCGAACTGGAGCTGGTCGTCCGGCTGGTAGCCGCCGATCTCGGTGAGCCCGAGCCGGTCCGCGGAGACCGTGTAGAACTGGTAGTCCGCGAGGAGTTCGACGACGTCGTGCTCGACCTCGCCGACCTTGGGCTTCACGTTGGTGCCGACGCCGTGCTCGTGACCGGCGAGGATCAGGAACACGTTCGGGTTGTCCTGGACCACCGTCTTGTAGAGCATCGAGCCGTCGGGCGCGGAGAACGGGGCGCCGCGTCCGTCCGGGTTGCCGCTCGGCGCGAGGTAGTCGTGCGAGAGCAGGATGCCGTTGCGGCCGGGGAAGCGCTTGAAGACGGAGTCGGCCCATTCGGCCTCCTCGCGGGTGACCCCGTAGGACAGGCCGACCACGACGAAGTCGAGGCCGCCGGCGGAGAACAGGTCGTAGTGGTTCTGGTTGTCGCCGGGCCGCCAGGGGCCGCCGTACTCGGCGTGCTTCCAGCCCTTGGACAGGGCCTGGTAGCGGTCGGGGCCGTAGTACTTGTTGTAGATCGCGCCGGGGCCGTTCTCGGTGCCCGACTGGTTGTCGTGGTTGCCCGCGATCACGCCGTTGGGGATCCCGGCGTCGTCGAGGATCTTCTGCTGCTCGGAGGAGACCTCCAGCTCGCCGGTGATCTGGCGCTGCGTGGCCTCGTCGGCGGGCTTGCGGATGTTGTTCTCGATGATGTCGCCGGTGTGGGCGACGTAGGCGATCTTGCGCTGGTCCTTGTTGGCGGCGATCCAGCGGGAGACGTCGCCGTACGCCTTCTCCCACACCGCGCGCTCCTCGGGCGTCTCCTGCTCGACCGCGCCTTCGGAGAGGTACTGGGTGTCGGTGTAGTGGACGATCGAGAAGTCGTACGAGCCGGGGTCGGCGAAGCGGTCCGGGTCACCGGCGTCGATGTCGTCGGCGAACGGGTCCTCGCCGGTCACCATGACGTGGACCTGCTGCCGGTCGACGTACTTCCGGTCGACGACGGCGGTCAGGACGGTGTTGCCCTCGACGGCGCCGCGGGCGCTGGTCAGGACGTCCCAGGCGTCGGTCCTGGTGTTCCACACGCGCAGCGCGGCGAGCCGTTCGGGGTCGATGACGCCCTCCCAGCGCAGAACCGGCGCGTCCACGTGGCCCTTGACCTTGACGTCGTACCGCTGGAAGGTGACGTCCGGGCCGGCGGGCGCGGGCAGCGTCCTGCCGTCGGCGGGTGCGAGGCCGGCGGCCTTGACCTTCTTCTCGCCCTTGACCTCGAGCGTGGTGGGGACGGACGTGGCCGTGCCCTGGTAGACGTGGTCCGGGGTGATGATCTCGGTCTCGGAGAACGTGGCGGTCACGTCACCGCCGTCGGGCTCGGCCACCTTCGCCGACAGCTTCACGCTGCCGCCCGCGTCGGTCGTGCCGGACTTCGGGGTGAGGTCGGCGGGGGCGTCGGGGATGCCGGCGGAGGTGAACGTCACCTCTCGGGTGCCGGTGTTGCCGAGGCCGTCGGTGCCGGAGACCTTCAGCGTGTGCTCGCCTGCGGACAGGCCGGGGCCCACCGCGGCGCCGGGCTCGATCGGCTTGCCGTCGAGCGTGACGTCCGGGCCCTTCACGACGCCGGACAGGTCCTGGAGCCGTACGTCGAGGACGACCGAGGCGGTGATCCGCTGCCCGGCGGCAGGGACGCTGAACGCCACCGTGGGGGCGGAGTTGTCGGTGACCAGGAAGCGGGTCGCGGTCTTGCCGCTCTTCGACGTCGCGGCCAGGGTGTGCTTGCCGTCGGCGGTCTTGGCGGTGTCGAGGTCGGCGTACAGGCCCTGGGCGGGGCCGTCGACGAAGAACTCGAGGTCGATTTCGGTCAGCGGGTTGACGTTGTCGCCGCAGTTGCCGTCGCCGAGGCCGTACGAGCCCTTGAGCATCCGGCCGGCGGCGGTGCCGTTCGCCGGGGTGAGGGTGATGTCGGAGACGGCGAAGTCGTCGCGGTTGTCGCCGCAGGAGGTCGGGAAGGTGCCCGTGACGAAGTCGATCGTGTTCCAGCCGGGGACGAGCCACTCGTTGGGGAACGTCAGGCCGACGTGCTGACTGACGAAGTCGGCGTCGAGCGCCTGCTTCTGGCCGTTGACCAGGATGTGGTTCTGGTACCGGGCCTCGATCGAGTTGGTGCCCACGGTGAAGCCGAGGGTCGCGTTGCCGGAGCCGAGGGTCGGTGAGACGTGCACGGCCGGGGCGTCGATCGTCCAGTGCAGGTCGGCCTCGCGCAGGCGGGTGTCGCTGTTGCCGCAGCTGCCGTCGCCCATGGCGTACGAGTCGGCGATGCCGTGGCCGGTGACGGTGCCGCCGTCGAGGGCGAGCGTGAGCCCCGAGATGTCGAAGTCGTCGCGGTTGTTGCCGCAGCTCTCCTTGTAGGCGCTGGTCACGACGGTGATCGTGTTGTCACCGGGGACCAGGAAGCGCGCGGGGACGGCGATGTCGACGCGCTGGCTGACCCAGGTGCCGCCCAGGTCGATGCGCTTGCCGTTGACCAGGAGGTGGTTGTCGTACTTGTCGTCGATCGAGTTCGACCCGACGTCGAAGGAGAAGGTGGCCGCGCCGTTGCCGAGACTGGCGGCGGTGGCGGGCTCCTTGCCGTCGACGGTGAGCGTCGTGGGCTCGCCCTCGGCGCCCGCGGGGAAGTTCGCGAAGACCGGCTGGCGGCCCTTCACCAGCGTGCCGTCCTTGGGCAGCAGCCGGGGGGCGCCCGCGGGGGCGTTGTTCACCGTCACGGTGTTCTTGACGGTCTTGCCCGAGGTCGTCGTCGCCGTGAGGGCGTGCGGGCCGTTGGCGAGCCCGGCGGTGTCCAGGTCGGCGCGCAGGCCGGTGGTGCGCTGCGGGTCGCCCAGGACGAAGAAGGTCAGCGTGGCCTTGGTGAGCAGTGTGGTGTTGGTGCCGCAGCTGCCGTCGCCGAAGGAGTACGTGTACTCGTTCTCCTCGCCGTCCGCGACCTCGCCGAGCAGGTCCAGGCTGATGTCGGAGAGCACGAAGTCGTCGAAGTTGGTGCCGCAGGAGCTGTCGACGGTGCCGGCGAGGATCTCGACCGTGTTCTCGCCCTTGACCAGCTCGTCGTTGGGGATCTCGATCGTGCCGCGCTGGTTGACCAGGTCGCCGATGTCGGCGCGGTAGTCGCCGTTGACCAGGACGTGGTTGTGGTAGCGGGCCTCCGTCGAGTTGGACCCGACGTCGAAGCTGAGCCGGGAGGTCCCGACCGTCCGCTCCGCGTCGACGGCCTTGCCGTCGACCGCGAGCCGTGTGACGGAGTCACCGGCCAGCGTGGGCGTGGCCGCGACCTTCTCCGTGCCCTCCAGGTACGCGCCGTCCCCGGGGGTGAGCGCCGGCAGGCTCGTGGCGTCCGCAGGCTGGTCGTGCCCCGGCGGATGCTTCTCCGCCCCGGTCTCGGCGTACGCCCCGGTGAGGTTCCCGCTCAGCAGGAGCAGCGCGGCGAGCGCCACCCCCACGAGCCGTTGCCCCGCCGATCCGCCACCGGGCCGTCTGAGCCGCTGTGTTGGCCGTATCACCAGCTGTCCTTCCGATCGCCACAAGGTGAAGGCCATGCCGAGCTCGAGAGCTGGCATGCCCCTGGCGGATCCTGGTCAGCGGAAGTGAACGCAGGTAAAGCAAACGTAAACAACCAGCGGAAGGTGTCCCGTTGGCCCCGCGAGGGCCGGTCACCTGATCCCGACATATGACGGCACGGCGTACGCGTATGCGGAATCGCAATCGTTGATCCGGCCGCCTGTGCAACCCACCCGCGGTCCGGCGGAGTAGTGAGGGGTGAGCGGATCGCCGCCTCCGTCGGCCGAGGCCGTGCGCATGAGGTTCATCAATCAGCGAGGAGCGTCACGTTGTCCGGATTCAGAGGTGTCCCCATGGCCGCTGCGCTGCTGGGCGGGGTCCTGCTGCTGACGGGGTGCACCGGTTCCTCCGGGTCCGACTCCGCCGCCCCCGCGGCCACTTCCCCTTCGCCGGACGCGTCGGTCACGGCGGAGGCATCGGCTTCCGGCTCCCCCTCGGCCCAGCCGTCCGGCTCCGTCACGTCGCCCTCGGCCACGGCGCCGCCGTCCTCGCCCCGCTCCACCGCCCCCGCGACCTCCGCCGGCACCCGGCAGGCGCCCGCCTCCGTCCCCGGTTGCCGCAACCTGACCGTCAGCGGTGAGGTCAAGGCCGCGGTGACGCGGGCGTACCAGCGCGGTTTCCCGCGCTTCGTGCACATCGAGCCGGAGCCGCAGCGGTTCTTCTTCGGCCAGTGCGGCACCGTCCGCTACGCGGCCACCCAGTTCCAGCCCACCCAGGGCGCGACCGAGGGCGAGCTGGTGAACCTGCAGGACGAGGGCAGCGCCATGAAGTACTTCCGCGCCACCTCGGGAACCAACTGGGCCTACGTCGCCACCGACGGCTTCCCCGCGAGCGAGAGCGGCTGTCGCGCCATCCCGCAGATCCCGCGGGCCCTGGCCACGGTCTGGCGGAACTGCGCCGTCGCGCGCTGACGCACGCCGCCGGGCAGGGCGGCGGCGAGACCGCCACCGCTCTGTCCACGTACTGGTCCAGCGGCTCCGCACCGCTCGCCCCGAGATCTTCCATGGCCCCACGAACCGGCGCAGCCCAGGGGGCGGACCACGGCGGGCGCGCATCGCCGGGTGGGCGGCGAGCGGTGCGGACCGGCGGGCCGCAGGACGCCTGGGCGCACCGCACCGAGGCCACGGGCGTCCCGACCGCCCGGTGGGCGGCGGCCGGATCCGAGGACGTGGCGGTACCGCCTCAGGGCCCCCTCCCATCACCGGGACGGCGCAGCGCGGCGTCCGCGCCCAGCACCTGACAGAACTCCCGGCTCGCAAGGAGACCGCAGGTCAAGACGGACCTCGCCCGTCGCACCCCGGCCGGCGGACGGCGTTCCTCTCGTCGCACCAAATGTCGCGCATCGGTAGATTTCCAGGGAGTCGCCCTGAGACGTGGGCCAACACGACCTTCGGCCCGTAGAGGCCGCCGAGGAACGGGGAAACCGGATGGCCACTGACTCACCCGTGCAACTCGGCATGATCGGCCTCGGCCGCATGGGCGCCAATCTCGTGCGCCGGCTGATGCGCGACGGCCATCCATGCGTCGTCCACGACCTCAACCGCGACGCCATGCTGGAGCTGGAGAAGGAGGGGGCGACGGCCGCCGCCTCGCTCCGGGAGTTCGCGGAGAAGCTGGCGCCGCCCCGCAACGTGTGGCTGATGCTCCCGGCGGGGGTCGTGCAGTCGACGCTCGACGAGCTCACCGCGCTGCTGGAACCCGACGACACCGTCATCGACGGCGGCAACTCCTACTACCGCGACGACATGGCCCGCGCCCGGCAGCTCGCCCCGCATCGGATCCACTACGTCGACTGCGGCACGTCCGGCGGCGTCTGGGGGCTCGAACGCGGCTACTGCCTGATGATCGGCGGCGAGGACGAGCCGGTCGCGCGGCTGGACCCGATCTTCCGCACCATCGCCCCCGGCCGCGGGAACGCCGAGCCCACGCCCGGCAGGACCAGGTCCGACGGGACCGCGCCGGAGGGCTACCTCCACTGCGGGCCGAGCGGCGCCGGCCACTTCGTGAAGATGGTCCACAACGGGGTGGAGTACGGGATGATGGCCGCCATCGCCGAGGGCCTCAGCATCATCCGGCACGCGGACGCGGGGCTGGGCCGCAGGGCCGTCGACGCCGAGACGGCGCCGCTGCGCGAGCCCGAGGCGTACCAGTACGAGATCGACGTGGCCGAGGTCGCCGAGGTGTGGCGGCGCGGCTCGGTGATCGGCTCCTGGCTGGTCGACCTCGTCGCCGACGCGCTCGCCCGCTCACCGCAGCTGGACCAGTTCACCGGCCGGGTCTCGGACTCCGGTGAGGGTCGCTGGACGGTCCAGGCCGCGATCGACGAGAGCGTGCCCGCCCCCGTCATCAGCGCCTCGCTGGCCGAGCGGTACGCGTCGCGCGGACTGGGCGAGTTCGGCGACAAGGTGCTGTCCGCGATGCGCGGCGAGTTCGGCGGCCACGCCGAGAAGAGCGGGTGAAGGCGCCGTGTCCCATCGTTCCCCCTCGCCCAGTCACGGTCCGGTCCCCGAAGACCACGTGGTGGTGCTGTTCGGCGCGACCGGCGACCTCGCCCGCCGCAAGCTGCTGCCCGGTCTTTTCCACCTCGCCAAGGCGGGGCTGCTGCCGGCCCGCTACCGGATCGTCGGCTCGGCGCCCGCCAAGAGCACGCTGAGCGACGAGGACTTCCGCAAGCACGCGCGGGACGCGGTCGCGGAGTTCGGCCGGTCGAAGCCCCAGGGCCGCGCGTGGGAGGAGTTCGAGGCCGCCCTGTCCTTCGGGGCGTGCGATCCCGGCGCCGCCGGGCCGCTGCTCGCCGCCGTACGGGAGGCCGAGCAGGCCATCGGGGGCAGCCCGCGGCGCCTGTTCCACCTCGCGGTGCCGCCGAGCGCCTTCACCTCCGTGATCGAGACGCTCGGGGCGAGCGGACTGTCCGAGAACGCCCGGGTGATCGTGGAGAAGCCCTTCGGCACGGACCTCGCCTCGGCCCGCGCGCTCAACGCCTCGATCCACGCCGTCTTCGACGAGTCCCGGGTCTTCCGGATCGACCACTTCCTCGGCAAGGAGTCGGTCGACAACATCCTCGCCCTGCGGTTCGCCAACGGCCTGTTCGAGCCGGTCTGGAACCGCGACCACATCAGCCATGTGCAGATCGACGTGCCGGAGAGCATCAGCATCGAGGGCCGCGCGCAGTTCTTCGAGGGCACGGGCACGTTCCGGGACATGATCGTCACCCATCTCTTCCAGGCCCTGGGATTCATCGCCATGGAGCCGCCCACCGCACTCCAGGCACAGTCCCTGCGGGACGAGAAGGAGAAGGTGTTCGAGTCGCTGCAGCCCGTGGACCCGGCCCACGTCGTGCGCGGGCAGTACGAGGGGTACCGGTCCGAGCCGGGCGTGGACCCCGCGTCGGACACCGAGACCTTCATCGCACTGCGCGTCGAAATCGACAACTGGCGCTGGGCCGGGGTGCCCTTCTACCTGCGCTCGGGCAAGTCCCTCGGCGAGGCGCGGCACGTCGTGACGCTCGGCTTCCGCGAACCGGCGCTGCGCATGTTCCCGCTGGCCGCGCGGGGCGGCGCCGAGGCCCGGAGCAACGCGCTGGTGATCGACTTCGACGACCCGGGCCGGATCACCACCTCCTTCCTGGTGAAGGAACCCGGCCCCGCCATGCGCCTGAGCACGGCGGAGATGGTCTTCGGCTACGCCGACTCCTTCAACACCATGCACGCGCTCGAGGGCTACGAACGCCTCATCCTGGACGCGATGCTGGGAGACCAGTCCCTGTTCACCCGCTCCGACGGCATCGAGCGCCTGTGGGAGGCGTCCACCCCGCTGCTGGAGAACCCGCCCCCGGTCGAGCTCTACGCCCCGGGGTCCTGGGGCCCGGACAGCGTCCGCCGGCTCATCGCACCGCACCACTGGAGCCTCCCCCACCGCAGGTGAGCGTCAGGCGGGCGGCTGCCCGGCGTACGGCGGCCGGAGGCCGGAGGCCGGGCCTCGGCAGACGGCCGCGGCAAGCATCACCGGCGGACATCCCGCCCCGGCCAGGGTGGATTCACCCTGGCCGGGGCGGCGGTGCGGTCGGCTTCGGCCCCCCGTCAGGGGCCGCCACCGGCACCCCTGTCAGTCCGCCAAGGGAGCCGTCAGGTTCCCGATCCGCGTGACCGCCCAGCGCACCATGATCACCGTCACCATGCCGCTGGCCACGACAGCGGTGACGATCGAGGCGGCCGAGCCGGAGTGCAGCCCGGTCAGGAACGGGACGACCAGCGTGACCACCGCCGCCAGCGCCCCGGCGCCGTACCAGCCCAGGAACAGCACCGGGCCCATGCTGCCCGTAGGAGACTGCGCCGACGACATCAGCAGATGATGCTTGGTCGCCCCCCGGCAGGCGTTGACCAGCGAGGCGCCCACCAGCGGCGGCACCAGGGCCGGTGCCAGCAAGGCGCGGGCCCCGGCGCCCTCCGCGGCCAGCACCCCCGCCGCCACCAGCGCGCCCACCAGCCCCAGCACGACGGGCACCGCGGTGTGCCGCAGCATCAGGTCCCGGTAGGGATACGGCGCCCATGACCCGCGCCGCGTGTCGTCGGTCTCCACCCGGGCCGGCTCCATCAGCTGGGTCAGCGACCAGTAGCCGAACACCAGTGAGGCCAGCGCCGCCGCCACGCCCGTCCCGCGGTGGGCTGAGGCCGCCAGCACCGCGCCCAGCACCGCCAGCGCCCCGAGCACCACCGCCCGGCCCAGCCGGCCCGGAGTCCGCAGCAACGCGAGGGTGTCGCGCCACGGCACCGCCAGTTCCGCCCGGCGGGGCGCCGGCAACCGCCATCGTGCCGACCGGCCCCCGCCGGTGACCCCGGCCACCGCCTGTCGCGCGGTACGGAACTCCACCGTGCGCAGCGCGGCCATCACGCCGGTCGCGGTCCGCGAACGCCGCCGTACCGCGGACAATGCCAGCGACCCGGTGAAGCGGTGTGCCGCGGCTAGCGCGCCGGCCACCACCACCGCCAGCAGAATGCCTGCGGCCCAGCCGCCCGGCTGCGCGGCCGGGGTGGGGGCCAGTGCGGCCAGCCCGGCCCAGCCCCAGGGCCCGGACCACAGCTCCACCCGTTCCAGTCCCGGCAGCCGGTCGCCGCTGACCGCCAGCACGGTCTGCGCCACCAGCGCCAGCACCGCCATACCGACGTACGGAGTGGCCAGCCGGGCCCAGCGGGCCACCCGCTCGCTGCCTTCCACCGCGATGGCCAGCGCGGTCGCCAGCAGCGGCAGACCGCAGCCGCCCAGCAGGCACCAGCCGAACGCGGCCGGCAGCCCCACACCGACCGTCAGGCCCAGCGCGACCATGCCGATCGCCGCGACCAGCAGCCCGGCTCCGCCGGAGATCGCGGCGGACCCCCAGAACCACGGCCGCAGCACCCGGGCGACGTCCACCGGCTGGGCCAGCAGCCAGTCCACGGTCTCTCGCGGCGGCACCACCGGCCCGCGCCACTGCGCGTCCCAGGCCGCGACCAGCAGCCATCCCAGCCCCAGCGCGCAGGACCCGGCCGGCAGCGCGGCCAGGATCGCCGGTCCGTGACCGGAGTAGTCGGCGCCCATCGACTTCTCGAGGAACAGCCCCATGCTCGGCAGCGCTCCCCATACCGCGAGGATCAGCGCCACGCAGTACACGGTGTAGGCGATCTGGCCGGTCCTCTTGCGGCGGTGCGGGGTGCGCAGGTCACGGACCAGCCGCAGCGTCTCCCGCGTCCAGTCGTCCTCGTCGGACCAGGCCGCGGCGTGCTCCCCGGTCTCCTCGGTCTCCTCGGCGAGGGTGGTCACCGGGCACCGTCCGGGTTCTCGGCCAGCCAGGTCAGTCCGTCGGTCCCGGTGGCGAGCACCTTGTCCGGGTGGCCGTCCGCCACCACCTTGCCGTCGCTGAGGACCAGCACCCGGTCGGCGACCGCCCGGGCCAGCTCTCCGTGGTGTGTCACCAGCAGCACTCCGACGCCTTCTGCGGTCTCCTTCTTGATCAGGTCTGCCAGCTGCCGCCGCGCGCCGGGGTCCAGTCGCTGTTCCGGCTCGTCCAGCAGCAGCAGGTCGCGCGGCCGGACCATCGCGGAGGCCAGCAGCAGGGACTGGAGCTGCCCGGAGGACAGTGCCCCGGGCAGCGCGTCGGCGTGGTCGGTCAGCTTCCGCTCGGCCATGACGTGGCCGATCCAGTCGCCTGCGTCCTCCACCCCGTGGGCCACCGCCACCAGCTGCAGATGCTCGCGCACGGTCAGGTCGGGGTAACAGGCCGCGGTGTCGCCGACCACCGCCACCCGGGCCCGGACCGCCGGGTCGTTCTCGTTCATCGGCTTGCCGTCGAACCTCACCGTGCCGGTGCTCGGCTTGTCCCGGCCGGCCGCTATGCGCAGCAGTGTCGATTTGCCCGAGCCGTTGTGGCCGAGCAGCGCCACGCACTTCCCGGACCGGAGCCGCAGGTTCATGGTGGCCAGCGCGGTGCGCTTGCCGTAGACCCGGCTGACGCCGCTGAGCTCTAGCAATGGTGGTGCACCCATGTCGCCGGGCCTCTCGTCAACCACGAACGCTGTCCCCGCTTCGACCTCGGGACGACGGCCCGGAGCGGCCCGGCCATTCTCCACGCTCCGCCCGGCCGGGGGGCCGCTGGGTGTCTTTGGTCACTCCGCGTGCCGGGCGCCGGCGAGTCCGTATGTGAGAGGTCGCGGTCCCTGAGGACCTGGTGGTCGGCTTGCCACTGCGCGGCCAGCCGGTCGACGGTGGCCGACGACCGGCTGGCGGTGCCGGCCGACGCGGTGACCTTCCGCGGCTGATGGTCGTCGTTGCGCACCACCAGGCGTCGCCCGACCGGCCCGGACCTTGTCGAACGGGGCGGTGTGCGACGGGGCCGCCTGCCTCGGGTTTTGCGGCTCCCTCGCACCGATCCGCTCAGTCGCAGACGTGGTCCGTCCGGCTGCCCGGCGGGGTCAGGGCCTTCTCCCCCGCCCTGAGGCCGCGCCCCGCCACCGCGCACAGCTTGTCCAGCCATCGCTCCGGGTCGAGTGTCAGGACGTAGCCGTCGGACCCGTCGACCAGGCCCATGGACGCGCCGTCCGCCGTCAGGTCGGCGGTGGCTCCGTACCCCGGTGTGAAGTGGTAGCGCTCGGTGCCGCCGCGGACGTCCCAGGCGGTGTACTCGTTCTGCGTACTCTGGGTGCTCAGGGTGGACTCCGATGAGAAGGCGCTCAGCCATTGGACGCCCCGGTACGTCAGCGGCTCCAGCCACTTGTCCTTGCCTGGCTTGTCCATGTCCCACACCCGTACGGCGCCGTCGTAGGTCAGCACCGCGAGGAACCGGCCCGTCGGGTCGAAGCCGAACTGCTTGGCGGCGTCGGACGCCCCGACGTCGAGCGACCCGACCTCCCGGCCCTCTTCGAAGTCCCAGATCACGATGTCGGATCTCCCGGTGGGGGTGCGTACCGCCGCCTGCCCGTGGCCCGGGCGTGCCACCGCCCAGGTGCCGGCGGCCGCGATCGAGACCTCGGCCGGCTCCTGGGCCCTGGGCCGGTAGGCCGTGCCGACTTCCCGGCCCTGGGCCAGGTCCCATCGCTCGACGTACGACAGCCCAGAGATCACCACGTGGTCCGGGCCGTCGAAGGTGACGTCGACCCAGGCCGGGGTGCGCCCGGAGCGCGGGTCGGGGTCCGTGGGGTCGAGGTCCGGCGGTCGCGGCAGATCGATCCGGTCCAGCTCTCGCAGTGTGCTCCCGCCCACCTCCCAGACCAGAACGGTGCTGCCGTCCGCCGCCGTCGTGAGGACCCGTGTGCCGTCCGGGCTGTACGCGGCGTACAGGGCGGCCAGCGGACGGGACGGACGCACCGCGGCCAGCATCCGGTGCGTCCGCAGGTCCCACAGGCGCAGTCCGTTGCCGTCGGTGTCGACGCTGATGACGCGGTTGTGGTCGGCGTCGACGGTCCTGATCCGGGCGGTGAGCATGGTGGTGTCGAACGCGGACGGCTCCGGGACGCGCGCGACCATCACCGACCCCGCGATGCCGACCGCGGCCCGGAGCTTGCCCGGCGGTCCGGTGAGTGACACCTCGGGCAGCTGGCTCTCGCCGGTGAACGAGGCGTCCTGCTGTGCGGGCGCGGGCAGGTCGAAGGTGCCGGCGCGTGCCTGGACGAGGTCGAACACCAGGAACCGGAACCTGCCGAGCGAGGCGCCGAAGCGCTGCACCGGGTTGACGAGGAACCGGCCGGTCCGGTCCAGGCGCGGCACGTTCAGCGGGCAGACCAGCCCCAGTTGCCGCGTGCTGTACTGATGGCGCACTTTCGGCCGGCCGGTCAGGTCCCAGGACTGCAAGACCCCGTCCTGGGTGCACCGCACGAGCGTCCGGCCGTCTCCGCTGACCGTGACGGCACCGGTCAGGTCCGTTCCCCAGGTCGCCGTGTCGAGCCGGCCGTCGGCGAGGTTCCAGCGCACCAGGCGGCCCTGGGCGCCTTCGGCCGCGCCCTCCTGGATGATGCGGCCGATCACCCTCCCCTCCGGGCCGAACCACGCCTGGGCCGTCTCCCATCCCTTCGGTGCGCGCAGCGCCTTGCCCACGCGCCGGCCGCTCTCGGACTCCCAGACCAGGACCCCTTCGCCGGGCAGCGCGACGAGCACCCTGCGCCCGGTGGCATCGAAGCGCAGGTCGGCAGGCGCGCGGGCGTTCTTCCGTACGGCGTCGAGGTCCCGCAGGACCACCGTGCGCCACTTGCCCTCGCCGTCCGGCCCGATTCCAACGGACACCTTCCCGTTGACCGAGGCCCGCGCGGACATGCGCCCGTCGGGCGAGAGCGCGACGATCCGCGATCCCGCCGGTAGCCAGTTCCGGTGCACCTGGTCCGTGCCGAGCGTCAGGCCGACGGCGTCGCCGGAGGTCATGCCCACATTGATCCGGTCGCCGTCCTCGCTCATCGCGACATCACGGACCGGGGCGTGGTTGTCCCACACCACCCGCTCCACATGGCGCAGCCGCAGATATTGGCTGATCAGCGCGGTGCGGGCCTCGGGCGTCTGGGCGGTCCGGTACGCCGCCCCCGAGAACAGCGCCGACGTCATCACCGACACGTCGTCGAGCTGTGCGGCCCGCGCCGCCAGCTGCTTCGAGGCCGCCTGCCGCAGTTGCCCGTCGAGCTGCGCGTTGCGCCAGAAGAACAGCCCGGAGGCGACCATCGCGAGCACGGTCACGACGACGAGTGCGCCGATGGCCCCGCGCTTCTGCCGCACCCGCCGCCGTGCCCGCTCCTCCTGCGCCACCCGCCTCGCGGCCGAGCTGTCGACGAACTGCCGCTCGGTGGCGGTCAGTACGGGACCCCGGCGCGTCACCCACTGCTCCGCCTCCGTGAGCTGTTCGCCCTCCAGAAGCTGCCCGCGCTCCACGTCGTGCCGCAGCTCCGCCCGCCAGGCCAGGAACTCGCGGTCCTGCCGCACGCGCTCCTCGAGCCGCTTCCAGGCGCCGATCAGTGCCTCGTGGGCGAGCTCGGCGGTCACCGCCTCACCGCCACCGCCGCGCAGCACGAGTAACCGCCGCTCGGCGAGCGCGGTCGCGATCCGCCACCGTGCCTCCCCCGCGTCCTGCTGTCTCAGGGCATTGCGCATCGGTACATCGCCGCCCGGCAGGAACCGGACGAGGTCGGTGAGCAGCCGCATGGCCTCGGCCTCGTCCGCCTCGCCCACGCAACTTCGCCAGGCGGTCTCGGCGTACAGCCCCAGCGCACCCTGGACGCCGCCTACTTCACGGTAGGTGTCGAATCGCAGCCGTCCCCCGATCTGCCCGTCCCACAGCTGTGCCATGACGAAGCCCAGCAGTGGCAGCGCACCGGGGCCGTCCCCCGCGTCGTCCAGCATCCGCTCGACGAGCCCGTCGTCGTACGTCACGGCAGGTGTCAGCCGGAGCGGGCTGCGGATCACCTGCTCCAGCCGCGAGCGGGACATGGGGGCGAGCAGCCGCACTTGCCCGCGGCCGAGTGCGGGGCCGAGGAGCGGGTGGCTGAGGGCCGCGTCGGTGAAGTCCGATCTGAGGGTGACCAGCACTCTCAGTCCGTCGGGATGGCGCTCGGGAAAGAGCAGACGGACGGCCTCCTCGATCTCGGGGTCCGGCCCTGCGAGCAGTTCCTCGCCTTGGTCGAGTACGACCAGCAGCCGCTGCTCGCCCTGACCGCCGGCCATGCGCAGGGCGTCCATGAGGCCGCGCTCGGCGAGAAGCTCCTCCAGCTGCCGGACCTCCTGGACCCTCGCGGCTCCGCGCAGTCCGGGACGCAGGGCCGTGACGAGCTCCGAGGCGAGCGCCGCCCGCAGGGTGGCGCCCTCACCGGAGCGCACCATCAGCACGACATGGCCTCGCTCCCGCAGCCGCGGCACCACGCCCGCGCGGGCGAGCGAGGACTTGCCGCAGCCGGAGGGTCCGACGAGGGTGACGCACGGGTGCGAGCCGGCGACCAGGGCGGTGACGTCGGCGACGTCGTCCTCGCGGCCGAAGTACACCTCCGCGTCGCCCTCCTGGAAGGTCGACAGGCCGCGGAACGGCGAGGCCGGACGGACCACGGTCGCCAGTTCCGGCAGTTCGGCGACGAGCGTGCGGGTGGGCATCAGATAGCTCTGCGGCACCCCGCCTGGCTGGATCACGACGACCATCCCGGCCACGGCGCGCAGTTGCTCGTCCCAGACCGGGCTGCCGCTGAATCCCTCCTCGACGGGTACGCCGTGCGGATCCGCCTGCGAGAGCTGCACCCAGCCCTCCGCGGTGGCGCCGCGCAGCCGTCCGTAGTGCCAGACGCCGCCCGGGGAGCGGTACGGGAAGCCCGGCACGCGTACGTCGTGGCCCCACACCTGCTCGGTGTCGGCCATGTACAGCGGGTGGGATCCGGGTATCGCGGCGCGCAGCCGGAGGACCGCGATGTCGCCGGTCTGGTCCTCCCGTACCGGCACCCAGCGCTCGACCGCGGCCGCGCTGCCGCCCCCGGCGAAGGGCAGGTCGACGAGGACCTCGGTGCCTGTGGCCACCTCGTGCTCGCGGGGCCGGTCGAGGGCGTCATTCACGACGTGGGCGCAGGTCAGGACGAGGTCGGGGGCGACGAGGAAGCCGGCGCCGGCGAGTTCGCCGTCGGGGCCCTTGACCCGGACCACGGCTGCGGCCAGTGCCTCTTCGGGACTGCGCGATCCGGTACCCGTCCCCGTTACAGCAGCCGTCACTGTGGCCTCCGCGTCGCCGTGGTTCCCGGTATGCCCAACTGCCTTATGGGGTATCGCCGTTGCCGTCCACGCGGTCACCTCTGTTCCAGGTCAGTGTGACCGCGAAGTTGGCCGCCGTGGCGGTGCTGGCGATCACGACGTCCGCCTCGGCGGAGATGGAGACACCGAACTCGAGGGTCACCTCGTCGGGGGCGTTCACCATCCCGCGGAAGCGCCCCACGAAGCTGTCGGCCACGGGCCGCACGGTGTCCAGCATCTGCCCGAGGGTCCGTTCCGCCCGCGGCACGGCCCGGCTGCCGCGACCGACCCGGACGAGCCCCTCGTCCACCTCGCGGACCTGGACCCGCACCACGTCGTCGCTGCCGTCACCCAACGGCACTTCCACGGTGTGCACGGACCGGTCGGTCATGGGGTCCTCCTTCGCTCCGGGGCACGTCGCGGTGATCGTAGCGAACCTCAACCAGCCCCGAATCGGGCCGAGTTGAGCATTTCACAGGAGGCTGGCGCCGCCGCACCCGCATCCCATACCTCCACGGGCGCACCTCCGAGATCTCACCGATCAGGCACGCGGCCACTTTCCTCACGCCTTAATTCATGTCTTGACAGAACATCGACAAGCTGTTTCGATCTGCTCGCGTCCGGAGGAAGGAGGAGGGAAGAGGGAGGAGAGGTACCCCGTACGCCGCCCGGCCCCTATCGGCACGCGCGGGGGCGGACAGCTGCCACGGGCACTGCGCGCCGGGCCGGGCCCCGCCCGACCCCATCGTCCTCATCCCCATCGACTTGGACGCGCCCCGGAGCCGGCTCAGGGACTCGGGAGACACCCCGGGCAGGCAGCGAGGCGTGGGCGGAACGCCCCGTACACAGAGCCCAGTTGCGAGGGGCGGAGCCGTCCGGAACGAACCCCTGTCAGCGACAGCGGGGCCTGCACGGGATCCCAGGGTGCGCGATCTCCCAAGCCACCGTCAGTGGCCGGGCGTGAGCGCTCACGGGTTCGAGCCCGTGCCTGACCCGCACAGCCCACCAGAAAGGTAGGACATCGTGAGACGTTCCCTCATCGGGGCAGCCGCAGCTCTCACCTTGGTCGTTCTCGTCGGCACGGAGTCAGCGGCCCCGGCCGCCGCACCGCACAACGGCTCCTCGGTGACGGGCACGTATTCCACGGGGGCGGGCCACGCGTGGCAGCCGTTGCCGACCGTGAGCCCCGGAGCCCCCACCGACGCGACCGTCGTCGTGGACCCGAGCACCCCCCGTCAGAAGTACTCGGGCATCGGGTTCTCCCTGGACGAGACGAGCGTGTCCAATCTCTGGAAGCTCACCCCCGCCAAGCGTGAGGAGGCCATCCGGCTGCTCGTCGACCCGAAGGCCGGGGCGGGCCTGAACCGGTTCCGCCTCACGATCGGCAGCCCCGACCTCATCGAGCACCTGCCCTTCTGGTCGGAGGACGACCTTCCCGTCGGCGTCACGGACGACTTCCAGCTGAAGCACTTCTCCATCCAGCGCGACATCGACCTGCACATCGTCGACACCATCAAGCTGATCCAGCGCTACAACCCGAAGGCCACGTTCTTCGGGTCCGCGTGGAGCGCTCCGGCATGGATGAAGACCAACAACCGGTTCACGGGAGAGGTCGCGCTCAAGCCCGGAAGCACGACGGACTACTACCAGGCCGGCAAGCTCCGGGACGACTGCATCGACGTCTTCGCCCGCTACTACGTCAAGTTCGTTCAGGCGTACGCCAAGCACGGCATCCGCGTCGACGCCCTGACCCTGCTGAACGAGCCCGGCATGGACGTGGTCTACCCGGCCATGGACATCAGTGTCGCCCAGCAGCAGAAGCTCGCCGTCGCGATCAAGAAGGCCGTCCACAAGGCCGGACTGAACACGGGGCTGTACGTCCACGACTTCAACTTCTGGGACTGGCGCGACCCGAACAGCACCGCGACGAAGAACTACTACCGCATCTTCAACGACGCCCCTGACGGCTCCGTGACCGGCCGGCAGGTCCTGAGCGCCACCGACGCCGTGGCCTTCCACCCCTACTGGGGCGACCCGAAGGTGATGCGCGACGCGTTCGAGCAAACGGGCAAGCCGGTCCACATGACCGAGACCAGCGACCTGTCCGCGGCCACCATCCTGAACTACTTCCGCCTCGACGCGAGCTCCTACGTGATGTGGGCGCAGACCACCGACCAGGACGGCGGCACGCTCCACTGGACGCCCGCGCGGGACAACAACATCGACTGGAACGAGGTCGCCGCGACCACCAAGTGGCCCGACCGGCTGGTCAAGGTGAACACCACGACCAAGGACTTCACGGTCCGCGACGAGCTCTACACCATGGGGCAGTTCGCCAAGTACCTGACGCCCGGCGACGTACGGCTGGAGTCGAGCACCACGGACCACGGCGTGAGCAACGTCGTCTACCGGCACGGCGCGGACGGGTTCACCGCGGTCATCGGCAACGGCAACAGCACGGACGCCACGGTGCGGGTCGTGCTCGCCGGCAAGTCGTTCGTGGTGAAGGTCCCGGCGAACTCCTACGCCACGTACCGGTGGCAGCAGCACATACCCCGGGGCACGCACAACAGCGCGCCCGTGGTGGACGCCGTGCCCGCCGTGGTGGCGGACCAGTACGGGACGGCGCAGGTGCCGCTGAAGGCGACCGACCGCGACGGCGACTGGCTCGCCTTCTACGCGACCGACCTCCCGGACGGCTTCAGCGTCGACCCCGTCACGGGTGTGGTGACGGTCAGCCCGACCGTGGCCGGCGAGCACGATGTGATAGTGGTCGTCACGGACGGCGCCGCGCACACGCAGGTGAACCTGCACGTGACGGTGCGGCCGCACAGCGCGCCGGTCGGGGTCCGGGTCGAGGCGGAGTCGTACGCCGACCAGCAGGGCTGGACGACGGGCGGGGCCAACTTCATCGAGAGCAACCCTGCGGCGAGTGGGGGCGCGAACGTGGGGTGGACGGCCACCGGCAACTGGCTGGACTACGCCGTCGACGTGCCGAAGGACGGCACGTACGACCTGGAACTGCGCGTCGCCACCGGCACCGGTGCGGCTGTCCCGGGCGCGCTGTCCTTCCGTGACGCCGGCGGCACAACGCTGGCCAATGTGACCGTACCGGACACGGGCGGCTGGGGTTCCTACCAGTCCGTGCACGTGCCGGTCAGCCTCGCCGCGGGAGACCAGGTAGTGAGGCTCTTCTGCGAGACCGGCGGCTTCAACATCGACTACTTCCGGCTGTCGTAAACGCTCCCGGCGGCCTGCCGTCACTCCCCCTCGACCGGCGGGGAGTGAAGGCAGGCCGCCGCC
>NZ_JBHWGA010000083.1:0-23227 GCF_042733315.1 Streptomyces sp. NPDC059718
GACCTGCAGATCCTCCTCGCGACCTGGACCGGCGCCTGCCCCACCTGCCACCGCGACATACCCACCCCAATACCGACCTGACCAAGCACTACTAGGGATGTTGTCGGCGTGCTGTGAAACCGTGGTTCTGGATCACTTTCCGTGCTGGGGCCACGGAGGGTCACCGAAACCGCGATTATGAACGGCCATGGGTGATGTGGTCCTGGCCGACCTGTGGTGCCACCAGGTCGAGGGTGTGGTGATCGAAGACGCGCTGCTGGACGGCGAGTTCGTGATCCTTCGGGCTCGTGCTGTATCGGAGCAGGCCCGATGTCCAGGGTGCGGGGTGGCAACCAGCCGTGTGCACAGCGGGTATGTACGACGGCTCGCCGACCGTGCGGCCGGTGGCCGTGGCGTGGTGATCGAGTTACGGGTCCGGCGGTTCCGCTGCCGTAACCAGCGGTGCCCGCGGGCGACGTTCGTCGAGCAGATCGAGGGGCTGACCTTCCGTTATGGGCGGCGAAGCGTCGGCTTGCAAGGGGTGCTCCAGCAGGTGGCGCTGATGCTGGCGGGCCGGGCCGGCGCCCGCCTGGCGCGCGTGCTGGCGGTCACGCCAAGCAAATCCACGCTCCTGCGGTTGATTCGCGCGCTGCCCGAGCCGGCGTCGACGACACCGAGGGTGCTGGGGGTGGATGAGTTCGCCCTGCGCAAGGGACATGTCTACGGCACGATCCTGGTGGACATCGAGACGCGTCGGCCGGTCGATCTGCTGCCCGACCGGACAGTGGAGACGGTTGCCGCGTGGCTCGCCGACCATCCCGGTGTCGAGGTGATCTGCCGCAATCGGTCCGTTGCCTACGCCGAAGCTGGACGGCTCGGGGCGCCCGACGCTGTCCACGTCGCTGACCGCTGGCACATCTGGCACAACCTCGTCGAGGCCGTCGAGAAGACCGTCATCGGCCACCGGGCCCTGCTGCGCGAACCGCAAGGCCAAACGCCCTCGCACACCGTCCCGCCGCCAGACACCGCCCAGCTGACGGTGACGCCGTCCGACGAGCCCCGCCGGTCCGGCCGGCTCTCGGACCGGGTCCGTGAACAGCACCAGGCCGTCCACGCCCTGCTCGACCAAGGTCTCGGGCAGCGGCCCATCGCCCGCCGGCTCGGCCTGGCCCGCAACACCGTGCGCTGCCTCGCCCAGGCTGCGACTCCCGATGAGCTGCTGGTCGGCAAATGGACCGGCCGCACCAGCATCCTCGATCCCCACAAGCCCTACCTCCATCAGCGATGGCAGGAAGGCCACACCAACGCCACCCAGCTGTTCCAGGAACTCCGCGAGCGCGGCTACCCAGGCGGCATCATGGTCGTCAGACGCTACGTCCGCCAGCTGCGCGAAGCGTTCCCCCAGGCGGCTCCGCCCCGCAAACCGCCCTCGGTCCGGGACGTGACCAGCTGGATCACCCGGCACCCCGACCACCTGAGCACCAACCAGACCCAGCAGCTCAAGGAGATCCTCGCCCGCTGCCCCCAACTCGACCGGGCAGTTGGCCACGTCCGCGCCTTCGCCGAGTTGATGACCCACCGCCAGGGCGGCCGACTCCGCCAGTGGATCAACGACATCCGCAGCGACGACCTGCCCACCCTCCACAGCTTCGTCAACGGCCTCGGCCAGGACCTCGACGCCGTGGTCGCCGGCCTCAGCCTGCCCTACAGCTCCGGCGCAGTCGAGGGACACAACAACAAGATCAAAATGCTGAAACGACAGATGTTCGGCCGTGCCAACTTCGACCTCCTGCGCAAACGAGTCCTCCTCGCCGCGTGAGGCAGTTCATGATCGCGGTTTCGGTGACCCTCCGTGGCCCCAGCACGGAAAGTGATCCAGAACCCAGGTTCAGAGACCGCCGACAGGTGTGAGTCACGATGGGCGATGCGGGTCGGCGGGTTGCTGCCGGGTCTTTGGCCGAGCTGGTGGTCCGGGTATGGGCACAGGCCCTGTTCTGTTCGCCGTTGCGACCGCAGGACCGGCCGGATCAGCGCGCGGTGTGCGCGACGGTGATCGAAGAGCTGGCCCGCTACACACGAATGCCAGGCGGCTGCGCGGGGGCGGTCGCACAGCAGGCCCAGGCCCTCACGCAGCAGCACCGCGTCATCGGCGACGACGATCCGCAGCGGATCCCGGGCCGCAGGAGCCGACTGTGCTCCACGTGGTGTTTCAGGCGTTGTCTCGTCCGAAATCAGCGACATCGCAGCTCCGCGGTGACCGTCGTCGGACCATCCTCGGGACTGCTGACGCGTAGGCGGCCGCCGACCGCCTGCACCCGGTCGGCCAGCCCCTGCAGTCCATGTCCCTTGGCCAAGGCCGCTCCGCCCACCCCGTCGTCCGTCACCCAGACCCGCAGGACTCCCTCGGCGTGGCGCATTCCGACCGTGCACCGGCGGGCGTGGCTGTGCTTGGCCACGTTCGTCAGCGCCTCGGCGACCACGAAATACGCGGCCGTCTCGACGGCGGCGTCCAGCCGACGGCTGATGGGACTGGCGTCGAGCTCGGCGGGGACGACGCAGCGCGCGGCCAGGGCGGAGAGCGCCTCCTGCAGCCCTCGGTCGGTGAGGATCGGCGGGGCGATGCCTCGTGAAAGGGCCCGCAGCTCGTCCAACACCTGCTGAGTCTGGATGACCGCGTCGGCGAGTGCGACCCGGACGAGCTCCGGATTGCGGTCGAAGTGATGCTGTGCGCGTCCCAGTTCCATCGCCAGACGGACCAGCTGCTGCTGGGGCCCGTCGTGGATGTCGCGTTCGAGTCGACGCAGGGCGGCGGCTTCGGCCGTCACCGCTGCGACGGCCTGCGCGCGGGCGGTGTCGCGCTCCTGCTCCAGCCCGCTGATCCTGCGGTGCAACGCGGACATGTTGGACAGTAGCGTCTTTCCGAGACCGGCCTGGGCCGCGACGCATACCCGGGTCACCAGCGGCAGGGTGAACAGCGCCAGCACGGCGAGTGTGATCGCGAAGGCGAGCCGCTCGGCCGGCGACGTCAGCCCCAGACTCAAGGCGATGTGGGACTGGTCGCTGTCCGCGTACAGGGTCATGGGCCGCAGCGACCCGGGCGCGACCTGGTTGCGCAGCGGGTACGTGGCGGTCGCGACTCCCGCGAACCACCACAGCACAGTCACCACCGAGGTGACCAGTACAACGGGGAGCACCATCACCGCGTGCGCCAAGTCGAGCCACAGCCCAGGGTCGGCCGCGTCGGCTGTCTCCTTCGACCTCGGCCGCCAGCCGGCGTCCCGCGCCCCGCCGGCCCGGGAACGCACCTGGCCGATCCGCCACCACTCCAGGTCGCCGGGCCACCGCGCCAACGTCAGAGCCCGGGCCGCGACGGGCGACCCGCTCGGCAACAACGAACCGACCATTCCGACGCACAAGCCGCCGACCACCAGCAACAGACCGACCCCGGCGCTCAACGGCGCGGTAACGAGATACAGCGATTCCACGAGCGTACGACGCCCGACGCGAACGATAAACCCAGCGCTTTGCCGCCACCGACCCGCGACCGCGGAAGGCAACGACTCAACCATTCCCCCAGCATAATGCCGCTGCGCCCCAAGCTTTCCCGACGCCCGCCGGCGTCAGCCGCGAGGATCTGCAGGCCGTGCCGAACCGACATCAGTCCTGCTCACCGCCCAGCTTGGCCACCTGCGCGGTGAGCAGGCCGCGCCAGCGCAGCGGGGACCTCGGCATGAAGCCGATCAGTCTTACCAGGGTCGTTCCCGCGCCCACCCGGACGTAGACACGCGCCGAAGTGTTCCACCTCCGGACCGGCTGGGGCAGCCCGCCGTCAGCTCGATGGGCGCGGGCGGTCTGATCAAGCCGTGCCCGCCTGTCGTCAAACGATTGTTTGCCGACAGGCGGCCGACGCGTCCAATGAATCCGGACATTACGGGACTTAAGGGCGTCGTCGATCCAATCAGATCCGATGGTCATTGATGACAGGGTTTGACGACAGATAGGGTCCGATCCTCCGCATGGAAGGGGCCCTCGGTGGCGAACCTGGTCTACAAGCGGGTCTCAACCGACCAGCAGTCCACCGCCCGGCAGAACCTCGTCCTGGAGGAGGCCGGGATCGAGGACCCGGTCGTCTTCGAGGAGGACCCGGGCACCTCCAGCCGCCTCCACCCCCTCTAGCGGCCGAAATTCCGCGCGCTCCTCGACCACGCGCGGCCCGGCGACACCGTGCACATCTCCGAGATGTTCCGTCTCGTGCGCGGCACCGGACACATCCTCGACGTACTCGACGTCCTGCACACAGGCCGCCTCGCCCTGCGCATCCACGACGGCGCGTTCTCCGCCATGGGCCTCACCGCCCGCCACCCGCGCACCGGCGAGCTGCTGTCCACCGTGAAGTTCATGGTGCAGACCCTCGCCGCCGCCGGCGAACTCCAGCGTGACCTCCAGCGCGAGCTGACCTACGACGGACTGCGCGCCGCCGAGGCCAAGGGCAGCAAGGGTGGGCGCCGCCCCGCCGTGGCGGCCGACAAGACCGACACCGTGCGCACCGCCTACCTGGAGGGCCGCCCGATCGCCGCCCTCGCCCGCGACCACGGCGTCAGCCGCGGCGCCATCCGCACGGCTGTCGCCGACCTCATGCCCGACCACACCGCCATCGAGCAGGATGCCCCCGCCCCAGAGTTGCCGGTCACCCTCGACATGCCGGGCAAGGTCGCCGACTTCCTCCGCGCCACCGAACTGGGGCCCGCCGAGCGAGTCGCGCTCGACCAAGGCGTCACCGTGCGGCGCGGCCAGGGCTACACCCTTCGCGTCACGGCCGCGCCAGCGGTCCACCGCCAGCTCCTCGCCCGCTGCCAGCCCCTCGACGGCGCCCAGGGCGTCCCCATGGTCCCGGCCCAGCGCAAAGCCCGCCGTGAGTACGAGAACCGGGTCAGCGCCCTCCCGCCGACCGAACCATGATCGTTCTCACCGATAACCGCTGTACCGATGTTCCCCGAGGCCGGATACCTGCTGGACAAGGCGATGACCTTGCCGCCGTTGAATTTCACTCCGGGCGAGGCGGTGGCCGTGGCCGTGGTGCTCAGCCACGCGGACCAGACCCCGTTTGCTCGCGACGCTCGGAGTGCGCTGCGCAAACTCATGGCAGCCATGCCTGTCACGGCAGCTCAGCAGGCTCACGGGCTCGCCGCCAGTGTGCGTCTGCTGCTTCCTCCTGCTGCCTCCTCCGTGAAGACGGTCATTGCCGAGGCCGTGCGGCAGGCGGTGCAGCAGCACCGGGTTGTGCGGATCACGTACACGGACAGCGGCGGTGAGCAAACGGTTCGCGAGGTGGAACCGCAGTTGCTGGTAGCAGGGCCGAAGGGCTGGTACCTGACCGGTTGGTGTCGGCTGCGGCAGGACACGCGGGCCTTCCGACTCGATCGGGTGCTTTCCGCCACCCTCACTTCGGAAGTGCTTTCGGACCGGGATCCTGTCCCCGACCTGTCCGTGCCTGGGCTTACGGCCCGAACTCCAGTCTGGGAGTGACTCACGTCACTCATAAACACCGAAATGGGGTTGTCGTCGACGAGGACGGAGATGGCCGCAGTGCCCGCTCGTGCGGGTGACCACTCTTGAGGAGACGATCATGACTGCGCCCGCGTACGGAACCGTCGCCTGGTTTGAGATCGCCACCGACGATCCGGACGGTGCCCAACGTTTCTATGGCGAGGTGTTCGGCTGGCGGGTAGCCGCTGATGAGCATAGTGATGAGGCAGGGATGGACTACCGGCTGATCACCACGCCAGGCGGCAGCGCTCCGGTGGGAGGCATTCTGGGAACGGGTGGTACTGCCCCGGCTCACGCGGTGTTTTCCATCGCGGTGCGCGATGTCGCCGGGGTCTGTGTCGCGGTTGAGCAGCTCGGCGGCACGGTAGTGGTGCAGCACGCCGCATCCGACAACGGGCCTGCCAATGCTTACCTGCGCGACCCCGCCGGCAATCTGTTCGGCGTGTTCTCTCCCCCTTCCTCTTCCTCTGCATGACCACGCGCTCTGGCGGGCGGGGCACAACACCTCCCGCCAGAGCGCACTCAACTGGGCACGCGACACCTGGTTCCACCACGAAATACCGAGGAGATGGGCATGCCGGCGAACGGCGACCTCACGGTTGAAGAGCTCCTGCAGGACCACACCTCGGACGTAGTCGCAGCTGCTCTGTGGCTGCGAAGCCTGGTGAAATCCGCCGTTCCCGACGCCAGCGAGAAGGTCTGGCCCGGCTGGCACGGGATTGGCTATCGACACCCAGAGGTCGGCTACATCTGCGGCATCTTCCCCCACAAGCGCATCGTCAAGCTGTTCTTCGAACACGGAGACGACCTTCCCGACCCATCGCACATCCTCACCGGAACCGGGCGTCGCGGCCGTTCCGTAGTGATCGACCAACCTGATCAAGTACCGGCAGACCAGATCATCGACCTGATCGACGCAGCAATCGATCACCGGTGCGCATAGTTGCGTCCGCCGCCTCGTTCAAATAACCAACATTATCTGAAGATCGCCGCATGGAGGCCCGGAAAGCGCCCAGAGCCTTCAAAAACTCCTTCAACAATCCGAGTCGTTCAAATACCTCGAAGGACCGTTTTCTGACAGGATTCGGGGCGTGAGCACGCCACTGGAACCCGACGCCTTCGAACTCCTGGTCGCCGAGCCAGCCGTCCGCACCGGGATCCGCATCGGATACGCACGCGTGTCCACCGGCGGGCAGAAACTCGACCGGCAGATCGATGCCCTCACCCGGGCCCAATGTCGCAAGATCTTCACGGACAAGAAGTCCGGCAAGAACGACCTGCGACCCGAGCTGAAGGCGTGTCACACCTTCCTCGGCGCCGGCGACACCCTGGTGGTCCCCTCGCTCGACCGCTACGGCCGGTCCCTGCAGGACCTGATCAACATGGTCGCCGACCTCCGCCGCCGCGAGATCGGCTTCACCTCGCTACACGAGAACCTGGACACCACCACCCCCGGCGGCCGGCTCGTCTTCCACGTCTTCGCCGCCTTGGCGGAGTTCATCCGCGAGCTCATCGTCTCCGGCACCCACGAGGGCCTGGCCGCAGCCCGCGCCCGCGGCAAGGTCGGCGGCCGGCCCACCGTGGTCGACGATAAAATCCTACGGATGGCCCGGGACCTGCTACCCAACCCCGAGCACTCCATCACCTCGATCGCCAAGGTGCTCGGCGTCAACCCCGGCACCCTCTACAACCACATCCCCGACCTGCGCGACCTGCGCGCCAGCCGCATCCCCGCCCAACTTGAAGGCGGCAACCGATGATCCCCGGCCCACACCGCACCAAGGGCGGTGCGCTCCTCCTCGGCGCCGACGTCCACGGCGAGCCCGGCCCGTTCGGCCTGGACCGACGAGGGTGACCAGGAGCCGGGTGACAACCCGGCCGAGTAGGGCGAAGACGGGCCGCGTTAGCGCCGGGCTCCCATCTCCGCCCCCAGCTGCAAACGGGCAGATCGTCCGTTTTCCTCCCCTCCGCGGCCGACTGCTCCCCGCTCCCGGAACTCCAACCTGGAGATTCTCCTGCCGGCAGGTCTGAGACGACTTGCCAGTGCCGATGAGTAGTGGTTGCTGTTCCGCCTTGTCATGGGTTGCTGTCGGATAGGACAGCGGGCAGGAGTGGTGCCTGCGGGATGATGATGAACGGGCACTGCTCTACCTCGTGTCCTGAGGTAACACCTCCCGTGGGCGCCAGGGCACCCGGCCGCCACCTGATCTCCCGTGGCGGCCGGGCCGTCACTGCCGCCTGATGAGCGTGCGGTGCGGCTGGCCCCGACCCTGCGGAGCTCCCTCGGTGGGGTGGCGTAGCGGTCGGGCTGCTGACAGGGTTGCCCGGTGCGGTGGTCATCTGGGGCTTTGTCTGCTGGGGCAGTCAGGACCCGTCCTGTGAGCCGTCGCTGCTGGGTGTGCCCGGCCACCCGGGACCGGCGTTGGTCGCGTGGACTCGGAGCGGCTCCAGGCATCGCAACGGGCTGCGGGCGCGGCCCGTGCGGCAGAGTCGGCAGTGCCTGTACCTGGCGTCGGAGCTGACGACGTTCCGCGCTGCTTGCCGCGTCAGGCGCCGTCGTGGCGAACAGTCTGCGCGGAGACATCCCGATCGCGGGCTTGATGAGTTGCTACTGCTCACGCGAATGCCCGGGCAACACAGGCAATCTGTGCTGGAGTGGCTGGGTCCTGCCCGTCAGACCTCAGCCGCAAGAACCGAAACGGTGCATATATCTAACTTTGTGGTAATTCGGGAGATTGTGTGATGTTAAGCAGAGGAAGACAGGTCGCGGCGGCGGTTTTGACCGCCGCGACCGTGTTGCTCACCTCGGGCATAGCGGCTGCAACGCCGGCTTCCGGGCCTGCGTCCGCGCACGCCGTGCGGGGCGCAAAGTCGAAGGCCGCCATTCCCGGCAGTTATATCGTCATGCTGAAGAACGGCAGTGCTCTGCACGCGCAGGACGTTGACCACTCCGCGAAGGTGTTGAGCGCCAAGTACCACGGCAAGCTCGGGCACGTGTGGACCGCCCTGCACGGTTTCTCCGTGAACATGTCCGCGTCCCAGGCCGAAAAACTGGCCGGCGATCCGGCCGTGGACCACGTCACTCAGGATGAGCGTGTGGCCCACAAACCCATTGCGGCCAAGCGACTCGCTGTTGCTGGCCGTTCTCGGGCTGTGGTGGATGACTCAAGTGCATCGACTACGGCCAGCGCAGGAGCGAATATTACGCCGGCGGCGGTGCAGAACACGCCGCCGTCGTGGGGGCTGGACCGGATCGACCAGAAGGCCCTGCCGCTGGACCAGCACTACAGCTACGACGACTCCGCCGGCCAAGGCGTCCGCGTCTACTCCATCAGCGAGGGAATCGACCCGAACCAGCCCGATCTGGCGGGCCGGGTCACGCTGGGTCCGAACTTCGTCAATGACCAGAGCACTTCCGCCGACTGCGTTGGCGAGGGCACCGCGGAAGCCGGCGTCATCGCCGGCACCACCGCCGGGGTGGCGAAGAAAGCCCAAGTGGTGGCGGTGCGCGTCTTCGGCTGCAACGCGGTCGCTACTGCCACGTCCATCCAGGACGGCTTCAACTGGGTGATCAACAACGCGGCCAAGCCCGCCCTGATCATGTTCGATCTTCAGGATAACTGTGTTTTCCCCGACGGCGTGCACGCCTGTGACCCCAGTGTGGCGAATGAGTACATCAATGCCCAGGAGTCGGCGTTCGTCGCGGGTATCGCCGTGGTCGCGGCCTCCGGCGACAGCGCTCAGCCCAACTGCGTCCGAAGCAGTGGGGCAGCGCCTGACGCAATCTATGTGGGTGCGACCACACAGGCAGACACGCGTGCGGCGTTCTCGGATTTCGGTCCATGCCTGACGATGTGGGCGCCGGGTGACCAGATCATCACGGATGGGATCGGTGGCGGGCAAGTCCTCGACAGTGGCACGCACCTGGCTGCGGCGCATGTGGCGGGTGCGGCGGCGTTGCTGTTGGGGGCGCCAGAGTTTGCGAGTGCGTCGCCGGCGCAGATCCGTACCGCGTTGGTGACCAAGCGGTCTACGGTGGTCCCTGGTCTGGCGGCTGGGGGTTCGCCGAATCTGCTGCTGTCCACCGCGCAGGAAGCAGTGTTGACGGACGGTGACTCCGAGACGGTGACATCGACCAACGATGGCCGGTTGATGCTGCTGGGCGTGAACCAGCAGGGCCATCTGACCCAGCAGACGCAGACCGCCGTGGGTAGCGGCTCGTGGTCGGTGCCGCTTGTTTCCGGTACTACCGGGAAGTCGACCGGTGCCGGGCTGAACGCCGACGGCCGGGTCGAGATGGCCGTTATCGCTGCCACTGGTGAGGTGGGAGACCGCTCGCAGACCTCGCCCGGCTCCTCGACCTGGTCGCTTTTCTCCACAGCGCCCGCCACGCCCAGCGGCAGCCCGGTGACCCGGGTGGACATGGCACACAACGCCTCGAACCGGCTGCAAATGTTCGCCACCGACCAGCAGGGCAACACCTACCGTCGCAACCAGTTGGGAGCGAACTCCACCAGCTGGGGCGGCTGGAACGACTTGGGGCAGAAGCTGCGGTCGATCACCGCGAAGACCGACGGTAACAACCGCATCGAGCTGCTGGGTACGGATGACGCCGGCCGGGTGCGGCAGGCCATGCAGACCAGTTCCACCGACGATAACTGGACCTTCTTCACCACCCTGCCCGGTTTCGCCATGGCGGACATCTCCGCGGCCAAGAACAGCAACGGCACGCTGCTGCTGACCGGCGTCGACACCGGCGGCAACCCCTGGGTCCGTGTTCAGAACGGGGTCGGCTCTACCAGCTGGACCAACTGGAGCGCGCTTCCGCAGAAGACCCTGCGTGACATCTCGGCCCAGACCGACACCAGCAACAACCTGGTACGCCTGGTCGGGGTGGACAACCTCGGCAACGTCTGGCAGTCCCAGCAGACCGCTGTGAACTCCACCAGCTTCGGCGGATGGACCCAGATCACCGGCATCACCCTCCGCCCCTGACCAGGCCCCTGCCTGGTCAGGCATGACCCCAACGTGCGACACCCTGTTGAGCGACGCTGGAGTTGTATACGAAGTCGACGTTCTGCTTGTCGACGGGGCGAGGCGAAACGACCTCGGCGGCCTGACGGCCGCCGAGGTCGTCGTGCACGGGGTGTCACTTTCGTCGTCACGCTGTCTGAGAGCGGACCACTACTGTGCACCGTGGGTCAGGGATAGGAGTCCGGGGCCGTGTGGGAAGGCTGATGGTGAAGGTTGTGCCGACTCCTACGGTGCTCTCTACGGTGATCGTGCCGTTGTGGTCGGTGATGATTCGGCGCGTGATGGACAGGCCGAGGCCGGTGCCGCCGGTGGTGCGGCCCCGGGCGGGGTCTGCCCGCCAGAAGCGATCGAAGAGGTGGGGCAGGTCCTCTGTGGCAATTCCCGTGCCGGTGTCGGTGACCTGGATGGCCGCGAGGTCACCGACTGGGAAGAAGGCCAGGCTGATGGTTCCGCCTGGAGGGGTTGCGCGTATCGCGTTGGTGACGAGGTTGCTGAGTACCTGGCGTAGCCGGTCCCAGTCGCCGTCGGCCCAGGCTGTCTCGTGGGCTCTCAGTTCAAGGGTCAGGCCGGTGGAGAGCGCTTGGTGATGGTGTGCGGTGTGGCAGGCTTGCAGGAGTTCACGCAGGTCGATGCGGGTGCGGTGGTAGCTGAGAGCACCGGCTTCGGCCAGTGCCAGGTCCTGCAGGTCATCGACGATTCGCTGCTGGAGCACGGCTTCGTCGTGCAGGGAATGCAGCAGGCCGGGGCTGGGCTCGAGGACGCCATCGCGTAGTGCTTCGAGGTAACCGCGCAGGTTGGCGAGCGGGGTGCGTAGTTCGTGGGCGATGTCGCCCATGAGACGGCGCTGACGCTCTTCGCTTGCCTGTAGAGAGGCGGCCATCCGGTTGTAGGCCCTGGCGAGTTGTGCGATCTCGTCCCGGCCCGACACGGGGACGCGGAGTGCGAGGTTTCCCTGTTCGACCTCGCGGGAGGCGTGGGTCAGCGCGCGTACGGGCCGCAGCACTGTCCTGCTCAGCAGCAGGGCACCGGCCGTCACCGCCGCGACGACGCCGGCCGCCACTAGGATGGTCGGCGTCGACTTCAGGACGGGTACGGATTCATCCATGGCCCCGAGTTGGAGCTGCAGCTTCGGTGGCGCGACATCGACGATCTCTTGCTCGAACGCCCGCTGCAGGCATCCGTCCGGCCGGGCCACGGTGAGGCAGGCCTGCACCCTCGTGATCGCCGCGTTGAAATCTGCGTCGGGATACGGCTGGCGCTTGCATTTTTGGGCCAGGCTGCCGTGTGGTGTGGAGACAACCTCCGGGATACCCAACGGATCGATCTTCGTCGTGGCGTCCATGACGTCGGCGTTGAGGCACGAGGCGTAGAGCGCCTCCGTGTGGTATTTTGCGATCGCCGCAGCGGTGAGCTTGAGCATGCCCCTGGTGACCATGTTGTCAGGAAAGGTCAGGTCTGGGCGTGGGTCGATCAGCAGCGGCGGCTCAGGGCCTGCCTCGCGGGGGTCCCGGCCGGTCAGCAGGTCGGAGTCAGCGACCAGGTAGCCGTCGCTGGCTTCGGTGAGTCGGATGCGCTGGTGGGTGCGGCTCGCCAGCTGGCGCACGACCTTCGAGACGCCGTCCCAAGTGACGTGCCTGGTCCCATATGCGCGTAGCTGGGTGGTGATGAGGGTGACGTCCTACTGCTGCGCGGCCGCCGTTTCACGGACCTGGGTGGCGGCCTGGCGCAGGGTGAGCCACGCGGTGGCGGTGTTGGCAGCAAGTGCGATGAACATCAACAAGGTCAGTGCCCGCAGCCGGAAACTCATCGGCCCGTACCGCGCTGATCCAGCATGCGATAGCCGCGGCCGTAGACCGTCTCCACGTACCGTGTGCCGCCGGCTATCTGGCGGAGCTTGTGCCGCAGGTTCATCACGTGGACATCGACGGTGCGGGCGAGGACGTCCTGCTCGAGGTCGAAGGCCTGGTCGATGATCTGTACCCGGGTGAACACCCGCCCGGGCTCACTCGCCAGCACCCTCAGGATGTGGAACTCCTTTCCGGTCAGTGCCACGGGCTGGCCGGCTAAGCGCACCTCAAAACGGGCTGGGTCGATTTCCAGGTTTCCGACCGTCAAGACGGAGGGCCCGGCAGGTCCAGGCTCTGCCGTTCGGCGTAGCAGTGCCCGGATACGTGCGGCCAGTTCCCGTGGGCTGTAGGGCTTGGTGATGTAGTCATCGGCGCCGAGGTCCAGGCCCAGCAACATGTCGGTCTCGGTGCTTTGGGCGGTGAGCATCAGGATCGGTATCCGAGAGGCTTCGGCGCGTAGGATGCGGCAGACGTCCAGGCCGCTGACGAGGGGCATCATCACGTCCAGAACGATCAGATCGAGGCGCGTGGAGCGGGCACGCTCCAGCGCCGAACGGCCGTCGTGAACGACCTGGACGACGTTTCCTTCCCGTTCCAGGTAGACGCGGATGAGGCGGGCCTGCATCTCATCGTCCTCGGCGACCAGAATGCGGGGGCTCAATGCTGGTTCCTCCCTTCGGGGGCTCAAGCCTGCAAGTCATAGGTCGTTGCTTCGCGAGTAAGCCGTACTCGGCGTCTTCACGCCGGCCACCACCGTTCTGTGTCTGATGACGTCTAGCGGCGGGTCTGTCGTTCGAGATCGCGCCTGTGCCTGAGGTTCAGGGAATGGGTGGTCCGCTGATGTAGGTGCCGTCGGTGGCATAGGGCCAGGCGTTGGGAGTACAGCCTTTGAGGCCGTAGATCTGCTGCATCATGACGGGGGCGGGCTTGCCCTGGCCGGGACAGCCCTCGTGGCCGTGGCCTATCCGGTGGCCCACCTCGTGGTTGATGATCACTGCCCGGTATTCGTCCAGCGGACCGGTGAAGCGCGGTGAGCCGGTTTGCCAGCGTTTGGCGTTGACCATTACCTGGCGGCCGACGTTGCAGTTCACTTCGCCGTGGGTGTTCAGGCCGGCGGCGCCGCAGATCCTGTCGACGGTTGCAGGTGAGGCAATCTTCACGGCGAAGTCATACGCGCCGGAAGAGACCAGCTGGAAGCCGTTTCTCCTGTCGCGTGTCCAGCCGCGCTTGTCGGCCAGGATGCTGCTGATCAGGGCAGCGGCATCCTCCGGGTCGATGCCTGTACCGCCCTCGACCTGGACGCGGTAGCGACGGATGACGCCGGTGCCGACAGCGCGGCCTTCAGCGGTGGCGGTCGTGAAGATCCCGTTGCCGTTCATCGGTTCCGGCTTGCTGGGCTTCGCCGACGGCGGGGTAGGAGGCGCCGACGGTGTCTTCTCAACTGGTCGGGATGCCTTTGTCGAGTTCTGCGGTTGCGGAAGGGTGAGCGCATGCGTGGTCGAGTGAGGGCCGGCCAGGTGGCCGTCCTTCTGCGTGTACACCGTCACGGCCGCGCCGACACAGACGACTGCACAGAGCGTTGCCGCGCCTACCCTCGACCGCCTTGGGGCATGGTGACGCGGCCGTGTGGTGCGCTGGCGGCCTGGCGCGGGAGTCGTGGTGGGTTCGTGTGCTGATGGCCTTGCTCCTTTCGGCCGTTTGTCATAACTTCCTCGTGGTAGCCGCCCCATGTTCTCGCTTTTGTGAGCGCGGCTGTCCGGCGGCCACAGGCTTGGCGGGTGTGCTGCTGTCGAGACCGGCAGGAGTCACAACGGATGGCGCTTTCGCCTTCATGCCATGGCGGAGGCAGACATGCGCTTGCGATCACAGGGTTGGTTGAGTCGATTCGGCTGGACTGAGCCGCATGGCCCAGTGATCCAGGTCAGGGGCCTGAGAGGGCTTGGGCTGGCGCCATCCGTCCGGCTCTGATCGCTGGATACAGGCCTGCGATGGCGCCGATGATGAGAGTGGCGGTGATGCCGGCGGCGGCGGCCCAGAAGGGTACTTGGGTGGGCCAGCCACGGAAGGCCGCGAAGCCGGCGGTGATGGCGGTGCCCAGGACGGTGCCGCCCAGGCCACCCAGGGCTGACAGCAGGAGGGCTTCGGTGACGAACTGGCTGCGGATCTGGCCGCTGGTGGCACCCAGCGCCCGGCGTAGTCCGATCTCTCCGCGGCGTTCCAGGACGGAGATGACCATGGTGTTGCCCACGCCGACACCCCCGACGAGGAGGGCTACTGCGCCGAGGCCGAGCAGGAGGCCGGTGAGGGTGGATTCGGTGGCTTCGCGGGCGGCCAGCGCGTCCGAGGGCCGGGATACCAGCACGTCTTGGGGGTGTCCGGGGCTGACGGTGGCCGCGAGGACGTCCCGCACGGCCACTACCGCGCTGTCCTGGGCGCGGACGTAGATCGTTGAGGGGTGGCCGTCGAAATCCAGGTACGTCTGTGCGGCGGGCCAGCCGACCAGTGCCGAGCTGTCGATCTCCGGCGCGAGAGGCACCGGCTGCAGGATGCCGACCAGGGAGAACCACGTCTCGCCGATCCGTACCCGGGTGCCGGGCGTGTGGATGCCCAGGCGCTGCGCGGCTGTAGAACCGAGCACCACTCCGGGAAATTTCTGGGTGGCGGGTGTGAGCCAGGTACCGGTGCGGACGTGCCCGCCGACGACGGGCAGCAGGCCCTTGTCGACGGCGACCACGTCGATGCTGCCGGTCCGCCCGATGGGAATGTGCTCGTTGCGGTAGACCTTGGCCTTGCCGATGACGGCAGTCTGCGCGGCGCTTTGGACCGGTCCGATGCGCTTGACCATGCCGACTGCTTCCTTGGGCAGTTGGGCCAGGGTGCCGTCGTCGGATTTGGCCGGTGCGGCACGCAGCAGGTTCGTGCCCAGCTTGTCGAGTCTGCGGTCGACCTCGGCCTGGCCGGAGGAGGAGATCCCGATCACGGCGATCATCGCCGCGACGCCGATCGCGATGCCCAGTGCCGACAGGAACACCCGCAGTGGCCGGGTTCGCAGCCCCGTCCCGCCGAGACGCACGATGTCCGCCGGCCGCAGCCGCGCTGGCCGTAAACTCCGGCTCACTGTCCCTCCTCTGTCGCTATCGCCGTGTTCCCGGCGGTGCCGGTGTCGGCGACGATCCGTCCGTCGCGCATCTCGACCCGGCGGTCGAACTGGGCGGCCATCTCCCGGTCATGGGTGATCACCACGACGGTGGTGCCCGCCATGTGCAGGTCCCGTAGCAGACGCAGCACGGCCGCTCCCGATGCCGAGTCCAGATTGCCGGTCGGCTCGTCGGCCAGCAGCAGGGCCGGCTTGCCGATCACCGCCCGGGCCACAGCGGCCCGCTGCCGCTCACCTCCCGACAACTGATGAGGAAGATGATCAGCCCGATGACTCAAGCCCACCTGAGCTAAAGCCTGCGCTGCCCGGCGGCGGCGTTCCCGCATCGACACCCCCGCATAGACCAGACCATCGGCCACCGTGTCCAGCACCGGAACACCTACTGCAAGATGGAACTGCTGGAAGACAAATCCGATGCGCTGGGCGCGCAGCGCCGAGATCTCACGATCCGACAACCGGGACACCTCATGGCCGTCGATCATCAGGCGCCCGGCGGAGGGCCGGTCCAAGGTCCCCATCAGATGGAGCATGGACGACTTCCCCGAGCCGGACGGGCCGACCACCGCGACGAGTTCGCCGGACCAGATCCGCAGGTTGACGTCCCGCACCGCGGCAACGCCACCGGGATAGGTCTTGCAGACTTCCTCGAACACCACGACAGGGGTCATTCGGGGATCCTGACCTTCATACCCTCGTGGATGCCCGGGCCGCTGACCTCCGCCTTGCCGTCCGCGACCAGTCCTGTCGTCACCGCCACGTACCTGCCGGCACCGTCCTTACCGGTGCTGGCATCGTCCGCGATTTCCAGGCCGTAGCCGCCCTCGGCCAGAGCGACCAACGCGACAACGGGCACGGTCAGGACGTTTTTGCGTTCCCTGCCGACATACCGGACCGTCACCGGCCCGCTCTCAAGCCGGCCCAGCGCCTTCTGGTCCGCGAAGGTGATCACCACCGGTATCGTGGCACCCTCCGCGCCCCCGCTCTCTCCACCGACGCCCGTATCGCCGCCCGCGGCGGGCGAGGCATCCACGCCCACACTGGACACCGTGCCCTTCACCGAAGGACCGCCCGGCAGCTCGACAGTGACCGCCGTACCCCGCTCCGCCCAGGCCATGTCCCCAGCCGACGCGTCCACCGTCACCATCCGCAACGTACTGGAATAGCTGAGGACCTCCCCCGTGGCGTCCGCCCCGACCCGGACGTTGGTGCGGGCGATACGGATCGGCCCGGGCGCATAGGCGACATCCGCCCTGGTCACGACACTCGTCTGCGGCAATCCCAGATCTTTCTGCCAGCGTTTGACAGCCACGGCTGTCTTCGCGGTGAACGTGTCATCCACCGTGAAGTCCGCATAGCCCAAAGCGTTCAGATTCTGCTCGAACTGCCGGACATCCGCCCCCCGTAATGGCCCGGCAGTCTGCCCCGGCCCCCCGCCGGTCCCACTCGGGCTGCTTGCCGCGTCAGGTTGGCTGTCACCGCCAGCCGGACCGCCCTCCGCAGGGCCACCGCTCTGGGCACTGTCGCCCTGGCCGCTGCCAGGCGCCGTCACTCCCAGATCCCGGTACATCGGCAGAACCCCGTACAGCAGCACCACAGGACGATCATCAACCCGCAGAACCGCTTGACCGCGCCGGAACGTCGCACCCCGCTCGGGAAGCCAGGTCACTGTCCCTGTCGCCTTCACCAGCAGCGGAACCTCCGGGCCATGACCAAGATCACCCTTGACCTCAGTCTCCTCAGCCACAGTGCCCCTGGCCACCCGCACCGTCCCCCCAGGACGCACTGCACCCTCCGGATCGTCCCCTCTCCCACCCAGCCCCAACGCCCCCACCGCCGTCACGGCCGCCACCACAGCAGCCGCCGCGCCCACTGCCCACGGCCCCCGCCTGCGTCGCACACCACGCCGAACCCGGCCGGACCCAGGGTCCTCCGGCCCATCCAGGGCCTGCGTTTCCTTCGCTGTTTCCATCGACGCCCTGCCCCTCAGCCCCGGGGAGCGGTCGTGGACAGGTCAACGCCGTAGGCCTTCTTGTAACAGACCTGCTCGGCGTGTTTGGCCGCGGCCGTCGTCGAGTTCCACTGGGCGTCGCTGAAGTTGCCCTTCTCGTCGATGTCGGGGAAGTCCGGGGCTCCGTTGTCCTGCATACACGTCGCGTAGGTCTGGTTCTGCTTCCGCTCCTTCGCCGAAGCTTCCGGTTCCAGTTCCTGCGTCAGGCTCTCGGGCATCGGCAAGCCGAGCGGCTGACACTTGATCATCGCTTTAGAAGCCGTCGGGTCCTGCTTCCAGTTCCCAAGGACACTGAAGTCAACCTGCCCCTTGGCATCCGGGTCAGGAACATCCACCCCTTCCTTGCGCAGGCACGCGACAACCTTCCGCTGACTCTCGACATAGCGAGCCACCTCAGAATCCGGCTCACTCTTCTTCTCCGACACGCCAGAAGAAGCACTGGCCGCTGCGGCCGACGCCACCGTCGGCGCATCGTCGCCGCCATCACAGCCCGTTGCCGCCAAAGCCAGCACACCCGCCACAGCAACCAGGAAAATCCGACCAGAAAGTCGTTGACTCATCAAGGATCCTCACCACTCCATCAAGGGCGTCAGCGCAGCCACGCCGCTCGCGTTCCGCCGCGTGCGACGGTAGAAGAAACGCGATGAAGAACTGATGAAGAACCCATCAAAAACCTGTTCGGACGAACCGCCCAGCTCCTAACCGGGTGCCGGAACGCTCGCACGAAGGGGCCCTACCCCCGAGCTGGAACTCATCATCGCAGCAACAGGCTGGAAGCCCCGGAGCGGCTGGCCCCCTCAGAGAAGAACGAAATGTTCGTGACCGTGCTCACCGGGCAGCCCACGGCAGCGCGGCAACGTGACGCGCATGGACCAGCGGGCACAAGGGGCAGCAAGAATGGCGACCGGCGTGGTGAAGTGGTTCAACGCTGAGAAGGGTTTCGGTTTCATCCAGCAGGACGGCGGCGGCCCCGATCTGTTCGTCCATTCCTTCGCCATCCAGACCGTCGGCTACAAGGAGCTCTCCGAAGGCGAGCGGGTGGAGTACCAGGTGACGCAAGGCCCCAAGGGTCCGCAAGCCGACCAGGTCGTCCCCCTCCAACGCCCTTCCTGACGATCTGCGGCTCGAAGCCGCAACACAGTGACGAGGCACCGCCAAGGCACCACCTGGGCCAGGGTCGCGGTGTTGCGACCGCGGCTCCCGGGGAGCAGAGCCACGAGGTTGCCTACGGCATCCGTCTTTCCAGGTAGTCGAGGGATTCGGCGCGTTCTTTCGCCTTGTCGGCCGCCGCGGTCAGCGCCGTTGCCAGCTCACGGGCCTCGGTGTTGCTGAGGTGTACCCCAGGCCCGTGGCGCATGCCAAAGCGCACCTCGCCAGTGCAGTTCACCGCTTCGGGTCCGATGATGAACAGGTTGTCGATGTAGTGCTCGATGTAAAAGTTGCTCATGCAGCGCTCCAGGGCGCAGATGCCTGCGGTGGCCAGGAATGCCGAACCGGCCCGTAACCCGCAGTGGCCGCGCAGGCACGCTCCGGAGGTACTTTCCGGTCACGACTCCAGCGTCGCACGCGGCCCCAGCAAACCCGTCGTGCAGATCATCAACGAACGCCGCCACCAGTGCCGCACCGCACCGTCGCCGCTCCCGTTGCTGCAGGAATCCCCAGTCGGCGGGCATGACGTGATCAGCACGAGCCTTCCATGCGGCAAATTTGGCGCGATTGTCCGGTTTGGGTAGTGGTTGCTCAGGCGGGTCGGTGGGGTGGGGAGCAGGGTGGTCGGTAGGGGCCACGGGTTCTTGGGAACGACGGAGTTCGCGGCCTCTGCCAGACCGTTCGGATCGATGAGGCCGCAGGCTTGCGGCGCCGGGAAGTGATCATGATGTACGCCACCGTCGGGAACCTGGAGCGCCGGGTCTGGGCCGCGTACGCCTTTCGTGAACACCGTGACGCTGCGGCGGTGCTGTGCAGCGTGCCGGTGTCAGCCGGCGGTGATGGTGACGGTTCTTGGGTGCTGGAGCACCGGCCGGAGGCCGCGGGTGCGGCACGCCGGGTCATCCGCGCCGTCTTGGATGGCTGGCAGGTGGGTGCGGATGCGGCGGAGTCGGTGGTGCTGGTGGTGTCCGAGTTGGTGACCAACGCAGTCGAGCACGCCGAACCACCGGTGATATTGCACCTGCATCGGGAACCGGCTGGGCGGCAGGTGTGGGTGGGTGTCACCGACGGCGGTCCCGCCGCAACCGACGGCGGCTGGACAACCTCGTGCACGGGGGCTGAGCATGGCCGCGGCCTGGACATCGTCGACACCCTGACCACCGGCCACGGCACCCGCACTTACCCCGGCGGCCGGGCCACCCACTGGGCTCGCCTGCCCGCCTGGGAAGCGGCTTGACGGCCGAATCTTCGAACTGCCCCGACCCCTTCCCTGACAGGGGGTCGGGGCCGGCCCGCCGCCAACCGTCCGGCGGTAGGCCGAAATTCGGGGGCGGGGCCATTGGCGCCGAGCGCACCGCAGGCCCCGCCCCCGACGCATCCCCCGCTTCTCTGCCGCCGTAGCGCTGCCAGCCCCACACCATGCGGCAACAGACGCCTCCTGTGCGGTAAAGCTATACCTCGCGAGGATCGCGGCCGGACCCCGGCCGGACTCCGCCAGCACGACCGGGAGTGACCACCGATCTCCACCCAGCCAATGACCACCACCACCGCCCCCGCCCCCTGCCCCAGTCCCGCAACCGGGACGACCGGGGCCTCCGCGCCGCCGGCACGATCACGCTCCTGGTGACCGGGACCGCCCTGCTCTCCTTCGCCGCCAGCCTGCTCTGGACCCGGCTACGCCTCACCCGCTGGCTCGGCTAACCACAGAGGATCTCCGAGCCCGAAACCCCATGCGTTGAAATTACTGGACCCGTTGGAATCGACCATGAATAAGTTGAGGTAACTCGATGGCGCTTACCCCTGAGAACGTGCGGAACGCGAATTTCGCCACCGTCCACCTCCGCGAAGGTTACAGCCAAAAAGAGGTAAACGACTTCCTCCACCAGGCCGAAGCAGAACTGATCCGGCTGCAACGCATCAACGAGGAACTGCACGTCGAGCTGATAACCCAGGCCCTATCGGGCGTCCCTCAGCCTGGCCGGGAACGGCAGGAGGCCCACGAAACTGGCAGCCCGACGCCAGCGGAGCGGGCCCAGCATCCCCCGCATGGTTCCAACGGTAACCCCGCCCTCACAGCCAGTGCCCTCAGCCAGCAGTCGGTGCCCGAGGTCGGCAGTGGCAGCGCTGCCCGCCTACTGGCACTGGCCCAACAGACCGCTGACCTAGCAGTCGCCGAAGCCCGCACTCAAGCCCGCCAGATCGTCGGCGAGGCCCGCACCCAAGCCCAGGGCCTGCAGCGTGACGCCCGGGCCAAGGCCGACGCCCTGGAGCACAACGCACAGGCAAAACACCGCCTGGCAACGAACTCACTGAAATCCACCCAAGCCGCACTGCAGCACAAGATCAAGGACCTACACGGCTTCGAACGTGAGTACCGCATCCGGCTGACCGCCTACCTCCAAGCACAACTGCGTCAGATGGAACACCAGGCCGACGACACCCTCGCCCCATCACGCACCCCGGCCCTGTCCGGCGTTACCGCACGAGTCAGCAGCCGAATATCCCCCGCCATCAAGCCAGCGGCGACCACGCACACTCCGACACCGCTACGGCCATCACGCTCCCAAGCAAAGCTCAGCGCGGCGTGCCCCACCGCGCTGCCCGCCGTGTCATCGCTCTCCGGCATCGGCCGGACAACCACGGGTTGACGACCCAGCCAAGCCGTCTACAGCTCGAAGTCGATGTAGTCGATGTCGGTAAACTCCACCTCCAGCCCGGCCGCGCGGCGGCCGCGGTCACGGAAGTAAATCTCCTGCAGGCCCTCGGCTGCAATCGCGCGGAGCTGCTGCTCGCCGGCCCCGGCATCCTGGGCCTCGAAGAGACGGGCCGCGTACGCCGGCGGCAAAGCTTGGGTGATCAGACGCAGCCGGCCGTCGTCGGTGGAGCCGGGTGCGGCGGTGAAACCACACCGGGCCCGGGTGTCGATGACGATCCCGCCAGTGGTCGCCGCGGCCCGCTTCGCCCTCGCGCGAACCTGCGGACGCACCTCTCGCTCCATCTTGGCGGCGAGGTCCGCGCGAGGGCGTTTGATCTGGTCCTTGACGTAGCGTTCCACAGTCCGCTGCGAGATCCCGAGCAACTGGGCAACCGCCTTGGTGCCCTTGAGCTGCTTGACCAGGTAACGCATCCGCGCGGGGCCGACTTCGGGATCGCGCGGGTGAACGCGCCCTGCACGGCCTTGTCGAGGCTGTCCCCCAGCATTCCCACCGGTGGGCTCCTTCCGAAGGGTTGTTGCGTGATCGTCTATACGGCCCGCTGACGGCCGATCATGGCCCTGGATGACAGTTTGTGCCATCCGGGTGGCTGTCGGCCATCAGCAGGCCGTGGGGCCGTCCTGCGGGCCAATGGCCGGCGACCGTGTCCACGAACCGGCCGTAGTGGCTTTGGAAGGCGGTGGTGATGGTCGCGGTGGGCCCGTTGCGGTGCTTGGCCACGATCAGGTCGGCCTCGCTGGAGCGGGGCGAGGTCTTGTCGTGGGCGTCCTCGCGGTGCAGCAGGATCACGATGTCGGCGTCCTGTTCGATCGAGCCGGATTCGCGCAGGTCCGAGATGGCCGGGGTCTTGTCGGCGCGCTGTTCGGGTCCGCGGTTGAGCTGGGACAGTGAGCCGTTCCCGGTAACGGGTCGTCGCTCGCTGTGATCGCTGGGTTGTGCTGTGCCCCTGCCGTCCCCAAGTCCGGGCAGCCGTAAGGCCCCTGGTAGGAACGATCTTGCGACAGAAAGATCCGACCGAGGGGCCTCACGTGCCGACCAGTGTCACATACACCGCCGTGCTTGATGTCCGCCGGTCCACGGCCGAGCACCTGGCCCGGCTGCTGCACGACCACCGCGCCGCGATCGGCACCCGCCGGGGACGGCGTGCGCCGCCGGCGCAGGGCGAAGTCGTCGACGCCGATCACCCGGGGCGTCCGCCCGGTGGGCAAGGGGATGCGCAGCAGGGTGCGCAGGGCGGTGTGACGGGACAGGCCTACCGCGAGTATCGCCAGCAAACGTGATCCCGCCCGGCCCGCTAACTCTTTGACCACGGCCTTGACCTGCCTGTTTAGCCGGGCCGTGCGTCGCTGGTATCGCTCCAGCACCCCGGGCACCTGTTCGCGGAAGGTGTGACGGCAGCCTCGCGTGGGGCACACCAGACGCCGCACCCGCACACGGACCACCACCCGCCGACCGTCCACCGGAACGTCGGCCACCGTCCGCCAGTGATATCCGTGCACCCGTCCCGACGAGGCTCCGCACACCTGGCAGACCGCGGTATCCAACGGCGTCCGGGCCCGAACCACGATCCGCTCACCCCCGTCGGCCACATCCTCCACGACCAGCGGAGACAGGCCCGAAAACACCATCTGCACAAGCTCGTTGACACCCATCACATGAAAATCAACGACCCTCACAACTCTCCGTCACCACCGAATGGATGCTGTTGGTGATCTTCAGTCGGTCAGGGTTCGGCAGAGTCGCTTGAATCGACTTGAGGGACGGGGCTGGCGTGGTGGTGAAGTGCCTGGTG
>NZ_JBHWGA010000084.1:0-22458 GCF_042733315.1 Streptomyces sp. NPDC059718
TCCCGAAGGAAGGCCTGCCCCCGGCCGGGCGGTCCGCTCGGAGGGTCCCGAGGGCTGCCGTCAGGGGACGACGATGACCGGCCGCTGGGCGCTGCGTGCCAGCCGGTCGGAGATCGAGCGGAAGAGCCGGATGCCGGCCCCGCGCCTGCGGCCGACGATGATGGCGTTCGCCCGGTACTTGTGGCCGGCCTTCTCCAGCTCCTGCGCGACGGCGCCCCTGCGGTGGATGAGCGTCCACGGCAGCCCCGACAGGTGGTCCTCGCAGGCGAGCTGCCCCAGCAGCGTGTGCGTGCCGCCGCCGTGCGGCCCGCACCCGCCGCCCGGGTTCTCGTAGCCGAGCAGCGACGCGACGGGGTTCTCCTTCGCGACGTGGACGATGAGGAGCGCCGTGCCGGTGCGCCGCGCCATTCCGGCCGCGTACGACAGCGCCCGCCTGCTGGGGGCGGAACCGCTGTACCCGACGAGCACCCCGTACTTGTCGACGCTCATGTGACCGGCGCCCGTCGCGGGAGCCGGTTCCCCGGCGGTGGACGACCGCGCCAGGGGGTCGTCGCCGACAGGTTCGGGAACGCCATGGCCTGCCATGAGAAACCTTTCGGGGGTGAACGGGAGACGGCCTCGGGAACCGGAGGCGGTCGCACGAGGACGACCGGGCATCCACCGCTACCGACCGGCGCCGCCCGCGAAGTGTGACAACCCCGGCACCGCCGGACGGGACGGCGCGCCCGGCGACGCCCCGTTCCCCGGGGTGTGTCACACGCGCGCAGGACGTCCGGTCTCCGTGGAGGAAGCAGAGCTCTGTCCCCGGAAATGTGAGGAAGCGTGCCGTGAGCGAGGAAGCGGTTACCCGACGGCGCGGCGCGGCGTGCGCCGCGGGGACGGGAGCGGCGTGAGCGCGCCGCAGACCGCCGCCACGGCATGGCGGCGGCGGATGGTCGCCCGCGTCGCCGACGAGAAGCACCGCACCGCCACCGCGCTGGAGCTCTTCTTCGACCTCTGCTTCGTCGTGGCCGTCGCCCAGACGTCCGCCGCGTTCGAGGAGGAACTGGCCGCAGGGCACGTCGGGCGCGGTGTCCTCGGCTACGCGCTGGTGTTCTTCGCGATCTGGTGGGCGTGGATGAACTTCACCTGGTTCGCCTCCGCCTACGACACGGACGACATCCCGTACCGCCTGCTCACCGTCGTGCAGATCAGCGGCGCCCTCGTCATGTCCGCGGGCACGGCGGCCGCCCTGCAGCACGGCGACTACACCGTCATCACCTGGGGCTACGTCGTCATGCGGCTCGCCATGGTCAGCCAGTGGCTGCGGGCCGCCGGCTCCGACCCCGAACGGCGCCGGTGCTGTCTGCGGTACGCCGCAGGGATCCTGGTGGTGCAGACCGGCTGGCTGGCGCACCTCGTGGTGCCGGGCGACATCCGCCTCCCGGCGCACGCCGTCCTCGCCCTGGCCGAACTCGCCGTCCCCGTGTGGGCCGAGCGGGCGGCCCACACCACCTGGCATCCGCGCCACATCGCCGAGCGCTTCGGCCTGTTCACCCTCATCGTGCTGGGCGAGTCCATCACGGCCGCCGCCGGGGCGGTACGCACCGCACTCGACACCGACGCCACGTTCGGCGACATCGCCACGCTGGTGCTGGGCGGCACCCTCACCGTCTGCGCCCTGTGGTGGCTGTACTTCGCCCAGAACGCGTCCCGCCGCCTCAACAGCTTCACCACGGCCACGTTGTGGGGCTACGGCCACTACGCGGTCTTCGCCTGCGCCGCGGCGGTGGGTGCCGGACTCGCCGTCAACGTCGCCCGGGCGACCGGGCACGGCCATCTGAGCGCCCAGGGCGCGGCGGCCGCCTACACGGTGCCCGTCGCCGGGTTCGTCCTGTCCGTGTGGCTCCTGCACCGCCGGACCGCCGGGCACCCCACCGCGCCCGACGTGGTGCACGCGCTCGCCGTGGCGGCGATCCTCGCCGCCACGTTCACCCCGGCACCGGTCCTCGTGACGGGCGTCGCCGCCGCGCTCCTGGTCGCCGCGACCTGCGTCCCGGTCGGGCGCGGCAGCCCGCGGCCAGCGGCGCCCTGAACGGGCGGCGCCGACGGAACCCGCCCCGCGGCAACCGCGTCCAACCGCCATGACCACCAGGCACTTCGCACGCACCGCCGCCCTCGCGGCCGCTGCCGCCGCCCTCGCCGCCGCCCTCGCGGGCTGCGCCGACCGGGACGCCCCCCGCGTGGCGCTCCCCACCGCCCCGGCCCCGTCCGTCCAGTTCCCGACCGCCCCGGCCCCGACTTCCATCCCCTACGAGCTGTACACCCACTGCGGGATCGACGAGGCCCTGATCGGCTCGACGTACTTCGAGGCGGTGACCCCGCTCTCCGGCGGCGCCGCCAACCCCCCGCCGGACTGGGACAACCCCACGCAGCAGGGCACGATGACGCTGCTGTCACCGACGTCGGCGGTCTTCACCGACTCCGCGGGCCACAACGTGCGCTTCCGCGCACGGGTGGGGGCGGACGACTTCAAGCACGTGTGCCAGTAGCGGCCGTCATCGCACGGCCCAGGACGCGAAGTGGGTCGGGCTCAGCAGTACGTGTTCCAGCCGGAACGGTAGCCGTCGCGGTAGCCGCGGCGGTATTCGGAGTTCCAGCTCTGCGGGCGGTAGGAGTCCCATTGGTTCCGGCAGCGTGGGCGTGAGCGGGCGTCGTAGCGTCCGTCGTCCCGGCCGTCGCGGTAACCGCGCCAGTACCGGTCGCCCGCCAGTGGGGCGAGGGTGCCCGCGGCCTGCGTCTGGACCGTGGCTGCCGTGACATGGCCGGCGGTCGCGGCCTGCGCGGGCGCCGCCGGCAGGACCGCCAGGGCTCCCACGGCTACCGGGCCTGCGAGCAGTGCGAGAAATCGCTGTGCGCGCATGGCTGTTTCCCCTCTCGGAAGCGTACGGGGATGGTGCCTCGTCCCTGGTCAGGCTCAAATCCACAATTTTAGGTGTGCCATTGGGGAGCGGCGGGGCACCGGCTCGAAGGGGCGGGTCTCGCCCACAGACGACCGTATCGAGCCGGATTCACCATGTCCACTTTTGGAGTAATCCGACCCGATTATCCCAGCGTGCGCACCCTCCGTGCCCCCTCCGTCACCTTTGGCGCTCCCGATAGGGTCGGCCCCCTGCCACCTGCCGGAATCCGGGGAAAGGACGCCGTCTTGAGCGCAGCGACCGAGGGCCAGGACAACAAAGCCGATCGTGGACGCACCACCTCGCGCGTGCGCGGCATGCTCATCGGGCTGGCCCTCGGCGAGACCACGGGGGCGGCACGCGGCACGCTGCCCACTACGGGGCCGCTGCGCACCGGCGTCTGCACCCAGTTGGCGTGCTTCACCGTCGAGGGCTCCATCCGCGCCCTGGTCCGCGGGAGCCACAAGGGCATCTGCCATCCCCCGTCCGTGCTGTGGCACGCGTACTGCCGCTGGGCCGCGATCCAGGGCATCGACCGCGACCGGCTGACCGAGCACTGGGGCAAGGGGACGGGCGCGGGCTGGCCCTCCGGCTGGCTGGCCGGGATCCCCGCGCTGGCGGAGCGGCGAGGTTCGGCGCCGGCGACCGTCAAGGCACTGTCCCGGCCGGAGCAGGGCACCGTGGACAAGCCCACGACGACCAGCCGCGGCTGGCACGCCCTCGGCCGCACCCTGCCCATCGCCGCCCTCGGCGAGCCGGCGGCGGTCAAGGGCTGGGACGCGCACGCCCGCAACGTCGCCGCCCTCACCCATGGGGACCCCGGCGCGCAGGCCGCCACGTCCCATGCGACCGTCCTGGCCCGGCACGTCCTGGCCGGGCAGGAGATACGAGGCGCCTTCGAGGACGGCCTGGCGGCGCTGCGGCCGTCCGAGCGGGTCGCGGTCGTCACCGACGACGAACACGCCCATCTGCGCGCCGTGTTGGAGGAGGCTGTCACACGCCCCGCCGACCCGGCGCGCCTCGCCCGGCTCGCCCCCGACGCCACCGCGCCCTCGGCGCTCCTGGGCGGCCTCTACGCCGCCGCGTCCTTCCCGGACCGCGCGGACCTCGTGGCGGCGCTGCGCTTCGCGGCCGCCGCGCCGGACGGCGAGTCCGTCGCCACCGTGACCGGCGCCTTCCTCGGCGCGGCCCACGGCTTCGAGGCCTTCCCGGTGGACGTGGTGAGCCGCCACGAACTCGTGTGGGTCGTCGACACCCTGGCCCGCGACCTCGTCGCCGAGAACCTCGACGGCCCGAGCGGCAGCGAGTACGTACCGGGCTGGGACCCCCACTGGCGGGACCGTTATCCAGGCTGGTGACAGGGCCAAAGGCTTTCGTCCCAGGGCAGCGGCTCCGGCCGCCGGTACCACCACCTGGGCGCGGTGGTCTGTCCCCGTTACTCTCGAAGTGCACCGCCCCACCCGCGGCGCCAGCGACAACTCCCGGGGGAGGACGCCGTGTCGTACTCGTACCGCTGCGGACGCTGCGGCATCACCTCGCCGCCCTACCTCCTGCGGATGCTCGCCGAGCGGCACGGCGTAGGCCACCGCGGCGACCACCCCGACGGCGAGTGCATCGTCGAGGCCGGCTTCCGCCGCCTCGAGCGCGGCGAGATGCGCGCCGTCGTCATCGCCCTGGCGCTCATCGCCGTCGCCCTCCTGGGTAAGCTCTTCTGACCCTCTTTGACAGCCACACCAAGTGGGAGACCTGCGCCCCGGGGCAAATGTCTGTCACACGTCTGGTCCGGCCTCGCGTGGAAGGTCCCGCGATCGCCACTCAACTGTGGGCCGCGGCCGTCTACGAGTTCCGGCATGGCGTCCTCCGCGACATCACCCTCCGCGCCACCGGGCCCCTCTTCCGCTGGGGCACCAGCGCCCCGGCAGAGCCCCGCTGGGCGGCCCGTTATCGGCCGAGCAGGTGGCTGGCCACCCGGGCCACCGCCGACCGGTGGATGACGCGTCTGACCGGCGGCCGCTGGCGCGCCCGCCCCTGACCCTCGTGAACGCCATTGCTGCCTGATCGTTGGCCGCTCACCGCCGCTGAAGTGAGCTAGTGCGTCGATCACCGCGCTTCAGTGCTGCGCTGCCTGCTTCTGCCAGTAGGCAAGGTGGTCGCGGTTTTTACGGGTGTCGGGATGGCCAGTACCCAGTACGCGTGTGCAGTCAGCTGCCACTCCGATCATCAGTCGGGCCGCTTCGGCCGGATTGCCGGCTTCTCCGGTGAGGCGAGCGTGGTGAAATCGAACGTTGAGTGTGTCGTAGTGATCCGGTCCATGGACCCGCATGCGGTCGGCGACCACGCCAGCCATCAATCGTGCTGCCTGAGCCGGATCGCCAGCGTCCCCGACGTAGCGGGCGTGCCAAAAGCGACTACTCAATGTGCCGTGATGGTCTTGCCCAAACCCCCGACAATCTGTGTACACGTCGCCCATCAGCTGCGCCGCGCGTGTTGGATCACCGGCCTCTGCGACGAAGATGGCATGCCAGTGCCGACTCATCAGTGTTTCGAGATACCTCCACCCGTAGATGCGCGCCCTATCAGCAACTACGCCAGCCATGAGCTCTGCTGCCAGCGTCGGATCGCCGGCTTCCATGATGAACACGGCGTGCTGGTGACGGCTAATGAGGGTGCCGTACTCGTCCGCTCCAAACAGCCGGACGTCATCGCTGACAACGTCACCCATGAGTCGCGCCGCCAGTGACGGATCGCCAGCCTTTGCAGCGAACTTGGCTTGGTCGGCGCGGCAGGCCAGAGCGCCGCGAGTGTCCGGGCCTCCTGCCCTTTCGTGGTCGGCCGCCAACTCGGCCAGGAGCCGGGCCGCCTCGGCAGGGTTTTCCCTGCCGATCCGCCAGGCATCACGGGACCGCTGGTTAAATTCGCTCCACCTTGCCTGATAGGACGGTGACGGCGCGGCAATTACGCGCTCGGTTGGCCGGTATCCGGCTGCCGCGGAGTGGACGTCCGGTGCGGACGACTGCCGCTTCTGGATCTGCTGGGTCACTGCAGCGGGCCACGGCATGGCCCCCTCAGGCGGGCGCCACCGGTTTGCGATCGCTTCGGCAATCCCAACCAGGGTGGGTCGCCGCGCTGGATCTTTGTTCAAGCAATCGGCGACCAGGTCGCGCACCGGGCCAGGCACCCCATCGAGTTGAGGCTCCGCACTGACGATGCGGTAGAGCAGCGCAGCACCGTGCCCCTCGCCGAATGGGCCCTTTCCGGTGGCGGCGAAGGCAACCACCGCGCCGAGCGTGAACACGTCGCCGGCTGGGCCCACCTGGCCACCCACGGCCTGTTCCGGCGGCATGAAGCCGGGCGTGCCGATCACCAGTCCCGTTCCGGTAAGCCCGGTGGCGTCGAGGGCCCGTGCGATGCCGAAGTCGATCACCCGCGGGCCATCCTCGGCCAAGAGGACATTCGAGGGCTTCAGGTCCCGGTGCACGATGGCCGCTTCGTGGATCGTCTGGAGCGCTTCCACCAGCCCGGCCATCAACGGCCACAAGGATGACTCAGGTAGCGGGCCACCCACCGCGACTGCCTCCGCCAAGTTCGGCCCTGGCACGTAGACGGTCGCCAACCACGGCGGGTCGTCATCCGGACCGGCCGCCACCACGGGCGCCGTGAAGGCACCGCTGACTGCCCGAGCGGCAGTGACTTCCCGCCGGAACCGGAGCCTGAACTCGGCCTGCTGTACGTAGTGCGGGTGCACGACTTTCACCGCCACCGCCCGTCCGGCCAGCGAGTGGCCCAAGAACACCTGGCCCATTCCTCCCGCACCGAGACGGCCGCGCAGCTTGAACCCCCCGACGCTGGCCGGATCCCCGACCCCCAACGGCTCCATCCCGCCCCTCCCCGAGCCCCATGTCCTGCGGCAAGGGCCATACCCAGGATCCCGCCAGGCGAGACCTTTGAGAACACCAGCCGACTGCATGCCACAGCGCCCGCTGACCGAGCGCACAAGCACAAGAAGGAGGCCCGGGTGGAGACCGTCTCCGTCCTGTCGCACGCCGTCGGCGGCCACGTCGACCTCGCTCAGCGGCACGCCGAAGGCCCGTGCCAGGGCGGCGGCCACCGCTTCGTCGGAGGCCCGGTCGACGAGGTGGGGGTTGTACTTCGGCTCGTCCTGTCCCCGCGGGCGGAAGTCCGCCGGGCACGCACCGAAGTACGTGCCCGGCGGACGGCCGTCAGCTACCGGAGGTGCGGTCCGGCGCCGGGACCGTGCGCTGGTGCGGCAGCGTTATCGCGTCGGTCTGCTCCTGACGCAGCACCACGTCCCGCGTGGGGAAGGCGATCTCGATGCCCTCCTCCTGGTAGCGGCGGTGCAGTCGCTTGATGAACTCGTGCTTGATCCGGTACTGCTCCCCGTACTCCGACGTCCGCAGGATCACCGAGAAGTCGATCCGCGACTCGCCGAAGGTGTGGAAGCGGACGACCGTCTCGTGCTCGGGGATGCCGCCCTCGACGTGGGCCATGACCTCGCCCGCGACCTCGATGGTCACCCGCTCCACGTGCTCGAGGTCGTTGCCGTAGCCCACGCCCGCCTGCACGATGAGCGACATCTGCTGCTCGGGCTGGTGGAAGTTGGTGGCGATCGCGCTCGCGAGCTTGGCGTTGGGGATGATCACCAGGTTGTCCGACAGCTGGCGCACCACGGTGTTGCGCCAGTTGATGTCGACGACGTAGCCCTCCTCACCGCTGCTGAGACGTATGTAGTCCCCGGGCTGCACGGTCTTGGACGCGAGGATGTGGACGCCCGCGAAGAGGTTGGCGAGGGTGTCCTGCAGGGCCAGGGCGACCGCGAGACCGCCGACGCCGAGGGCGGTGATCAGGGGCGTGACGGAGATGCCGAGGGTCTGCAGCAGGACCAGGAAGCCCATCCCCAGCACGACGACACGGGTGATGTTGACGAAGATCGTCGCGGAGGCCGCGACCCCGGACCGGGCCAGCGCCAGCGACCGTACCGTCTCGGCGACCATGCGGCCCGCGGCGATCGTCGCCGTCAGGATCAGCACCGCCACGAGCACCTGGTTGACGGTCCGGTCGACGACGCGGGTCAGCGGCAGCGCCGCGGCGGCCACCCAGACGCCCGACGCCAGTGCGGCCCACGGCACGACGGTGCGCAGGGCGTCGACGACGATGTCGTCACCACCCCACCTCGTCGACCTGGCCCGCTCGCCCAGCCACTTCAGGGCCAGCCGCAGCAGCAGCCCCGCCAGGGCGCCGGCGGCGATCGCGGCACCGGCGACGATCAGGTCGTGCAGCGTGAGGGCGCGGTTCACCGGTCGCCTCCCCACGTGCGTACGGATTCACGCACGGGGCGCGGGGGGTGCTGTGTCGTCACTGGTCGCCTCATCGTTCGGGGACGTTCGGGGGACGTTCGGGAAGTCGCGCCGAACAGGAGTCGTCCAGGCGCGAGGTGACACATCCTGCCGCAGCGGCGACGCCGTCCGCATACGGCCCCCACCCCGGTGGCCCGATCCCGCCACGGTCGCCGCGGCCGGACGCGCCGCCGGCGGGTGTGCCGGTATCCTTCCTGGTCACGATGTGCCATCGCCCTTCGGCGGTCGCGGCGTTCCCGGTGAGGACTCCCCCTTGGCACCACGCTTCGGCACCGCCCGCTTCCACGTGGCCACCGGCCCCGCGGCGCTCTTCGCACGGGTGCGGCACGTGCTGCGCGAGCCCGTACGCCTCACCGCGCGCGGCCCGCACGTGACCGAGCGCCTGGAGCGCCGCGGAGCACCGGTCGAGGCGCTCCTCGCCTTCGACCCCGCGTCGTGGGAGCTGGTCTCCGCGGAGGTGCGGACCGACACCGGGAAGTGGGTCAAGGCGACGTGGCGCGGCCGGGCGGCCGGACAGGACTGGTGGGCGGTGATCGGGTTCGGCGACACCCTGGTCACCGTCATCGACGTGCCGCCGCACCGCCGGGGGCTCGGGGACGACATCGTGCGCGAGGGTCCGCTCCACGCGCGCGTGGCGGCCGTCAACGAAGCCCTCATGGCGCAGGTGTGAGGCGGGCCCGCGCGGTCCGGCCCCGCCCCCACGATCCGTGTGGGGCGGGGCCGGGCGCGCCGGCTAGCGGGTCACCGTGCCCGCGGGGGCCGGGGCGTACCCGGCGGGGCGGGTGGTGAAGGTGCCGCGACCCTGGGTGCGGCTGCGCAGGCGCGTCGCGTAGCCGAACAGTTCGGCCAGCGGCACCGTCGCCGTGACGACCGCCGTGCCGGAGCGCGTCGTCGAGCCGGTGACGCGGCCGCGGCGGGCGGCGAGGCCGCCGAGGACGGTGCCCACGGCGGCGTCGGGGACGGTGACCGTGAGCTCGACGACCGGTTCGAGCAGGGCCATGACGCCGCTGCGCAGCGCCTCCCGGAGCCCGAGGCGGCCCGCGGTGCGGAAGGCCGTCTCGGAGGAGTCGCGGGAGTGCGTGGCGCCGTCGGTCAGCGTGACCCGCACGCCCGTGACGGGGTGCCCGCCGAGGGGGCCCTCGGCGAGGGCGTCCCGGCAGCCGGCCTCGACCGCGCGGACGAACTCCTTCGGCACCCGCCCGCCGACGACCGTCGAGGCGAACGCGAACGCGGACTCCCCGTCCGGCTCGACGTCCAGGACGACGTGCGCGAACTGCCCCGCGCCGCCCTCCTGTTTGACGTGCCGGAAGACCAGCCCCGACACGCCGCGCACGAGTGTCTCCCGGTAGGCGACATGCGGCCGCCCGACGCGGACGTCCAGCCCCCGCTCGCGGCGGATCTTCTCCACCGCGACCTCCAGGTGCAGTTCGCCCATGCCGGACAGGACGGTCTGCCCCGTCTCGGGGTCGGTCCGCACGGCCAGCGAGGGGTCCTCCTCGGCCAGCCGGGCCAGGGCCACCGCCAGGCGGTCGGTGTCGGTGTTGCGGGCGGCCTCGACCGCGACGAAGACGACGGGCTCGGCCACGGACGGCGGTTCGAGGACCAGGGGTGCCCCCGGGGCGCACAGGGTCGCGCCCGCGGCGGCGGACTTGATCCCGACCACCGCGACGATGTCCCCGGCGACCGCGGCGTCGACGTCGACGTGCCGGTCGGCCTGCACCCGCAGGATCCGGCCGATCCGCTCGGTGCGTCCGGCGCGCGTGTCCAGCACGGCGTCCCCCTTCCTGATCGTCCCCTCGTACACCCGCAGGTAGGTCAGCCGCCCGGTGGCGGTCACGTTTACCTTGAACACCAGCGCCGCGAACGGCGCCGCGGGGTCGGCCGCCTGACGCACCGCCGGGACGTCCAGCGGCGACGGCAGGTAGTCGACGACGGCCTCCAGGAGCGGCTCGATCCCGCGGTTGCGGTACGCCGAGCCGCACAGCACCACGACGCCGTCGCGCGACAGCGTCAGGTCGCGCAGCGCGGAGCACAGTGTCGCCTCCGACAGCGCCGACCGTTCGCAGAACTCCTCGAAGGCGACCGGGTGCAGCTCCGCCACCGTCTCCTCCAGCGCGCGGCGACGCCGCACGGCCTCCTCGCGCAAGTCCTCCGGCACCGGGCCCTCGGCGTACGTGCCGTGGCCGTCGGCCCACGTCAGGGCGCGCATGCGCAGCAGGTCCACGACGCCCGTGAAGCCGTCCTCCCGCCCGATCGGCAGCTGGACGACGAGCGGCACGGTGTGCAGCCGCTCGCGCAGCGAACCGACGGCGGCGTCGAGGTCGGCGCCGGCGCGGTCCAGCTTGTTGACGAACGCGATCCGCGGCACGCCGTGCCGGTCGGCCCGCCGCCACACCGACTCGCTCTGCGGCTCCACGCCCGCGACGGCGTCGAAGACGGCGACCGCGCCGTCCAGGACGCGCAGGGAGCGCTCCACCTCGTCGGAGAAGTCGACGTGGCCCGGGGTGTCGATCAGGTTGAGCCGGTGGCCGTCCCAGTCGCAGCTCACGGCCGCGGCGAAGATGGTGATGCCGCGGTCGCGCTCCTGCGGGTCGAAGTCGGTGACGGTCGTGCCGTCGTGGACCTCGCCGCGCTTGTGGGTGGCGCCGGTGAGGTAGAGGATCCGTTCGGTGACGGTGGTCTTGCCCGCGTCGACGTGGGCGAGGATGCCCAGGTTGCGGACGGCGGTCGGCGGATTGACGGTGCGCATGGCCCGGTGGCCTTTCGGGTGATCCGGAGAGTGGGCGGCGCGATTCCCGGACGAGACGGCCCGCGTGCGGGCCGTGGCGATGCCCCCGTGCACGTCGGACCGGGGCGCCGAGGCAGGGCGTACCCGGCCGTCGGCCCCGGCTCCGCTGGTGCGGGTTGCGGGTTGCGGGCGTGCGGGGGTCAGACGGTCGTCGCGGACTTCCGGTGCCGGCCGCGCAGCGGGCACCGGGCCTGCGAAGACACCAGGATCACCTCATGGCGTGACGGGGGCACGACGGCTGCAGTGCGGCAACGCACGGCCGGGCTCCCTTCGTTCGTCACGGAGCGCGCCACGGTGTCGGGCGGCGCGCGATCAACGCGAGTGTAGTGAGCGGGACGGGATGGGGGCACCGGGTTTTCCGGGGGCGGGCCCTGAACCGTCCCGGCCGCCTCACCCCCGGGGGCCGCCCTCGGGAACCCCCCGGAGCTCAGCCGCCGGGCGAACCGCAGGCGCCCGGCCAGGCGTAGCCGGGCAGCAGGTGCCGCCAGCGGGCCGGGGCGGAGGGGCCGGCGAGGCGGCAGAGCACGGCGGTGCGGTGGTGGACGTCCGGGTCCCAGAGGCGGATCGTGCCGTCGTTGCCGGCGCTGGCCACGGTCGCGCCGTCGGGGCTGAAGGCGACGCTCCACGCGGCGCGGGTGTGCCCGGTGAGGGTGGCGGTCAGGCTCCGTGCCGCCGGGTCCCACAGCCGTACGGTGCGGTCGTTGCCGCTGCTGGCGAGGGTGCGGCCGTCGGGTGAGAAGGCGACGCCCCGGACGGACCCGGTGTGGCTGGTGAGGACCCCTGCGGCGCGGGCCCGGGGGACATCCCACAGGCGGACGGTGCCGTCGTTGCCGCTGCTGGCGAGGGTCCGGCCATCCGGGGCGAAGGCGACGCCGCGTACGGAGCCGGTGTGACCGGTCAGGACGTCCGCGCGGCGCCCCGTCGCGGGGTGCCACAGACGGAGCGTCAGGTCGTCGCTGCCGCTGGCCAGCAACCGGCCGTCGTGGCTGAAGGCGAGGCAGTTCACGAAGTCGGTGTGCCCGGTGAGGGTGGCCGTGCGGCGCCCGGTCGCGGTGTCCCACAGGCGCACCGTGCGGTCGGCGCCGCCGGTCGCGAGGGCGCGCCCGTCGGGGCTGAAGGCGAGCGCGAAGACGGCGCCGTCGTGGCCGCGCAGCACGGCGCGGCTCCGCCGGGTCCGGGTGTCCCACAGCCGTACGGTCCGGTCGGCGCCCGCGGAGGCGAGCAGCCGGCCGTCGGGGCTGAAGGCGACGTCGTAGACGGGGCCGCTGTGCCCGGTGAGGGTGTACGCGGGGGCGTGGCGCGCCATGTCCCAGACCCGTACGGTGCCGTCGCCGCCGGCGGAGGCCAGGGTGCGCCCGTCGGGGGCGTAGGCGGCCTTCCACACCTCGGTGACGGGTGAGGCCTCCAGCGTGCTGCGGCTGAGGTCCCACAGGACGACGGTGCGGTCGAAGCCCGCGGTGGCGAGGAGGTCGCCGTGGGCGGCCACGGCGACGGAGAGCACGTAGTCGGTGTGGCCGGTGAGGGTCTCGACGAGCAGGTGGGTGTGCACGTCCCAGCGGATGACGGTGCCGTCGCCGCCCGCGGAGACGACCGTGTGGCCGCCGGGCCCGAAGGCGAGCCCGTTCACGTCGTCGTCGTGCCCGGCGAGGGTGGTGGTGCGGCGCGGCGCGGTGACGTCGCGCAGGCGCACGGTGCGGTCGGCGCCGCCGCTGGCGAGGGTGCGGCCGTCCGGGCTGAAGGCGAGCGCGAGCACGTCGCCGCTGTGGTCGCGCAGCACGGCCGTGCTCCGGCGGGTCCGGGTGTCCCACAGGCGTACCGTGCGGTCGGCGCCCGCGGAGGCGAGCAGCCGGCCGCCGGGGCGGTAGGCCAGCGCGAGGACCTCGTCGGTGTGTCCGGTGAGGACGGCCTTCCGGCGTCCGGTCGCGGCGTTCCACAGCCGTACGGTGCCGTCGGCTCCGGCCGAGGCCAGCGTGCGGCCGTCGGGTGCGAATGTCACGGCTCGCACTGGTCCTTGGTGTCCCGTCAGCACGGCGACCGTCCGGCGTTCCGGCACGGACCACAGCCGCAGGGTGCCGTCGGAACTCGCCGAGGCGAGCAGCCGGCCGTCCGGGGAGAAGGCGACCGACCGGACGGGGCCGCGGTGGCCGGTGAGGACGCCCGCCGCGGTCCGTCCGGCGACGTCCCACAGCCGTACCGTCCGGTCGGAGCCCGCCGACGCCAGCAGGCGGCCGTCCGGGGAGAACACCACCGCGTTCACGGCGGCCGTGTGGCCGGTCAGCCGCCCGGCGAAGGCGTTGGCCTGGGTGCTGAGCAGGGCGCTGCGGGCCTCGGTGGTGGGGGCGGTGCGGTAGGCGGCCTCGGCCAGCAGCATGGCGGCCTCCGGCCGCCCGGCGGCCAGTTGGGCGGAGCGGGCGGCCATCGCCTGGGAGAGCGCCGTCGCGCGCTCCCGGTCGGCGCCGAGCCGCTGCTCGACGGCGACGCCGCCCGCCAGTACCGCCAGCACCAGCAGGACGGCGAGCACGACCAGCCCGGTCCGCTGCTGCCTGGCCCGGCGCCGTACGAGGGTGCGCCGCAGGTCCTCCTCGTGGGCGGCTGCGGCGAGGAAGTCCGCCTCCACGGGGCCGAGTTCGCCGTCGCGACGGCCGGGGCCCGCGGCCCACTCGCGGGCGGCGGCCAGCCGTGTGCCGCGGTGGAGCAGGGCGGGGTCACGGCCGTCGCGTTCCCATTCACGGGCGGCCGCGGCGAGTTGCTGGTGCAGCAGCAGGTCGGCGCGGGCGGCGTGGATCCACGTCCGCAGGCGCGGCCAGGCCCGCAGCAGCGCCTCGTGGACGATCTCGACGTGGTCGGTGCCGACGGTCAGCAGGCGCGCGGCGACGAAGGAGTCGAGCGCGGTGCGGGCGGCGGTGATGTCCGGCAGCCCGTCCAGCAGGTCGGCGGTGTCGCGCGGGCGCCGCGACTGCTCGTTGTCCTCGCCGACCCGGACCAGCCGCAGCAGCAGTCCGCGGGCGGCCAGTTGCTCGGCCGGGGACAGGGCGGTGAACAGCGCCTCGGCGGCGGTGGCGACGGAGCCGTGGATGCCGCCCGCCGCGAGGTAGCCCTCGACGGTCATGGTGCGGCCCGCGCGCTGCCGCCAGGTGGCCATCAGGGCGTGCGCGAGCAGCGGCAGCGCCCCGGGGTCGCCGCCGGGCCGGGCGGCACCCGCCGGGTGCCCCGGGGACTCCGCGGCGCCCAGGTCCCGCAACAGGACCTCCACCAGGCCCGGTTCGAGCTCGGTGCCCTCCTCACGCGCCGGGCGCACGATGCATTCGCGCAGCTCGTCCGCGCTCATCGCACCGAGCGCGAACAGCCCGTCGCTGATGACGGGGACGAGCGCGGGGTACTCCAGGCAGCGTCCGGTGACGTCGGCCCGGATCCCGAGGACGACGAGGGCGTCACCGGTCGCGGCGAGCGCGGTGAGGGCGGCGATGAAGGAGCGCCGCTCGGCCTCGTCGTCGCAGAGCGTGAACGTCTCCTCGAACTGGTCCACCACGACGACGCGTCCTGCGCGCGGCGCGCCGTCGGACGCCCCGGGGGAGGCGATGGGCGCGGCGACGAGGGCGGTGGCGCGCGCGGAGGGCGGCGCCTGTTCGCCCGGGTCCTGCGGTGTCTCCCCCGCGGCTTGTTCCAGGGCCTGCTCCAGCGCGTGTCCGAGGGAGTCCAGGGGCCGCGCGGTGGGGGTGCAGAAGGCGACCGGCCACCGGCCGTACGGGCCGTCGGCCAGGGCGGGGAGCAGCCCGGCCCGCAGCAGCGAGGACTTCCCGGCCCCGGAGGGGGCGACCACGGCCAGTGGGCCCCGGCCGGCCCGTCGCCCGAGGCGTTCCACCAGGTCCGCGACGGCGCGTTCGCGGCCGAAGAAGCGTCCCGCGTCCTCGGTGCCGTACGCGGACAGCCCGGGATAGGGGCAGGGCGACTCCTCGTCATCGGCGCCTGGCGGCCGGGCGCTTCGCGGCCCCGGCTCGGGCGGCAGCAGGGCGAGCAGCGTCCCGCCGGCCTCCAGTGCCTCGTCGCAGCGCCGGGCGACGTCGGCGTTGGCCGGCTTGCCGCCCGTCTCGATCTTGCTCAGGTACCCCTTGCTGTAGTGGGTGCGCCGGGCCAGCGCCGCCAGCGACAGGCCTCGCTCCAGGCGCAGTTCGCGCAGTGCCGGGCCGAAGGGCCCGGTCGGCCTGTGTGGTGTCCCGTCCATCCCGTCCCCGCCGCGTACGGCGCGGAGGGCGCCGTCCCCTGTCCCCGGCCGCCTCGCCGGCGTGCCCGTCGGAAGGTGAGGAGTACGCGGGGCGGGGCGTGGTTCCCAGGGTCGGGGGCGAAGGGGTGCGCACGGTCGAGAAATGGCCACGGGCCGGCGGGCCCCACCGCCCCCGTGAGCGGTGGGACCACGCCGGCCGTGGCGGACCGGGGTCGCTCAGATGGCGCCGCCCGGGGCGCCGCAGCTCGGCACGCCGGACAGCCAGGCGTCGCCGCGCATGTAGATGTTGGTGATCCAGCCCTGGTACTGCGGGAGGTACGACCAGACGTTGTTGGTGTACCCCTCGGCCGTCACCTGCTCCGCGTACTTCTGGCAGGACACCGCCACGTTGGTCGGACCCGCCAGCCGGGCCACCACGGCGGACCCGGCGGAGGGGTAGCTGTGGATCGCCACGCCGGTGCCCCAGGTGCTGTACGGGCTCGCTCCGGCCGGCGTGGAGGTGCCCTTGCCGTCGCAGGCGGGGACCCCGGCCAGCCAGGCGTCGCCGCGCATGTAGATGTTGGTGATCCAGCCGCCGTACTGCGGCAGGTAGGACCAGGCGTCGTTGGTGTACCCCTCGGACGTCACGGTCTGCGCGTGCGTCTGGCAGCTCACGGCGACGCTCGTCGGGCCGGCCAGACGGGCCACCGTGGTGCCGGTGGTCGTGGACGGTTCCGAGCGGAGCGCCACGCCCGTGCCCCAGGTGCTGTAGGCGCCGCCCTGCGAGACGTCGCCGCCGCCCCCGGAACCGGTCTGCGGGTCGTAGGCGGAGCCGGTGCAGGCGGGCACCTCGGGCAGCCAGGCCGGCCCCCTCAGGTAGATGTTGCTGATCCAGCCGCCGCGGTTGGACAGGTACGTCCAGGCGTCGTTGGTGTAGCCCTCGGCGGTGACGGTCTCCCCGTGCTGCTGGCACGTGGCGTACACCAGGTCCGGCCCGGACAGCCGGGTCACCAGTGCCGCCGCCTTGTTGGGGTGCTGCCGTACGGCCACGCCGGTGCCCCAGGTCACCTGGAGGGTGCCGTCGTAGCCGGGCGGCTCCGTGAAGGGGCTGCCCTGCGGCATGCGCGCCACCCCGACCAGGCGGTTGTTGTCGATGCGCGCGTTGATGTCGATCACCCGGACGGGGTGCTGCGACTGGTACGCCTCCACGACGTAGCCGCCGCCGAGGTAGAGCATCACGTGGCTGATGCTGTCGACCGTGCCGCCGACCCCCGTGAACACGATGTCGCCCGGCTCCAGGTCGGAGACGGCCGGCTTGCCGCCCCCGCCGCCGTGGACCGCCTGGTAGGTGCGCCCGGCGCTCTGGTACATCGACTTGGCGGTGCCGCCGCCGAGGATGTCCCACCCGACGGCCTTGTACCAGGCCCAGCGGACGAACCCCGAGCAGTCGAAGCCGCGGGTGTACGGGTCGTTCCAGGTCTCTTCCAGGTCGTGGATGTCGATGGTGCCGTAACTGGCGCCGGGCGCGGGCCCGTGCCCGCCGCCCCAGGTGTACAGCGTGCGGTTGCGCCACTCCTGGCAGGCCGCGTCCGCGGCCCGGTGCGCCTCGTCGGAGGCGATGCCCTGCAGGCTGCACCAGTTCTGCTCCCCGGTCCCGGCCGCGCGGGCGGCGGCGGCCGGGACGAGCGCGAGGAGCAGGGCGGTCACCACGGCGGCGACCAGCCCGCCTCCCCAGCGTCGTGCACTCATGCGGTCTTCCCCCAAAGACGGGGCGGCGCCCGGCGCCGCCCTCGGTCGCGTGTCGGCCCTCACGGTGACCCCGGACGGACCGCCGGCACCAGGGGTTTCCCGTTTCCTCTTCGCCTCCCGGCCGGAGAACCCCTGGTGGGCGAGGTCGGCCGCGCCGGACCAGCCGGACCTCGGGGAGGCGCTGTTCGAACGCGCGGAACGCGGTCGGGCCGTACGACCGCGTATCCGGTCGCGTTCAGCCGGGTTGGAAGAACGCGAGCATCTTCTTGCCGGCGTCCGGCGACATCAGCAGTTCCTGTATGTCCGCGGACATCCGGGCGGCAGCGCCGGTGCGTTCGAACATCTCGCGCTCGTACTCCTCGACGGCGGCGGGGAAGTCGTCCGGGTGCGCGGCCAGCGCGAGACCGAGCAGGGCGCCGTCGAGCAGCGCCATGTTGGCGCCCTCACCCACCGGCGGCATCAGGTGCGCGGCATCGCCGACCAGCGTGACGTCCGGTGCCGACGGCCAGGTCAGGCCGACGGGGAGAGTGGTGATCGACCGCGGCACGACCGTGTCGTCGCAGGCCGCGATCAGCGCGGTGAACCGTGGGTCCCAGCCGGGGAGCAGGTCGATCAGCCGCGCCCGGGCGGCGGCCGGGTCGTCGAACGGGATCCCGCTCGTGGCGAACCAGTCCTCGGCGGTGTTGTAGAAGCTGAGGCCGATGCGAACGCGGCCGTCGCCGTTGCGCTGCGCCGCCAGGGACACTCCGTTGCCGAGCACCCAGTAGTTGCCGCGTCCGACCATCGCCGCGAGGTCGGGGTGCGTGCGGTCGATGTCGGGGATGCCGACCTCGACGACGTTCTGGCCGATGTGCGCCGGGCGGGCGTCGGTGAGCAGCGGGCGGACCCGGGACTGCGCGCCGTCCGCGCCGACCAGCAGGTCGTACGCCGCACTGCCGCCGTCGGCGAAGTGCAGCAGGCCGTTGCCGGCGGATGTGAACGCGTGCCCCCAGCGCACCACGTCGTCGGGGAGCGAATCCAGCAGCAGGTCGCGCAGATCGGCGCGGTCGACCTCGGGTCGCTCGAGCGGGGCGTCGTCGGGCGTGTCCTCCTGGAGCAGCAGGGTGCCGTCCGGCTCGAGAAGACGCATGTCCTGGCCTTCACCACGGGCGATCGCGTGGAACCGGTCGATCAGACCGGCCTCGCGCAGCGCGCGCTGGCCGGAGTGGATGTCGAGCATGCCGCCCTGACCGCGCGCGCCGCGTGACGACTCACGTTCGTACACGACGCAATCCATGCCGTTCACGTGCAGCACACGGGCGAGAGCCAGGCCGCCGAGGCCGGCTCCGACGATGGCGATGGTCATGGTTGCTCCTCCTCGATACACCGTACTGATCGATACACTGTATCGATCAATGCGATGTATGGTGAGCGGCATGTTGGTGTGGGAGAGGCCGGAGCCACCGAATCGACCTGTGCCGGCCCCGTTGAGCCGGGAGCGGATCGTGCGAGCGGCGATCCGGCTGGCCGACGCGGAGGGCCTGGACGCGGTGTCGCTGCGCAAGGTCGCCACCGCGCTGGACGTCCGCCCGATGCGGCTGTACGGCTACATCGCGAGCAAGGAGGAGTTGCTCGACCTCATGGTCGACGCCGTCCACGCCGAGATCCGGCCGGTCGGGGACGGCTGGCGGGAGGTGCTCCGCTCGCTTGCCGAAGCCACTCGGCACGCCGCTCACGAGCACGAATGGCTCGCCGATCTCCTGGGTGGCCGGCCCCAGCTCGGGCCGCACGCGCTGGCCACCGGGGAGACCGTGGTGGCCGCACTGGGCGGCGTCGACGTGGACGCCGTCATGCCGGTGGTCGCCGCGGTCAACGCGTACGCGATCGGCGCGGTGCGCCGTGAGGTCGCCGAGCGGCGTGCCGAGCGGGCCACCGGGATGGACGAGAAGCGTTGGCAGGCCTCACTCGGGCCCTATCTGGAGCGGACGTTCGCCACCGGCCGATTCCCCGCGCTGGCCACGGTGGTGCGCGATGCCGCCCACCTGGACGCCGACCACACCTTCCGGACCGGCCTCGACTTCCTGCTCGACGGCATTGAGGCCCGCATTTCGAAGTGACGCGCGGCCGCAGCGGCTCCGCGCAGGGCGTGGGTTCATGTGCGGGTTGCGTGCACGAAGTCCTCCGGGAATGGGGTGGATTGCCCGCGCCGCAGAGCCGGCGCCCGCGTCACGGCGCGCACTTGTCTTGATCTCGCCGTACGGGTGACACTCCCGGGCGCCCGGGCCGCCGCCACCCAGGGGTTTCCCGGCGGTTTCCCGTTGCCCGCGCGACGGGCGACCTGTGGTTGCATTCCCGGGTGGACGAGGCGACGGCAGGTGCGGCGATCCGGGTCCGGCGGCGGGAGGAGGGCGACCTCGACGCGTGCGTGCGGGTGCTCGCCGCGGTCCACGACCGGGACGGCTACCCGGTCGACTGGCCCGCCGCACCGGCCGCGTGGCTCTCCGCGGCATCGCTCGCCGCGTGGGTCGCCGAATCGGAGGGTGTCGTGGTGGGCCACGTCGGCCTCGGGCCGGGCAGCGGGAGCGACGCCGCGCCGGGGCTGTGGAGCGCACGCGAGGGCGCGGGACCGACCGCGGTCGTGGGCCGGCTGTTCGTCGCGCCGGGCGCCCGGGGCCACGGCATCGGGGCCCTGCTGATGGCCGCGGCCGTCGAGGAGGCGCGACTGCGGGGCCTGCACCCGGTGCTCGACGTCGTCGCGTCGGACACGGCCGCGGCCGCCCTGTACGAGCGGCTGGGATGGACGCTGCTGGCCACCGTCGAGCAGCGGTGGGGCCCGGACCGGCACGTGGCCGTCCGCGCCTACGCCGCGCCGCGACCGGGCGGCTGACCGGCGCCCGCGGAGCGTCCGCCGCGGTCAGCGGCGGACGCGGACGCCGTCGAGGGCGACGGAGAGGATGCGGTCGCGCTGGGCGTCGTCCGCGAAGTGCGTCGCGGAGATGCCGGAGACCATGCGGAGCAGGTCGTCGAAGGAGATGTCGGCGCGTGCCTCGCCGGCCTGCTGCGCGCGGTCGAAGAGCGGGCCGCCGGCCTGGAACATGGAGTCGCGGCAGGCCAGGAAGACGTCGGACTCGTTGTTGAGGGCCTCGCGGATGGCGCGCTTGGTCACGGTGTAGTCGACGAAGCGGCCCAGCCAGGAGGTGAGCGCCTCCCACGGCTCGCGGTCGGCGACCTCCTGGGCGACCCGGCACAGGTCGTTGACCTCGTCCGCGTAGACGGACTCGAAGAGGTGCCGCCGGGTGGGGAAGTTCCGGTAGAGGGTCGCGATGCCCACGCCGGCGCGGCGGGCGATGTCCTCCAGCGAGGCCTCGGCGCCGTTCTCGGCGAAGGCCTCGCGGGCGGCCGCGAGCAGGGCGTCGTAGTTGCGCGCCGCGTCCCTGCGGTGCGGGCGCTGGGACGCGACGATCGCGCTGACGGGGAACGTGTCGGCCGTCACTGCTGCCTCCTGACCGGAACGTTTGAAGTGGAGGGTGGCCTCCGCTACAGTGGAGGCATACCTCCACTTTACCAGTCGGGGTGTCGTTCCCGTCGCCGCGTGCCCGGCACGCGGCGGTCAGGCGTACGCACCCCGGTGTGACCTCCTTCCACGGGCCCTGCGCCGACGCATCGCCCGTCCCCCGACTTTCCCAGGCTTTCCCCGGCGGCCGCCGCGCGGTCGCCGTCTCCCAGGCTGCCCACGCGGCCCGTACGACCACGGCCGGACGGTCCCGGCCACGCCCCCGTTCGGAATCGGAGAGGCTTTCCATGCCACGCAAGTCCACCCGCCTCACCTTCGCGGTCCTCGCGACCGGTGCGGGCGTGTTCTCCATGCTCCAGTCGCTGATCGCGCCGGCCCTGCCGACCGTCCAGCACGCCCTGCACACCTCGCAGTCCACCGCGACCTGGGTGATGACGGCCTACCTGCTGTCCGCCTCGGTCTTCACCCCCATCCTCGGCCGGGTCGGCGACCTGGTCGGCAAGAAGCGCACCCTCGTCGCCGTCCTGGTGGTCCTGACGCTCGGCTGCCTGCTCGCCGCGCTCGCGCCCTCCATCGGCGTACTGATCATCGCCCGCGTCATCCAGGGCATCGGCGGCGCGCTGTTCCCGCTGTCCTTCGGGATCATCCGGGACGAGTTCACCGCGAGCGAGGTGGGCCCGAGCATCAGCAACCTGTCCGCCGTCATCGCCGCGGGCGGCGGCGTCGGCATCGTGGCGGCGGGCCCGATCGTCTCGGCGCTCGACTACCGCTGGCTGTTCTGGCTGCCCGTCGGCGTCGTCGCGATCACCGCGCTGATCGCCTTCCGTTACGTGCCCGAGTCCCCGAGCCGGGCCGAGGGACGCGTCAACTGGCTCGGCGCCGTCCTCCTGTCGGGCTGGCTCGTGGCGCTGCTGCTGCCGCTCAGCCAGGCCACCCAGTGGGGCTGGACCTCCGGCCGCGCCCTCGTCCTGTTCGCCGCCGCGGTCGTCCTGTTCGCCCTGTGGCTGACGGCCGAGGCCCGTTCCCGCCACCCCCTGATCGACCTGCGCATCATGCGGCTGCGCGCCGTGTGGACCACCAACACCGCCGGCCTCCTCTTCGGCGCGGGCATGTACTCGATCTGGTCCTTCCTCCCCGGCTTCGCCCAGACCCCGAGCGCCGCGGGCTACGGCTTCGGCGCCAGCGTGACGGGGGCCGGGCTGCTGATGCTGCCGATGCTGGTGGCGATGTTCCTCTCCGGCGTCCTCAGCGGCCGCCTGGAGCCCGTGGTCGGCGCGAAGCGCCTGCTCACGGCGGGTGCCGCGCTGGGCGCCGTGGCCTGCGGCTTCCTCGCCGCCTGGCACGGCCGGCAGTGGCAGGTGGCCTTCGCGGCCGGCATCTTCGGCCTCGGCATCGGCCTCGCCTTCGCCTCGATGGCCAACCTGATCGTGCGCAGCGTCCCGGCCGAGCAGACCGGCGCCGCGAGCGGCATGAACGCCAACATCCGCACCATCGGCGGTTCCATCGGCGCCGCGGTCACCAGCGTGCTGGTCACCAGCCGCCTCCAGCCCTCCGGCCTGCCCTACGCCTCCGGCTACACCCACGCGTTCGGCCTGCTGGCGGTGCTCTGCCTGGCGGCGGCCCTGGCCGCGCTCCTCGTCCCGGTCCACCGCGCCACCGCCCGCCATGCCGCCGCCGCGGCCGCGCCGGCCCCGGCGGAAGCCGAACCCGTGGCGTCCGGCGCCCGCGGCTGACGGACACACCCCGGGCGGGGGGGGCGCCCGGCGCACGCCCCCGCCCCCCCCCCCGCCCCGACCGCCGACCCCCCCCACAAGACCCCGCACGCCATAGTGGCCTGCACCGATGAAACACTGCAACCTCTGCTGATAGACGTCTCAAAGATCATCCAGGTCGACCGGGCGTCCGTCTTCGGG
>NZ_JBHWGA010000085.1:0-21004 GCF_042733315.1 Streptomyces sp. NPDC059718
CGGTTACATTTCGAACCCGGAAGCTAAGCCTTTCAGCGCCGATGGTACTGCAGGGGGGACCCTGTGGGAGAGTAGGACGCCGCCGAACAATTATTGAGCCCGTCGCCGGAGCCTCTTGAGAGGCCCGGCGGCGGGCTTTTTCATGCCCTGAGGTAAGGTCGGGTGGAATCATCCGAGCGTACGTTCAAGAGAAGGGGCCCCCGGTGGAGGTCCAGGAGACAAGGGTGCAGACGGATCGCGTCTTCACGATCCCCAACATCCTGAGCATGGCACGGCTGTTGGGCGTGCCCGTGTTCCTGTGGCTCATCCTGTGGCCCGAGTTCGGCGGTCCGAAGGTCGACGGCTGGGCACTGCTCGTGCTCGCCCTCAGCGGCGTCAGCGACTACCTGGACGGGAAGCTCGCGCGCCGCTGGAACCAGATCAGCAGCCTCGGCAGGGTGCTGGACCCGGCCGCGGACCGTCTGTACATCGTCTCCACGATCATCGGCCTCACGTGGCGCGGGATCCTACCGTGGTGGCTGACGGCCATCCTGGTGGCCCGGGACGCCGTCATGGGCGTGATGATCCTGGTCATGCGCCGGCACGGCTGGGGTCCGCCGCAGGTCAACTTCATGGGCAAGGCCGCCACCTTCAACCTCATGTACGCCTTTCCGTTGCTGCTGCTGAGCGACGGCGACGGGTGGCTGAACACGCTCGCTGCTATTTTCGGATGGGCGTTCGCCGGATGGGGTACAACGCTGTATTGGTGGGCAGGGATCCTCTACGTGGTCCAGGTCCGCCGACTCGTCAGGGCGGACGCCACGGCCGATTGAGCCCGCGTACCCGGCAGGAGAGCCCTCCGGCCGGGTACCCCGCGCGTGACCGGCGGTCCGGGGGACCGCGACGGTCCGCGTGAGAGAGAGCACGGGTGACGTCGGCAAGACAGTCGTCTCTTTGAGGAGGACGCTTCCGACATGAAGGCCGTCGTGATGGCCGGCGGCGAAGGCACACGCCTTCGCCCGATGACCTCGAGCATGCCCAAGCCGCTGCTGCCGGTCGTGAATCAGCCGATCATGCAGCACGTGCTCAAGCTGCTCAAGCGGCACGGTCTGACCGAGACCGTGGTGACCGTGCAGTTCCTCGCCTCGCTCGTCAAGAACTACTTCGGTGACGGCGAAGAACTCGGCATGGATCTCACCTACGCGAACGAGGAGAAGCCACTCGGCACCGCCGGCAGCGTCAAGAACGCCGAGGACGCACTCAAGGACGATTCGTTCCTGGTGATCTCCGGTGACGCACTGACCGATTTCGACCTGACCGAGCTGATCAACTTCCACAAGGAAAAGGGCGCGCTGGTCACGGTCTGCCTGACCCGGGTGCCCAATCCCCTGGAGTTCGGGATCACCATCGTCGACGAGGAGGGCAAGGTCGAGCGCTTCCTCGAGAAGCCGACCTGGGGCCAGGTCTTCTCGGACACGGTGAACACCGGCATCTACGTCATGGAGCCGGAGGTCTTCGACTACGTCGAGGCCGACGTCTCGGTGGACTGGTCCGGTGACGTCTTCCCGCAGTTGATGAAGGAAGGCAAGCCCGTCTACGGCTACATCGCCGAGGGCTACTGGGAGGACGTCGGCACCCACGAGAGCTACATCAAGGCGCAGGCCGACGTCCTGGAGGGCAAGGTCGACGTCGACCTCGAGGGCTTCGAGATCTCGCCCGGCGTCTGGGTCGCCGAGGGCGCGGAGGTGCACCCGGACGCGACGCTGCGCGGTCCCCTGTACGTCGGTGACTACGCCAAGGTCGAGGCCGGGGCCGAGCTGCGCGAGCACACGGTGATCGGCTCCAACGTCGTCGTGAAGTCCGGGGCCTTCCTGCACAAGGCCGTCGTCCACGACAACGTCTACATCGGGCCGCAGACCAACCTGCGCGGCTGCGTCATCGGCAAGAACACCGACGTAATGCGCGCGGCGCGGATCGACGACGGAGCGGTCATCGGCGACGAGTGCCTGATCGGCGAGGAGTCGATCATCGCGGGCAACGTCCGGGTGTACCCGTTCAAGACCATCGAGGCCGGCGCCTTCGTGAACACGTCGGTGATCTGGGAGTCCAGGGGCCAGGCGAACCTGTTCGGCGCGCGCGGCGTCTCCGGCATCCTGAACGTGGAGATCACCCCGGAGCTCGCCGTGCGCCTCGCGGGCGCGTACGCGACGACGCTCAAGAAGGGCGCGACCGTCACGACCGCCCGTGACCACTCCCGTGGTGCCCGTGCGCTGAAGCGTGCGGTGATCTCTGCGCTCCAGGCCAGCGCGATCGACGTGCGGGACCTGGAGAACGTGCCGATGCCCGTGGCGCGGCAGCAGACCGCGCGCGGCAGTGCCGGCGGCATCATGATCCGCACGAGTCCTGGCATCCCCGACTCGGTGGACATCATGTTCTTCGACGAACGCGGCGCCGACCTGTCGGCGGCGGGGCAGCGCAAGCTGGACCGCGTGTTCGCGCGCCAGGAGTACCGCCGTGCGTTCCCCGGTGAGATCGGCGACCTGAACTTCCCGGCGAGCGTCTTCGACTCCTACACGGGCGCGCTGCTGCGGGCCGTGGACACCTCGGGCATCGCCGACGCCGGGCTGAAGGTCGTGGTCGACGCCGCGAACGGCAGCGCGGGCCTCGTCCTGCCCAGCCTCCTCGGCCGGCTCGGGGTGGACTCGCTGACGATCAACCCCGGCCTCAACGAGGCCAGGCCCACCGAGACGGCCGACGGCCGGCGTGCGGGCCTGGTCCGGCTCGGGGAGATCGTCGCGTCCTCGCGGGCGGCCTTCGGCGTGCGCTTCGACCCGGTCGGGGAGCGGCTGTCGCTGGTGGACGAGCGCGGCAAGATCATCGAGGACGACCGGGCGCTGCTGGTCATGCTCGACCTGGTCGCCGCCGAGCGGCGCAGCGGCCGGGTGGCGCTCCCCGTGACGACGACCCGGATCGCCGAACAGGTCGCGGCGTACCACGGGACGCAGGTGGACTGGACGACGACCTCGCCCGACGACCTCACCCGTGTCGGCCGGCAGGACACGACCATCTTCGGCGGTGACGGCAAGGGCGGCATCATCATCCCGGAGTTCAGCAGCGTCTTCGACGGCGCCGCGGCCTTCGTGCGGCTGATCGGCCTGGTGGCCCGTACCCAGCTCACCCTGAGCCAGATCGACGCCCGCATCCCGCGTGCCCACGTCCTCAAGCGGGACCTGGCGACGCCGTGGGCGGTCAAGGGCCTGGTCATGCGCCGGGTGGTCGAGGAGGCGGGCGACCGCAACGTCGACACCACCGACGGCGTGCGCGTGGTCGAGGCGGACGGCCGCTGGGTGATGGTGCTGCCCGACCCGGCCGAGGCGGTCACGCACGTGTGGGCGGAGGGGCCGGACGACGCCTCCGCGCAGGCACTGCTCGACGAGTGGGCGTCGATCGTGGACAGCGCCGGCCGCTGATCCCGCTCCGGCACCGGCTCACGGGCCCCTCCCGACGCGACGAACGGCGCGTCGGGAGGGGCCCGTTCGAGGTCGGTGGCACGGACATGCGACGATGTGCGGCATGTCGCAGCAGCACCCCGATCGGAGCAGCGCCCCTGGGAGGGCCGTGACCCGGCGCCCGGACGCCTCCATGTCGCTGCTGACGAACGTCATGGAGCACAGTCTCGACGACGGGTACGCCGAGGCCACCGCCCGACGGGGCGCCACGGGCACGTCCCGTCTGCCCGGAACGCTGCGGGGCCGGCTGGTGCTCGCACTGGGCCTGGTGCTGGCCGCCGTGGTGGTCACCATAGGCGCGGCGCAGACGCAGGTGGCCGCCCCGACGCTGGCCAAGGAGCGGCAGAAGCTCATCGACCGCATCGAGTCCGAGACCCGTACCGCCGACGAGCTGCAGAAGAGCGTGGACGGGCTGCGCGACGACGTGGCGGCCAAGCAGCGGCAGGCGCTCAACGACCGCGACGGTGACACGGAGCGCGTGGCGCTCCTGGCCGGGGCGACGCCGGTCAGGGGGCCGGGCATCGAGCTGGAGGTCAACGACGCCAAGGAGGCCTCGTCGGGCGGCGGCAGCGATCCGCGTACGACCAGTGACTTCACCGACACCGGCCGGGTGCGCGACCGGGACATGCAGCGCGTGGTCAACGGCCTGTGGGCGGCGGGGGCGGAGGCCATCTCCATCAACGGACAGCGGTTGACGTCGTTGTCGGCCATCCGTGCCGCGGGTGACGCCATACTGGTCGACAACCGGCCGCTGGTTCCGCCCTACACGATCCTGGCGATCGGGGACCCGCAGAAGCTGAGCACGTCCTTCCAGGACGGTGCGGACGGGCAGTACTTGCACGTCCTGCAGGAGAACTACGGGATCCGCGTGCGCATCTCCGAGAAGGAGAAGCTGGAACTGCCCGCGGCTCCGAGCCTGATCATCCGCTCCGCGACCCCGGTCCCGTCGGCCGGGCCGTCGTCGAGCGCATCCGGAAATGGGAAGGGTACGAATTGATCGCCGTACTGGGCCTGATCGTTGGAGTGGTGGTGGGCCTGGTGGTCCGCCCCGTGGTGCCGACGGTGGTCGAGCCCTACCTCCCGATCGCCGTGGTCGCCGCGCTCGACGCCGTCTTCGGCGGTCTGCGGGCCATGCTCGACGGGATCTTCGACGACAAGGTCTTCGTGGTCTCCTTCCTGTCCAACGTCGTCGTGGCCGCGCTGATCGTCTTCCTGGGCGACAAGCTGGGGGTGGGTGCGCAGCTCTCCACGGGTGTGGTCGTCGTCCTCGGCATCCGCATCTTCTCCAACGCCGCGGCGATCCGCCGCCATGTCTTCCGGGCGTGACAGCACGATGAGCGACGAGAACGACCAGACGCCGGAGCGGCCGGAGGCGCCGCGGCCCGTGGAGCCCTCCCGGCCGGAACGGCCTCGCCCCGAGCCGCCGGCCGGAGCCGAGATGCCGGCGCGGGAGCGGCCCGCGGCGCGCCCGGAGCTGCCCGCCGCCGGACCGGTGCCGGCCGCCGGGCCGTCGGACGCGGAGCGATCCGCACACGGTCGGCAGCAGCCGCCGCAGGACGCGGGGGAACCGCGGGGAACGGCGTCCGGCGTGAGCGGCCGGCAACGCCTCAAGGCGGGGCTGTGGCCGCCGCGGGTGTCCCGGGCGCAGTTGATCGTCGCGCTGCTGCTGTTCGTCCTCGGTCTGGGGCTGGCCATCCAGGTCCGCTCGACCAGCGACACCAGCGCGCTGCGCGGCGCCCGCCAGGAGGACCTGGTGCGCATCCTGGACGAGCTGGACAACCGCTCGCAGCGGCTCGGCGACGAGCGGCGGCGCCTCGAGGAGCAGCGCACGGAGCTGGAGAACAGCTCGGACCAGGCCGAGGAGGCCCGCAAGCAGACCGAGCAGAAGGCGGAGCAGCTCGGGGTGCTGGCCGGCACGGTCGCCGTCGAGGGTCCCGGCATCACGCTGACGATCAACGACCCCCAGGACGCCGTCGAGGCCGACATGCTGCTCGACGCGCTGCAGGAGCTGCGCGCCGCGGGAGCGGAGGCGATCCAGATCAACGACGTGCGGGTCGTGGCCGACACCTACTTCATCCAGGGGTCGGGCGGTGTGCAGATCGACGGGCACAAGGTCAGCCCGCCCTACCGCTTCAAGGTCATCGGTAATCCACAGGATCTTGAACCCGCCCTGAACATCCCGGGCGGCGTGGTACAGACTTTGGAGAAGGAGCAGGCCACAGCGGACGTGACGCGATCGGAGAAGATCGTTGTCGACGCCTTGCGGCCGTCGGAGCAGCCTGACTACGCTCAGTCGTCGACCCGGTGAGGCGGGGGCGAGTGGGGTTTGCGGGGGAGGGCAGGAGAATGCGGGGGGTCGCCGCACCGCTGGGGTGGTGCGTGAGGGAAACTATGTGTTGGTCGTGACTGAGGGTTCGTCCTGCCCCACGGGCGGGTCTGTGTCGTTCAAGGGGAATCGCCCGTGAAGTTGTTCGGTAAGTGGTTCGGCAAGAGTTCGCGTCAGGCTGGTGACAGCCCCACGGCGCGGCACCGCGCCCCGCGGCACGTGCAGGGGGAGGGACCGGGCGAGGAGCGCCCGCTGTTCCGTGACGGGACCGCTGCTCCGGGCGGTGACATTTCGGGCGGTCATGGCGCGGTTTCTGTTGACCCTGCGGCTGCGGGGCGCATAGGTTTCCAGCAACCATCAGCCTCTAGCACGGGTGGAGGGTCCTTGCCGGTCTGTACGCGGTGCGGGTTCCAGAACGCGGAAGCGAGCCGCTTCTGCTCCAACTGCGGCGCGCCGCTGCGCGCCGCGGTGCCGTCCGAGCGTGCCTCCGAGACCACGTCCACGATCTCCATCTCCGGGATCGAGGCGTACGAGGCCGAGGCGACGGGACAGACCGTGCTGCCGGCGCTGTCCCCGGAGGCCCAGGCCGCGGTCGACGCGCTGCCGCCGGGCTCCGCGCTGCTGGTGGTACGCCGTGGTCCCAACTCGGGGAGCCGCTTCCTCCTGGACGGCGAACTGACGACGGCCGGCCGCCACCCGGAGAGCGACATCTTCCTGGACGACGTCACCGTCTCGCGGCGTCACGTGGAGTTCCGGCGCGCTCAGGACGGTTCCTTCACGGTCTCCGACGTCGGCAGCCTCAACGGCACCTACGTCAACCGCGAGCGGATCGACTCGGTGACCCTGTCCAGTGGCGACGAGGTGCAGATCGGCAAGTACCGACTGGTCTTCTACGCGAGCCAGTGGGGCGCCTGACCCCCGCGAGGGAAGGTTCATGCTTCGTACACCGTCGGGCGGTGCCGGCAACGGCACCGCCACCGCGGACGACCGGCTGCTGAGCATCGGGGCGGTGCTCAACGAGTTGCGGGAGGAGTTCCCCGAGGTCACCATCTCCAAGATCCGCTTCCTGGAGGCGGAGGGGCTGGTGGAGCCGCAACGCACGCCCTCCGGGTACCGGAAGTTCACCGTCCGGGACGTGGAACGGCTCGGGCACGTGCTGCGCATGCAGCGTGACCACTATCTTCCGCTGAAAGTGATCCGCGAGCACCTCGACGCCCTCGACCGGGGCGAGCCGCTGCCGCTGCCCGTCCCGTCCTCCGGGGAGTCCCGGGAGCTGATCGAGGTCGGCGCGGTGGAGCGGCAGGCACCCGCGGCGCTGCGCATCGGCAGGGACGAGTTGCTGGCCGCCACGGGCGCCGAAGCGGGCGAGCTCGCCCAGTGGGAGGCGTACGGACTGGTGGAGGCCGGTCCTGACGGTGACTACGACGCCGAAACGGTGCACATCGCCAAGATCGTGGCCGATCTGGGCCGCTTCGGGCTCGAACCGCGCCATCTGCGGGCGGTGAAGGCGGCCGCCGATCGTGAGGCCGGTCTGGTGGAGCAGGTGGTCGCGCCCCTGCGCAGGCACCGCAATCCGCAGACCAGGACGCACGCGGAGGCCACCGCGCGGGAGCTGGCGGCGCTGTCCGTGCGGCTGCACGCGGCGCTGGTGCAGTCCGCGCTGAGGGTGCGGCTCTTCTGAGCCGACATTGGCCAGGACACGCCCGGTCGGTGACCGGCCGGGCCCGTCCCGACTACCCAAACCTGCCGGGCACGGCCTAGGGTTGCTGTGTGAACGAGCTCGACGTCGTGGGTGTCCGGGTCGAAATGCCCTCCAACCAGCCGATTGTGCTCCTGCGGGAAGTGGGAGGCGACCGCTACCTGCCCATCTGGATCGGGCCGGGGGAGGCCACCGCCATCGCTTTCGCGCAACAGGGCATGACGCCCGCGCGGCCGCTGACCCATGATCTGTTCAAGGACGTGCTCGAGGCCGTCGGCCAGACGCTGACCGAGGTCCGGATCACCGACCTGCGTGACGGCGTCTTCTACGCCGAGCTGGTGTTCGCCAGTGGCGTCGAGGTGAGCGCCCGTCCCTCGGATGCCATAGCGCTCGCGCTGCGCACCGGAACCCCCATCTACGGGAGCGACGGGGTGCTGGACGACGCCGGCATCGCCATTCCCGACGAGCAGGAGGACGAGGTCGAGAAGTTCCGCGAGTTCCTCGACCAGATCTCGCCGGAGGACTTCGGAACCAGCAGTCAATAGGGCCCGCCAAGGCCATTCGTCCAGCCTTACCCCCACCATGGACACGGGAAACCACCTCTGGGGTTGATATCACTCGGCGTGCCGAGCGTGGCGATCGTTGACGCACCCGGAGTGACTGCCTACCGTCGAGAAGGAAAGTCCCGATGGCACGTGCGCGTGCCCTGAGGGGTGCGAAGGGACGGGAGGTCGGCGTGAGAAGCACCGGCGACGGTACGGCCTTTGGCGGCCCGTATCCGATGCGCGGGGCCTTGGCCCGCAACGCCGCGACGCCCCCCGGAGGGGGTTCGGGCGACACCTCGGGACAGCAGCCGGAGGGGGCCGGCGAACGGGTCGGCTACCGCGGGCCCACCGCCTGTGCGGCGACCGGCATCACGTATCGCCAGCTGGACTACTGGGCGCGTACCGGGCTCGTGGAGCCCAGCATCCGCCCTGCGTACGGCTCGGGGACGCAGCGGTTGTACAGCTTCCGGGACGTCGTGGTCCTCAAGATCGTCAAGCGGCTCCTCGACACGGGCGTGTCCCTGCAGAACATCCGCACCGCCGTGCAGCACCTGCGGTCCAGCGCGCCCGCCGAGCTCACCCGCATGACGCTGATGAGCGACGGCGCGACGGTGTACGAGTGCACCTCGCCTGACGAGGTCGTCGACCTCCTCCAGGGCGGTCAGGGGATCTTCGGGATCGCCGTGGGAGTGGTGTGGCGGGACGTCGAGGGCGCCCTGTCGCAGCTGCACTCCGAGCGCGTCGACACCGGGGAGACCGTGGTCGGCCACAACCCGGGCGACGAGCTGGCGCGGCGCCGCAACCGCGCGGGCTGAACCGGGCCGAACCGCGCGGGCCGGACCGCGGCCCACCCGTCCGCCGTACAGGCGTACGGCGGATGTCGGACCCGTGGGGCACCATCGGTGACTGTGAGAAGCGCGCCGACCATCCTCCACCTGGACATGGACGCGTTCTTCGCCGCCGTCGAGCAGGTCGCGAAGCCGAGTCTGCGGGGGAAGCCGGTCGTCGTGGGAGGTCTCGGGCCGCGCGGCGTGGTCGCGACCGCCTCGTACGAGGCCCGGGTGCACGGGGTGCACTCGGCCATGGCGATGGCCCACGCGCGCCGGCTGTGCCCGAACGCCGCGTACCTCGTGCCGCGCTTCGCCGTCTACCGGCAGATCAGCGACATCGTCATGGAGCTGCTCTCACGGCTGTCGCCGCTGGTCGAGCCGCTCAGCCTCGACGAGGCCTTCGTGGACCTGGAGGCGGGCGGGATCGCGGACGACCCGCGCGCGGTGGGCGAGCGGCTGCGGGCGGACATCCGGGCGGCCACCGGGGTCACCGGCTCGGTGGGGCTCGCGGGCTCCAAGCTGCTCGCCAAGATCGCCTCGGAGCAGGCCAAGCCCGACGGGCTGGTCGTCATCGAGCCCGGCACCGAGCGCGAGCTGCTGGCCCCCATGCAGGTGCGTACGCTGCCCGGCGTGGGGCCGGCGACGGCGGAGCACCTGCGGCGGGCGGGCATCCTCACGGTCGGCGAGGTCGTGGAGGCGGGGGAGGCCGAGCTGGTGCGGCTGCTCGGCAAGGCGCACGGCGCCCATGTGCACGGGATGGCCCTGGGGATCGACGAGCGGCCCGTGGTCGCCGACCGCGAGAGCAAGTCGGTCTCGGTCGAGGACACCTTCGACGTCGACCTCACCGACCGCGTACGGGTCCGGCTCGAGGTGGACCGGCTGGCCGACCGCTGCGTGCGCAGGCTGCGCGCGGCGGGCCGCTCGGGTCGCACGGTGGTGCTGAAGGTACGGCGGTACGACTTCACGACGCTGACCCGTTCGGAGACCCTGCGCGCCCCGACCGACGACCTCGCGGTGGTGCGGGAGACCGCGGCGCGGCTGCTGGAGGCCGTCGAGATCACCGGCGGCGTACGCCTGCTCGGGGTCGGTGTCGCGGGGCTCGCCGACTTCACGCAGGAGGACCTGTTCGCCCAGGCGGCCGGACGGGAGGAGGGCGCGGCGGGGGAGGAGTCCGCCCCGTCCGAGAGGGCGCCGGAGCGGTCCGCGGAGGAAGCCCGGGAGCAGGAGCCGGCGGAGCGGCGCTGGGTGCCGGGCCAGGACGTGCGGCACACCGAGCACGGCGCGGGATGGGTGCAGGGCAGCGGGGTCGGGAGGGTCACCGTCCGCTTCGAGGAGCCGGGCTCGCCGGTGCCGGGGCGGGTGCGCACCTTCGCGGTGACCGACCCGGAGCTCGAGCCGTCCGAGCCGCTCCCGCTGGTGTTACCGGGCCTGCCGGGGCTCCCGCGTCAAGCGTCGCCGGCCAGCTTGCCGAAGTCGTGGTCCGGCGGGGGCTCCGGCACCGGGCCGGACAGCGAAGGCCCGCTCATGCCGTAGTGGTGGTAGAGCTGCAGCTCCTGCTCGGGGGAGAGGTGCCGGCCCACGCCGAAGTCGGGGGCGTCCTTGATCAGTGCCTTGTCGAACGGCACGCGCAGCTCTTCCCCGGTGAACTCGCTCGGTTCCAGCGGTACGAAGGCGTCGCGGCTGAACAGACCGGTGCGCACCGCGGCCCATTCGGGCTCTCCGGTGGCGTCGTCGAGGTACACCTCGTCGACCGTGCCGATCTTCATCCCGTTGCGGTCGAAGGCCCTGCGCCCGATGAGGCTGCGCGGATCGATACCGGTCTGCACGGTCCCTCCAACTGGTCGCGATTAATCCTATTTAGGCACGAAAGGTGGCGGCTGTCACATGACCCGTCCCCGGACCGCGCTGGTACGCTGACAGCGGCTGCTGACCCCTTGCGGGAGAGTCCTGGCGACGCGGGGAACCGTCCGCCGGGCGCCGAAGGAGCAAACCCTCCCCGGAATCTCTCAGGCATCCGTACCGCATGGGTGAGGTCACTCTGGAAAGCAGGAAGGGCGGCACACCGCGTGCGCGGCCGCTTCCTCACCGACGGTGAAAGCCGTCCCGGCACCTGCGGGACGGTGAAGCTCTCAGGTTCAGATGACAGAGGGGGAGGCCGTGTCGCGTCAGACCAGGAGGCCTCCGCAGATGACCGCCAACCGCATCCCACTCTCCGAGCTGGAGCGCGGCATCCCCTTCGAGCAGCGCCACATCGGGCCCGACGCCGGTGCGCAGGCCAAGATGCTCGCGCAGGTCGGCTACGGCTCGCTGGACGAGCTGACCGCCGCCGCCGTGCCGGACACCATCAAGAGCGCCGAGGCGCTCGGTCTGTCCGACGCCCGCACCGAGCCCGAGGTCCTCGCCGAACTGCGTTCGCTCGCCGACCGCAACCAGGTGCTGCGGCCCATGATCGGGCTCGGCTACTACGGCACCTTCACCCCGCCGGTCATCCTGCGCAACGTCATGGAGAACCCCGCCTGGTACACGGCGTACACGCCCTACCAGCCGGAGATCTCCCAGGGCCGCCTGGAGGCCCTGCTGAACTTCCAGACGGTCGTCGCCGACCTCACCGGGCTGTCCACCTCCGGCGCCTCGCTGCTCGACGAGAGCACCGCGGCCGCCGAGGCCATGGCCCTGGCCCGCCGGGTCGGCAAGGTCAAGGACGGCGTCTTCCTGATCGACGCCGACACCTTCCCGCAGACCGTCGCCGTGATCGAGACCCGTGCCGAGCCGACCGGCGTCGAGGTCGTCGTCGCCGACCTCAGCGAGGGCATCCCGGCGGAGATCGCCGAGCGCGGCGTCTTCGGCGTGCTGCTGCAGTACCCGGGCGCCTCCGGCGCCGTGCGCGACCTCAAGCCGGTCGTGGAGCAGGCGCACGGGCTCGGCGCGATCGTCACCGTCGCCGCCGACCTGCTGGCCCTGACCGTGCTCACCTCTCCCGGCGAGCTCGGCGCGGACATCGCGGTCGGCACCACCCAGCGCTTCGGTGTGCCCATGGGCTTCGGCGGGCCGCACGCCGGCTACATGGCCGTCCGTGACATGTACGCCCGCAGCCTCCCGGGCCGTCTGGTCGGCGTCTCCGTCGACGCCGACGGCGACAGGGCCTACCGTCTGGCCCTGCAGACCCGCGAGCAGCACATCCGCCGCGAGAAGGCCACCAGCAACATCTGCACCGCGCAAGTGCTGCTCGCCGTCATGGCCGGCATGTACGCGGTCTACCACGGCCCGGACGGCCTGGCGCAGATCGCCCGCCGCACCCACCGCTACGCCTCGGTCCTCGCCGCGGGCCTGCGCGCCGGCGGCGTCGAGGTGACCACCGGAGCCTTCTTCGACACCGTCACCGCCCGCGTGCCCGGCCGTGCCGCCGAGGTCGTGGCCGCCGCCCGCGAGGCCGGGGTCAACCTGCGCCAGGTCGACGCCGACCTGGTCGGCATCGCCTGCGACGAGACCACCGGCCGTGCCGACCTCGCCGCGGTCTGGGACGCCTTCGGCGTCACCGGCGCCGACGTCGAGGCCCTGGACGCGACCACCGAGGACGCGCTGCCCGCCGGTCTGACCCGCGGCGTGGACTACCTGACCCACCCGGTCTTCCACCAGCACCGCTCCGAGACCGCGATGCTGCGCTACCTGCGCCGCCTCGCCGACCGTGACTACGCGCTGGACCGCGGCATGATCCCGCTGGGCTCCTGCACCATGAAGCTCAACGCGACCACCGAGATGGAGCCGGTCACCTGGCCCGAGTTCGGCGCGCTGCACCCCTTCGCGCCCGCCGACCAGGCCGAGGGCTACCTGACCCTCATCCGTGAGCTGGAGGAGCGCCTCGCCGAGGTCACCGGCTACGACAAGGTCAGCCTCCAGCCGAACGCCGGCTCCCAGGGTGAGCTCGCCGGCCTGCTCGCCGTCCGCGCCTACCACCGCGCCAACGGTGACGCCCAGCGCACCGTCTGCCTGATCCCGTCCTCCGCGCACGGCACCAACGCCGCCAGCGCCGTGATGGCCGGCATGAGGGTCGTCGTCGTGAAGACCGCGGGCGACGGCGAGGTCGACGTCGAGGACCTGCGCGCCAAGATCGAGCAGTACCGCGACGAGCTCGCCGTGCTCATGGTCACCTACCCCTCCACGCACGGTGTCTTCGAGGAGCACATCGGCGACATCTGCGCCGCGGTGCACGACGCGGGCGGCCAGGTCTACGTGGACGGCGCGAACCTCAACGCCCTGGTGGGCCTGGCGAAGCCCGGTCACTTCGGCGGCGACGTGTCGCACCTGAACCTGCACAAGACCTTCTGCATCCCGCACGGCGGCGGCGGCCCCGGCGTCGGCCCGGTCGCTGTCCGCGCCCACCTCGCCCCGTACCTGCCGAACCACCCGCTCCAGCCGGCCGCCGGCCCGGAGACGGGCGTCGGCCCGATCTCGGCCGCCCCGTGGGGCTCGGCCGGCATCCTGCCGATCTCCTGGGCGTACGTGCGGCTCATGGGCGGCGAGGGCCTCAAGCGCGCCACCCAGGTTGCGGTGCTCAGCGCGAACTACGTGGCCAAGCGCCTGGAGCCGCACTTCCCGGTGCTCTACACGGGTCCCGGCGGTCTCGTCGCGCACGAGTGCATCATCGACCTGCGCCCGCTGACCAAGGAGACGGGCGTGACGGTCGACGACGTCGCCAAGCGCCTGATCGACTACGGCTTCCACGCGCCGACGATGTCGTTCCCGGTGGCCGGGACGCTGATGATCGAGCCGACGGAGAGCGAGAACCTCGCGGAGCTGGACCGCTTCTGCGACACGATGATCGCGATCCGCGCCGAGATCGAGCGGGTCGGCTCGGGGGAGTGGCCCGCGCAGGACAACCCGCTGCGCAACGCCCCGCACACGGCGGCGGCGCTGGGCGGCGACTGGGAGCACCCGTACTCCCGTGAGGAGGCGGTCTTCCCCTCCGGTGTGTCGGCCGCGGACAAGTACTGGCCGCCGGTCCGCCGCATCGACGGCGCCTTCGGCGACCGCAACCTGGTCTGCTCCTGCCCCCCGCTGGACGAGTACGACGCGTAAGGGCGCCTGACGCGCTCAAGGGTCGGCCCCGCTGCTGCAGCGGGGTCGGCCCTGGTTCGTTCCCGGCCCGGGTCAGGCCGCCGTGACGATGTGCTCGCTGCCGAGCGGGCGGTGCGGGGCGATGATCTGCCCGTCGGGGAGCAGCTCACCGGTGTCCTCGAAGAGCAGGACGCCGTTGCACAGCAGGCTCCAGCCCTGCTCGGGGTGGCTGGCCATGATGTGGGCGGCCTCGCGGTCGGGGCTGCCGGCGGACGGGCAATGCGGCTGGTGCGGGCACATGGACGACGTCTTTCGCTGCGAGTGGTGTGAAGTACGGCTGCCTTGGGTAGGAACCTCAGTCATGCCGCTCCCCCGTTCAGTCGGTCGGTCCCAGTGTTGCTCTACTGAGGGATTTCCGCAGGGATTTCGCGTGAGCTGTCCTCGTTAGTTGGGGACGCATTCACTCTCGCGGGCGGTTGCCCGGACAATGCAACGCCTCCGTGACCGGACGGTCACGGAGGCGTGTGCGGGTCGCCCCAGCCGGGAGCCTCAGGCGGTGGTGCCGAGCAGTGGTGGCGGAGCCAGCCGCAGGGTGAGCACCGGCACCAGGTCGGAGAGCCGGTGCATGCGGTGCGCGGCGATCCCCGGCGGGGCCGGCGCCAGCGGGATCAGCAGGTCGGAAGGGGCCGGCTGGGCCGTGCCCGCGTCCGCTGCGACGTCCCCGTGCAGCCACAGCGTCAGCATGTAGAGCCCCGGTACCGAGAGCAGGTGCGGCTGGTAGGGGGTGGTGAGCGCATCGGCCTGGCGCAGCGCGCGCTCGGTGGAGGCCAGGTACGGGCCCTCGCAGAAGTGCGAGAACGCCCAGCCGTCCGGGGTGTCCACGGTCTCGCCCGCGGCGGCCACCTTGTCGCCGGTACGGATGTGGAAGCGCCAGCCGGTCAGTCGCGCCCGAGGCAGTCCTCCCGGTTCGGTGATCACGGGGTCGAGGACGTGCAGGGGGAGCGGATGCTCGGCGACCAGGGGCCCCGTGGCGTTGCGCAGTGAGGGGGTGCGGGCCTCACGGACGGCGGTGGGGGAGCTCAGGGCGGCGAGAACGCTCCGCAGGGCGGGAGCGGGGGCTGGGGCTACCTGCAGCGGCATGGTGGGCGGCCTCTCATGAGGAGACACGGGGGGTGTTCGACGGGGTGCGGACAGCACTGTCAGCGATGGAGCAGATGACACTGCGGCAGGCCGGGACAGCCCGGATCCGCGGGGCGCGTGGGGGCGGCGACGTTCGGAATCAGCGTGGGCATGCGGATCCCTTCCCGTGGCCGGATGCGTCGCGGGCGCGCGGCGGGTCGCGGAGGCTCTGCCTGTGAACGAAGGATATACGAGGAGTGTTCGCGCAGTGTTTCATCTAGCCGTCAGTGATATTACGGGCAAGGCGCTTCCCGGTCACCCTGGGCAGGTAATAGCGCCCCAATTGCGCCGTCGCCCACGCCGTGAACTGCGCTTTCTGCGTTACTGCGGATGGCTGAATCTCGTCGGTGTTTTTCACGACACTGCCGCCGCCGGCATGTGAATTCCGTCCTTGCCCGCGGAATGTGCCGCAAGACGGTGCTCGTGGCCAGCTTAGCGGCTCGGCGCCGGCGCCGGAGGCCTTATCGATCTCAGGGCTGGGCATGATGTGATCACGGCCCACTCGAGGAAGGACCTCCGATGGGGGAAAAGGTCGCGGCCACGGGGTTCGACCTGGCCGACCGCCAGCGCTACCGCAGGAAGCTGAAGCAGTGCCTGCTGGGGTTGGAGCGACTGCTGGAGGAGAAGCGATTCGACCGGCCCCGCAATCTGATGGGGCTGGAGATCGAACTCAATCTCACCGACCGCGACGGGCTGCCGCGCATGATGAACGAGGAGGTCCTCGAGCGCATCGCGAGCCGTGATTTCCAGACCGAGCTCGCACAGTTCAACATTGAAGTGAACATCGCCCCGCACCGGCTTTCCGGCCGGGTCCTGGACCGGCTCGCAGAAGAGTTGCGCATGGGCCTGGGATATGCCGAGGGAAAGGCCCGCGAGGTCGGCGCCCGCATCGTGATGGTGGGAATCCTGCCCACCCTCGGCGCGCAGGACCTGGTCGGAGCCAACCTGTCCCGCGTCGACCGCTACATGCTGCTCAACGACCGCATCCTCGCCGCCCGCGGCGAGGACATCACCCTGGACATCTCGGGGGTGGAGCGGCTGACCTGCGTCTCCGGCTCGATCGCCCCGGAGGCCGCGTGCACCTCGATGCAGATGCACCTGCAGGTGACCCCCGTGCGGTTCGCCGCGGTGTGGAACGCAGCGCAGGCGGTGGCCGGCCCCCAGGTCGCGCTCGGCGCCAACTCGCCCTTCCTGTTCGGGCGTGAGCTGTGGCGGGAGACCCGCCCCACGCTGTTCCAGCAGGCCACCGACACCCGCCCCGAGGAACACCGGGCCCAGGGCGTGCGCCCGCTGACCTGGTTCGGCGAGCGCTGGATCGACTCCGCGTACGACCTCTTCGCCGAGAACGTGCGCTACTTCCCCTCCCTGCTGCCGATCTGCGAGGACGAGGACCCGCTGCACGTCCTGGACGAGGGCGGGGTGCCGCAGCTGAAGGAACTCACCCTGCACAACGGCACGATCTACCGCTGGAACCGCCCGGTGTACGCCGTCGTCGACGGCGTGCCGCACCTGCGGGTGGAGAACCGGGTGATGCCCGCCGGGCCGACCGTCGCCGACGTGCTCGCCAACACCGCCTTCTACTACGGGCTCGTCCGCTCCCTCGCCGAGACGTCGCGCCCGGTGTGGAGCCGGCTGCCGTTCGCGGCCGCCGCGGCGAACTTCGACGCCGCGTGCCGGTACGGCATCGACGCGGTGTTCACCTGGCCCCGGCCGGGGCGCGGCAACGGCCTCGTGGAGATCGGGGCCGTCGAACTCGTCCAGGACGAACTGCTCCCGATGGCGGCCGCCGGACTGGACGCGTGGGGCATCGACCCGGTGGACCGGGACCACTACCTCGGCATCATCGAGGGCCGCTGCCGCAAGCGCACGAACGGCGCCGAGTGGCAGGCCGTCGCCTTCCACCAGGAGCTGGACCGCGGACTGGACCGGCAGCGGGCGCTGGCCGCGATGACCCTGCGCTACTGCGAGCTGATGCACACCGGCGCCCCCGTGCACGAGTGGCCGCTGGAACGCTGAGCCGCCGCCCGTGCCGCCGAGCCGATGAGGCAGGATGGCGCCGGTGGAGGCATCTGTGGACAGGAATGCGGCGGAGCCGGGCGGGTCCGGGGCCGGGCCGGTGGAGCGGCTCGGCCCGCGCGCGCTGCGCAGCGAGACCCTCCTGGTGCTCGCGCTGTCGCTCGGGGCGAGCGCGCTCGCGGCGCTGATCAGCTTCATCGGTTCGCTGACCAAGCCCGGCGGGCTCAAGGACCAGGCGGCCACCCTCGTCGGCTCGCAGGCGCCGGGCCGTCCGTGGCTGGACCTGGCCTGGCAGCTGTTCGGTGTCGCCACCGCGCTCGTCCCGGTCGCACTCGTCGCCCACCTGCTGGCCCGCGAGGGCACGGGCATGCCGGCCATCGGCTTCGACCTGCGCCGCCCGCGGACCGACCTGCTGCGCGGTGCCGCGGTGGCCGCGGCCATCGGCGGAACCGGGCTGCTGTTCTACCTGGGCGCGCGCGCCTCCGGGTTCAACCTGACGGTCGTGCCGGAGTCGCTGCCCGACGTCTGGTGGAAGATCCCCGTGCTGATCGCCTCGGCGGTCCAGAACGCGGTGCTCGAGGAGGTCGTCGTCGTCGGCTACCTGCTGCGCAGACTGGGCCAGTTGGGCTGGACGCCGGTCGGCGCGCTGGTGGCCAGCAGTGTGCTGCGCGGCTCGTACCACCTCTACCAGGGCATCGGCGGGCTCATCGGGAACATGGCGATGGGCGTCGTCTTCGTCCTGCTCTACCGGCGCTGGGGCCGGGTGGGGCCGCTGGTGGCGGCCCACGCGCTGATCGACATCGTGGCCTTCGTGGGCTACGCGCTGCTCGCCGGGAAGGTCGGCTGGCTGCCGACCGCGTGAGGCCCCGCTACGGGTGGGCGTGCAGCTCGCCGTCGATCACGGTGACGGCACGGCCGCTGAGCCGCACACGGTCGCCGCACAGAACCGTCCGCACCAGGCCCGAACGCGCCGAGGCCTGCAACCCGGTGAGCTCGTCGCGGCCCAGACGCCGCGACCAGAACGGTGCCAGGGCGGTGTGGGCGCTGCCGGTGACCGGGTCCTCGTCGATGCCGACGGCGGGGAAGAAACCGCGCGAGACGAAGTCGTAGCCGCTCGTCGCCGGGGACTCGGCGGCGGCCGTCACGATCAGGCCGCGCCTGGACGGCAGCGCAGCGACGGCGGCGACATCGGGGGTGAGCGCCCGCACGGTCTTCTCGTCGACGACCTCCACCAGCAGGTCGCCCACGTCGTCACCCGTCTCGTGCACGGACAGCACGTCGGCGCCGATCGCGGCGCCGATGTCGTCGGTGACGACCACCGAGGTCAGCGGGGCGACGGGGAAGTCCATGGTGATGGTGCCGTCGTCGTCGGCCGTCGTCGTGAGGATGCCGCAGCGGGCGCCGAACCGCACCGGTCCACGCGCGGCGCCCGTGCTGTGCAGGATGTGCGCGGTGGCGAGGGTGGCGTGCCCGCACATGTTCACCTCGGCCTTGGGGGTGAACCAGCGCAGGGCCCAGTCCGCGTCCTGGGCGCCCGGCGTGGGGTGGGCGAAGGCGGTCTCGGAGAGGTTGACCTCGGCGGCCACCCGCTGGAGCCAGCCGTCGTAGGGGAAGGCGTCCGCGTCCAGCAGCAGGACACCCGCGGGGTTGCCGGCGAAGGGGCGGTCGGTGAAGGCGTCGACGATACGAATCCGCATGCCGGCGAGCGTACGGAGGTCCGGACGCCACCGGCCAGGGCCAATCCAGGGGTTGTGGCCCGCGCCATTGGTGCCGCAGCCGCTGTCGCGCCCCAACCGGTACCGGAACCGGCCCACTTGAGAGGCGCGAAGCCGGGGCGGGCCGGGTCGTCCGCCCTCGGGTCACGTCGTGCAGGGTCACCACGGTGCGCTGGACGGCACACCGGTCGTCCACGGGATGCCGGTGCCCGGACGCCATGCCGCGTCCGGGCACCGGTCCGTCATGCCGCCGGGGGCGGCGGCGGTGCGAGCAGCGTTCCGAAGACCGTTTCGAAGAAGTCGTCGAAGGCCTCGCCCGAGCGGCCGGAACGCGCGGCGATCAGCGTGCCCTCCCAGGTGTTGAGGATGAACCGCGCCGTCCGCTCGGTGTCGAGGTCCGCCCGCAGCTCGCCGGCCTGCTGTGCCTCGGCGAGCGCGCCGGAGATCGACGAGGCCCACTGGCCGAGGGACTCACGGACGCCCGCGCGGATCGTCTCGCTGTGGTCGGCGATCTCGGCGCCGAAGTTGCCGATCATGCAGCCCCGGGTGAAGTCCGCGTCCACGGTCTCGTCGCGCAGGAACTCGAAGTGCGCGCGCAGCCGCGCCAGCGGCGCGGTGCCGGGTTCCGCCAGCTCGTGCGTCCGCCGGCCCGCGCCGTAGCGGTCGAGCGCGACGAGGGCCAGCGACTCCTTGCTGTCGAAGTGGTTGTAGAACGACCCCTTCGGAACGCCGGCCGCGTCCGTGATGTCCTTCACGCCTGCGGCGTTGTACCCCTTCGCGTGGAACTGTGCGACCGCCGCGTCGACGATCGCCTCGCGCATGCTCTGCCGGGCCATGGTGCCACCTCCGCACCGCAATATGGCCAGTCGTCTCTGTTCTGTCAAAAATACACCCGGCAGGGCTCGGCCCTCCGGGTCAGGCCGCCGCGTCCAGGACCACCCGGAAGCGGGCCTTGCCGGACATCATGCGCTCGTAGGCCTCGGGCGCCCGCGACAGGGGCATCGTCTCGACCATCGGGCGGATGCCGGAGCGCGAGCTGAACTCGAGGTTGTCCTCGTTCTCGATCGCGGAGCCGGTCAGGCTCCCGCTGATGGTGCGCGAACCGAGGACGAGGTCGGTCGTGGCGACGGAGACCGGGTCCATGGAGACGCCGACCACGACCATGTGCCCGCGCGGGGCGAGTCCGGGGACCAGCGGCGTCATCGACGTGCCGTTCGCCGCGGTGGCGACGATGGCGTCCGCGCCGCCCAGCTTGCGCAGCTCGGCTCCGGGGTCCTGCGCCGAGCTGTCGATGTAGTGGCTCGCGCCGAGTTCGAGGGCGAGCTTCTCCTTCTCCTGGCCGCGGGCGATGGCCGCGACGCGGTAGCCGAGCCGGGCGGCGTACTGGAGGCCCAGGTGGCCGAGGCCGCCGATGCCCTGGACCGCGACGAGCGCGCCGGGGCGGACGTCCAGCCGGCGCAGGGCGCTGAAGGTCGTGAGTCCGGCGCACAGCAGCGGGGCGGCGAGGGTGGGGGAGAGCTCGTCCGGCACCCGGACCAGGCCGCTGCTGCGGGTGATGAGGACCTCGGCGTAACCGCCGTCGGTGGTGGTGCCGGTCTGCGGCTGGTCGGTGCAGTTGACGAAGTCCCCGCGGCGGCAGGACGTGCACTCGCCGCAGTGACCGCCCAGGAAGCCGACGCCCACCCGGTCGCCGACGCGCCAGGCGCTCACGCCCTCGCCGACGGCGTCGATGACGCCGACGACCTCGTGGCCGGGGACGACCGGCTGCGACGGGTCGGCCCGCAGGCCCTCCACGGCGAGCGCGTCGGAGTGGCAGACGCCGCAGCTCTCCACCCTCAGCCGCACGTGCCCGGCGGGCGGGGCGACGACCTCGCGGGTGACGAGCTCGAAGTTGCGGGCGCCTGTGACCTCGAATGCGCGGTACGTGGACATGGTTCTCCTCGACGGGTCGACCGGTGGGGTGGGGGGTGGCCGGGTGGGGCGCCGCCGCGAGGGCGGCGCCAGGCCGCGGCGCAGGCCGCGCCCGTCACGCCGGAGCGACGGGCGGGCCTGCGCCAAAAACCAATATGACCGGTCGTCTCAAATGCGTCAAGCGCCGCCCGACGTAACATTTATCTCCACGGGGACGACGGCTCGTGACCGTTATTGATG
>NZ_JBHWGA010000086.1:0-20192 GCF_042733315.1 Streptomyces sp. NPDC059718
GCAGCATCCAGCACCACCCCGCCCTGCTGACCGCATTCCTCGCCCACACCGGACTCGAAATCCACTCAGCATCAACCTGATCAGCAAAGCTCAGTGAGTACCGACGCGGGGCATGCCGGCGGACCGGCTCGTAGTAGTGGTGAAGCCCCTGTAATCGGGGTGGAGCGAAGGGGCCGGGTCGTTCGTGACTGTGTTAATCGCATCAACCGGACAGTGTCCGGGAGGAGTTCGGTGGACCAGTTGAAGTCGCAGACCAAGCCGTTTGAGATCTCAAAGTGGGAAGTCAAGGAGGCATGGGAGGAAGTCAGAGCGAATAGAGGCGCGCCGGGAGTGGACGGGCAGAGCATCGACGACTTCGAGAAGGACCTGAGGAACAACCTCTACAAGGTCTGGAACAGAATGTCGTCAGGCTCATACTTCCCATCTCCGGTGCGCGCGGTGGCAATTCCCAAGCCACAGGGAGGCGGCGAAAGGATCCTAGGGATTCCCGCCGTCGCCGATCGTGTGGCTCAGACTGTTGTGGCCCGGCATCTCATGCGGAGGGTGGAACCGATTTTCCATCCTGACAGTTTCGGATACCGGCCCGGACGGTCCGCCTTGGATGCGGTGGAGAAGTGCCGGGAACGCTGTTGGAAACGGGACTGGGTGGTTGAGTTCGACATCGCCAAGTTCTTCGACAGCGTGCCCTGGGACCTGCTGGTCAAGGCGGTGGAAGCGCATACCGACGCCGTCTGGGTGAACTTGTATGTGCGGAGGTGGCTCGCTGCCCCGCTCCAGATGCCCGACGGCTCTCTGCTGCAACGGGACCGCGGAACCCCACAAGGGGCTCCGGTGTCTCCTGTCATGGCGAACCTGTTCCTGCACTACGCATTCGACATCTGGATGGCCCGGGAGTTCCCGTCCGTCTGGTTCGAACGCTATGCAGATGATGCGGTGCTGCACTGTGTCACCCAGCGCCAGGCCCGTCAGGTGCTGGCCGCGCTCACGGACAGGATGGCCGAGGTCGGGCTGCGTCTGCACCCGGCCAAGACCCGGATCGTGTATTGCCGGGACGGGAATCGCCAAGGCTCCCACGAGCACCAGGCGTTCACGTTTCTGGGATACACTTTCCGCGCCAGGAGGAACCGGAGTCGGCACGGGAACCAGTTCCTGGCGTTCGACCCGGCGGTCAGCAAGGACGCTCTCACGAAGATGGGCCGGGAAGTGCGGAGCTGGCATCTGCACACCCGCACCGATCTGACCTTCCAGGAGCTCGCCCGGAGGATCAACCCTGTCGTGGCGGGCTGGATCAACTACTACGGCCGCTTACGGCCTTGGGAGTTGACCACTTTCGTGACACGCATCAACTCCTACCTGGTGCGTTGGATCCGCAAGAAGTACAAACGGCTCGCGGCCAAGCGGAAGGCGCTGGCGAAGATGCAGGAGATTGCCCGGCGATACCCACGCATGTTCGCGCACTGGCGCATCACTCCGACCGTGAGTGCCGTACTGGTCTGACGATCAGGACGACAAGAGCGGAGTGACGAGAGATCGTCACGCTCCGTTCTGTGAGGGCCGGAGGGTGAAATTCCCTCCGGCTACTCGGCGACGAACTGGTGAGGAGCCGCTTCCAGTTCGTCGACGACCACCGGGACGCCTTCGAGGTGAAGCGGCTCTGCGAGGTCCTGGAGGTGAACAGGTCCAGCTACTACAAGTGGCTGGCCGGCGGCGACGCCAGAACGGCCCGGCAGCGGGCCGACCAGCATCTGGCGACGAGGATCCGTAAGGTTCACGCGGACTCCGGCGGCACCTACGGCTCCCCGCGGGTGACCGCGGAGCTGAAGGAGACGGGCCTGCACGTCAACGAGAAGCGGGTCGCCCGCGTCATGCGAACGTTCTCCATCACCGGCATCCGCCTGCGCAGACGCATCCGCACCACGGTCTCGGACCCGGCCGCCTCCCTGGTTGCGGACCTCTTCCAGCGGGACTTCACCGCCGCCGAACCGGGCCGGAAATACATGGGCGACATCACTTACCTGCCCCTCGCGAACGGCGAGTTCCTCTATCTCGCGACCGTGCTGGACTGCTTCAGCCGCAAGGTCGTCGGTTGGTCCATCGCCGACCACATGCGCACCGGACTGGTCTCCGACGCGCTGCGGATGGCCGCCCGCACCCGCGACAGCCTGGACGGTTCCGTCTTCCACTCCGATCACGGGGCCCAATACGGCTCGAGGGTCTTCGCCGACCTCTGCGACCAGCTCAAGGTCACCCGGTCGATGGACGCGGTCGGCAGCAGCGCGGACAACGCGGCCTACGAGAGCTTCCACGCGTCCCTCAAACGCGAGACGCTCCAGGGTGCCCGCGACTACGGCGACCCGGTCACCTGCAGGAACAAGGTCTTCGCCTGGCTGACCCGCTACAACACCCGCCGACGACACTCCGCCAACGGTCAGTTCAGCCCCAACGAATACGAACGCCGACACCACGCGGCTAAGCTCACGCTCGCCGCGTGATCAACAAAGCGTGTCCACCATCACGGGGGAAGGCCCGGCTTCCTTGATCATGCGGCGCATGGCTCGTTCGGGATCACGCATGGCGAAGTAGTCGGCTCCCAGATCGCGGTAGGCGGTCTTGTCGCACAGGACGTGCCAGATCGCGATGGCGAGCTTGTGCATGACGGCGACCAGGGCCCGTTTGCCGCCTCTGCGGGCGGAGATGCGGCGGAAGAAGGCGGCGAGGTAGGAGGTCTTGTCTCTGATCGCCGCCATGGCGGCGGTCCCGAGCAGGCGTTTGATGTTGCTGTTGCCCGGACGGTTGCGTCCGGATCTGCTGACCCCGGCCAACTCGTTCTGGCCCGGGCAGACCCCGATCCAGGAGGCGAGGTGCTGGGCGGAGGCGAACTGAGCCATGTCGCCGCCGGTCTCGGCGATGATGACCTCGGCCGCAAGCCGGCCGATCCCCGGGATGGTGTCGAGGTTGTTCAGGTCCTGATCGCGCTCGTCCAGCAGTGTGGCGATCCGGTTGTCGAACAGGGCGATCATGCTGTTCAGGTGGTCGATCTCGTCCAGGTAGTGGCGGACCATGAACGCGTGGTGGGTGGTGAACTCGCCGTCCAGGGCCTCGACGAGAGCCGGGATCTTGTTTCGGGCTTTGCCTCGGGCCAGGTCCGCCAGACGCCGGGGATCGCGCTCGCCGGCGATGAGAGCCTCCAGGATGGCGCGTCCGGTGGCGCCGACGACGTCGCTCTAACTGATCATTTCAGAATGAGTTCGCTTGTAGGGCTTGGCAGTTGGGTGTGGTCACGGCAGAGTTCTGTGGGTGTCGGATGATCTTGTGCCTGATGACCTGTGGGAACGCGTGGCCCCATTGCTTCCTCCTCGCCCGCCGAGGCGCCGGAGGCATCCCGGTCGGCTGCCGGTGGACGACCGGGCTGCCCTGCGCGGGATCGTTTACGTGCTCCGCAAGGGCGTGAGCTGGGCTGATGTTCCTTCGGACAGGATCGGCTGCAGCGGGGTGACGTCCTGGCGACGCTTGCGGGACTGGACCGAGGCAGGCGTCTGGCCCCGCCTGCACGAGGTCCTGCTGGCGGAACTGCGGGCAGCCGGCCTGCTGGACATGGACGACGCGGCAGTCGACGGCTCCCACATCAGGGCCCTCAAAGGGGGGCTAACACCGGACCTTCGCCGGTCGACCGCGCCCGTTCGGGCAGCAAGCACCACCTGATCACCGACCGGCACGGAACACCCCTGGCAGTCTCGCTGACCAGCGGAAACCGTCATGACGTCACACAGTTGATGCCACTGCTGGACGCGATACCCCGCATCCGCGGGGTGCGCGGACGGCCACGTCACCGGCCGCGCCGGCTGTTCGCCGACCGGGGCTACGACTACGACAAGTACCGCCGTCTACTGCGGGCCCGCGGCATCACACCGAAGATCGCCCGCAAGGGCACAGCCCACGGCTCCGGCCTGGGCAAGACCCGCTGGGTCGTCGAGCGCACCTTGTGCGCCACGAGGCGCTCTGTTTGTATCCCCGGTTCAGCCGGGAGGAACTCGGAAGGAGGTTCCTGGGCCGGATGACTCACCTGGATCCGAAAGGTGAAGGGGACAAGAGCATGTCAGAAAACCAGTGACCGGGTTCAGTTGTTGGAAACGGTGTGCTGGGCGGCCCGCGCGATATGGCGAAGACTGGATTGTTTGAAGCCCAATCTCCAGAAGATGCAAGCTCCCATCCGCCGGAAAGACAACTGAAACCGGCGCCGCACCCTGCGTGGACATCGGAACGTTGGTCGACGCAACTTCCGGGCGTGCGGAGCAATGTCCAGCGAGGACATTCAAGGAGATGAGTGGGACGCCTACGTCGCGCTAGAACGTACAGACAGGGACGAACGTGGGATCGCCTACGGGACGCGAGTCCTATGGCGACGGAGGCCCCGTAGTAGTCGCCGGAGTCACGACCGGCCAGGGAGGACGGGAAAGCCGTCCACATCGGGCGAAGGGGGCCAGGTGATTCGGACACTCCAGACTCGGGAGGTATGCGGAATGCAGAGCGCCGAAACGGTGCTGGGTGTCCTGCGTGAACGCGGCAGACGTGGTCTGTCGTGCGATGAGCTGTATCGGCAGCTGTTCAACCCGCAGTTGTATCTGCTGGCCTACGGTCGTATCTATGCCAATCATGGTGCGATGACGCCCGGGGTCACGTCGGAAACCGTGGACGGCATGTCACAGCGGAAGATCGACCGGATCATTGAGGCGATGCGTCACGAGCGCTATCGCTTCAAGCCGGTCCGGCGCGTCCATATCCCCAAGAAGAACGGGAAGATGCGTCCACTGGGACTGCCGACCTGGTCGGACAAGCTCGTCGGTGAAGTGGTCCGCCTGTTACTGGAGGCGTATTACGAGCCGACGTTCTCCGACCGCTCTCATGGGTTCCGTCCCCGCCGGGGCTGCCACACCGCACTGCGGGAGGTGGACCACACCTGGACCGGTACGTCCTGGTTCATCGAAGGGGACATTGCTGATTGCTTCGGCAGCCTGGACCATCAGGTCTTGCTGTCGATCCTCGGTGAGAAGATCCATGACCAGCGGTTTCTGCGGCTGGTGCGCAACATGCTGACGGCCGGATACCTGGAGGACTGGAGATGGGGCGCCACGCTCTCCGGAGCGCCGCAAGGCGGAGTGGCCTCCCCGCTCCTGTCCAACATCTACCTGCACAAGCTGGATGAGTTTGTCGAGACAGTTCTGATTCCGGAATACACCCGAGGAGATCGCCGGGCCCGCAACCCGGCTTACCTGGAGTTGCAGAATCTGCTGGCGAAAGCCCGCCGGCGCGGCGACCGGGCCCAAGCCCGGACGCTGCGTCAGCGGATGGTCAGCCTGCCGAGCTCGGATCCTAACGATCCGGCATACCGCAGACTGCGCTATATACGCTACGCGGACGATCACCTCCTCGGTTTCACCGGACCGAAAGCCGAGGCCGAGCAGATCAAACAACGCCTGGCCCAGTTCCTGCGTGACGAACTCAAGCTGGAACTGTCCCAGGAAAAGACACTGATCACTCACGCCCGCACCCGGGCAGCGAGGTTTCTCGGCTACGAGATCACGACCCAGCACAACGACACGAAGAAGACAGGCCGATACCGACGGGTCAACGGCCAGATAGCACTCCGTGTCCCCCGGGACGTGATCAAGGCCAAGTGCGCCCCCTATCTCGCCCGCGGAAAACCCGCGAGGAAGACGGCCCTGATCAACAGCAGCGATCATGCGATCGTCGCGACCTTCGGGACCGTTTACCGGGGCGTAGTCCAGTACTACCTGCTTGCCGGAGATGTCTTCCGGCTGCACCGGCTGCAATGGGTGATGGAGACGTCCATGCTCAAGACTATCGCAGCCAAGCATCGCTCGTCAGTGTCGAAGATGGCCGCCAGACACAAGGCCAGAATCGACACCCCCAACGGGCTCCGAGTGTGTTTCGAGGCCCGCATCGAGCGGAAGAACAGGAAACCACTGGTGGCACGGTTCGGTGGGATCCCCCTCCAACGGCAGCGAGCGGCAGAACTAGCCGATCGCGAGCCGGTCCAGGTGGACTATCCGCAAAAGGAACTCATTGCGAGGCTCCTACACCTGCGAGATCTGCGGGAGCAAAGGCAACGTGCAAGTGCACCACGTCCGCGCTCTCGCCGACCTCGCCCATGCCGGATGGCAGCCCTCTGACTGGGCGCGCGTCATGCTTCACCGGCGTCGCAAGACCGTTGTGGCCTGCGACACCTGCCACGACCGCATCCACTCAGAACGGCCAGCCAGATCCCTCACGCAGTAGTCACTGGAGAGCCGGATGACCGGGAAACCGTCATGTCCGGTTCGGCGGGAGGCCGCGCGGAACAGGACTCGCCTAACGGCGAGCACCTCGCCGCGCGGCCGACCCAACCGCATGGCTCCACCAGTTCAAGCGGCTCCGGATCCGCTACGAGATACGTGCCGATCTCCACCTGGGCCTACTCCAACTCGCCTGCAGCATCATCTGCTTGAGACGCCTCCGAACCTCATTCTGAAATGATCAGTAAGGACCGAGGTGAACTTCACGCCGGTGTCTTCGAGTTCCTTCTCCAACCGCTGGGCCTCACGGCCTGCGGCGCGGACGATCTCGGTCCGACGGCGAGTCAGGTCCCGCAGCTCGCGGATCTCCCGCTCGGGGACGAAGGAACCCATCGCCATTCCGGACGCGCCGGCCCGGGCGAGGAACGCCGCGTCGCTCGGATCGGTTTTGCGGCCCCTGATGCCCTTCAGGTGGGCGGGGTTGACCAGCATCAAGTTCAGGCGCGGCTGAAGCATGTAGTAGACGCTCCGCCAGTAGTCCGAGGTCGCCTCCAGCACGACCACCTCGACGCGGGCCTCGACCAGCCAGGCCAGCAGCCGACGGATCTCGGTCTGAGTGGTGCCGAACCGCTCGGTCTCTAGCCTCACGCTTTCAGTGCGACGCGAAGTCGCTGTCATGTAGTGGTAGTTGCAAGGAGAGGAGTCGGCTGCTCCGGCCTGTGACCGATGGCCGGTCCCCAGCTTCGGGTGCGTCCGCAGTGACGCGGGGGTGCTGAGCCGAGGTGGTCAAGCTCAAGGGCACGATGGGCCATCATCACGCCACAAGCGAAGGGGAAGTCCGAGCGGGCGAGCGAGAGCGAACCCTTGTCTCTACGGGCCGACATGAGGAACACCGCGTCAATGGTGAAGCGGGCGGCGGTGGGAACTCCTGGCATTGAGAAGTGCGACACGACGTGAGCTGTATTGAAAGAGGCTCAAGGGAACCATTGGTTTCCAGTGTAGGTCACCGTGGGAGTCGGCTTAGAGAGGGCGCCCTATCCGGACGCGACTACAGACAGTGGAACACGGGAACCCCGTACGGGTCCGGCTGGTCAGCCGGTAATCCGGAGGTAACAAAGGCAGAAATCCGGTGCGGGAACAGGATGTCCCAAGAAGCGAATGCCGCTGGGGCGAAAGCCCAGAGGAAAGCCCGGGCCTTGGGGACTCTCCCCCTCCGGGTATAACTCGGCGGATACCAGCCTTGTGGCTGGACTCGAAAGAGTGCTGACGTGGGACAGGTAGGCCATATAGAGCCAACGGGCAAAACCTTGCACCGAGGCACAAGTTAGACAGAAGGAGGGGCGGCGATGCTTTGGAGCCGCAGCACGCCCTCCCGATGAACGGACCCGAGGGCGACGCAGAATTCTGGGCCGGTATCGACTGGCGGTCTGAAGAAGCGTCCGTAAAGCGGCTGCGTCAGAGGATCTACAGGGCTGCACGGAATGGTGACATCAAGCAGGTGCGCAACCTGCAAAAGCTCATGCTGCGATCCAAGGCAAACGCGCTGACAAGTGTTCGCCGGGTGACACAGCAGAGTACCGGGAAGAAAACAGCGGGAATCGACGGGGTCGTTGCGCTGACTCCAAAGGACCGGGGCACCTTGGCGAGGAAGACACTCGCCGAACCGGAAATCCCGGCAAAGCCCGTCAAGCGTGTGTACATCCCGAAGGCGAACGGGAAGACCCGACCGCTGGGCATCCCCGTCATTCGTGACCGCGTGAACCAGGCGAGGGTGAAGAACGCCCTGGAGCCGGAGTGGGAAGCGCGGTTCGACGGGCGGACTTACGGGTTCCGCCCGGGACGCGGATGCGCTGACGCGATCGGGGCTATCTTCCAGATCGTCTGCCAGAAGAACGCAAAACGTCTGTGGGTTCTCGACGCGGACCTGTCGGCGGCCTTCGACCGCATCAGCCACAGCCATCTCATGGACTCCATCGGCCTGTTCCCGGGCCGACGGCAGGTCAGAGGGTGGCTGCGCGCTGGGGTCATGGATCAGGGCACCTACGCGCACACTACGGATGGCACGCCGCAAGGCGGAGTCATCAGTCCACTGCTGCTTAATGTGGCCCTGCACGGGATGGGGGATGCGATCAATGCAAATGTTCCCGCAAGAGGGACAAGGCACGTGCCTCCCGCTCTTGTTCTGTATGCCGATGACTTCGTCGTGTTGTGCATCTCGGAGTCGGAAGCACGTGATTTGCAAACGAAGTTGGCTGTCTGGCTCCAGCCGAGAGGGCTTTCCTTCAACGAGGAGAAGACACGTGTCGTCCACCTCGCTGACGGATTTGACTTCCTCGGGTTCAACGTCAGGCGCTACGACCAGAAGCTGATCATCAAGCCGAGCAAGGATGCAGTACAACGAGTCAAGAAGAAGATCAGGACCGTCATCCGGCAGCACCGTGGCGCACCCGCCGAACGTTTGGCTGGTGCCCTCGGCCCCCTTGTCCGAGGATGGTCTATCTACTACCGGCACGTTGTCTCGAAGGAAACATTCAGGAAGCTGGACGACTTCACGCACCACGCCTTGAGGAGATGGGCGATCTACTGCAACCGGGAAGACGCCCCGCTGGCTCCGGGAACGGTACTGGGGGAAGTTCTGCAAGGGCCGGGAGGACAGGTGGGTTTTCGGCTCCGAAGCCGGATACTTGCCGAAGTTCGCCTGGACCGGAATCGTTCGGCACGTGATGGTCAAGGGAGATTGCTCCCGAGACAACGCGGAACTGGACGACTACTGGAGGAATCGAGCCCGAAAGCGGATGCCGAGTGTGGAATCCAAACAGATTCTCCTGCTGGCAGCCCGACAGAAGGGACTGTGCCCCAGATGCGGGCAGGACCTGATCGAAGGCGCGGGTTACGACCCCGATGATGTCAATGACTGGGCCCGGTGGTTCACGGCCTCCTATCGGGGGATCCACGTACACCACCTGCAATACCGCGGCCGGGGTGGAAGCGACCACCTCGACAATCTGGAAGTCGTACACACACTCTGCCACCGGCAATTACACGCCGGTGACCGGAAGAATGACACCGTACCGAGCGGCCAGAGGCCCGCTTGAGCCGTGTGCGCTGGAAGGCGCAAGCACGGTTCTGAGGGGGCGGGGACGCAGCAATGCGTCCCCGCTACCCGACCGAAGTGGGTTGTCCAGTGGGTGATCAGGACAGCAGAAAGTGCCTCTGACCAGCGAGAATGAGGATTGTCTAGGCCCTTGTTCTCGCCCCTGTCGGAGGCACTTTCCAGGTGAAGAAGCGTATCGGGTCGTACCCGCGTGTCCGCGCTGAGGGCGGCGGTCGTGGGGTGGTCTCGCAGGCCGGGGCCGTGCTGCTGGTGGAGACGGTCCGCAAGTCCGGTCTGGATCAGGCGATATCGACGGCACTGGCGCCCTGGCGGAAGTCCCGCGCGGTACACGATCCCGGCAAGACGGTGCTGGATCTCGCGCTCTCGGTCGCGCTCGGCGGCGACTGCCTCGCGGATGTTGCCATGCTGCGGGCCGAGCCCGGCGTGTTCGGGCCGGTGGCCTCAGACCCGACGGTCTCCCGGCTGATAGACGCCCTTGCCGCCGGTGGGAACCGTGCGCTGACCGCGATCCGCCAGGCCCGTGCCCATGTCCGCGAACACGTCTGGCGACTGGCGGGCGAAGCGGCGCCGGACGCCGGCGGACAGGTGACCGTGGACCTGGACGGTGTCCTGGTGATCTGCCACTCCGACAAGCAGGACGCCGCTGCCACCTGGAAGAAGACCTTCGGGCACCACCCGCTGATGGGCTTCGTCGATCACGGCATCGATGGGTCGGGCGAGCCTGTGGCCGCTGTGCTGCGGCCCGGAAACGCGGGCAGCAACACCGCCACGGACCACATCACCGCCGCCCAACTGGCCCTGGCCCAGCTGCCGAAGACCTACCGGCGAGGCCGGCAGACGCTGATCCGCACCGATGCCGGCGGCGGTACTCACGAGTTTGTGGCCTGGCTGGCTCAGCGCGGGCGGTGGCTGTCGTATTCGGTCGGCATGACCATCACCGAGCAGATCCACCTGGCCGCACTCAAGATCCCGGCCCCGGCCTGGACACCGGCAGTCGAGCCCGACGGCGACATCCGTGACGGCGCCTGGGTCGCCGAACTCGACGGCGACTGCCTCAAGGGCTGGCCGAAGGGGATGCGGCTGATCGTGCGGAAGGAACGGCCGCACCCCGGCGCGCAGTTGCGGATCACCGACGCTGACGGACTGCGGCTGACCTGCTTCGCCACCAACACCACCGACATGCCGATCGCGGCACTGGAGCTGCGACACCGCCGGCGGGCACGCGCCGAGGACCGCATCCGGGCCGCCCGCGCCACCGGCCTGCGCAACCTGCCCCTGCACGACACTGCGCAGAACCAGATTTGGCTGGAGATCGTCCAGCTCGCCCTCGACCTGCTTGCCTGGATGCCCATGCTCGCTCTGACCGGCGAAATCCGCAGGTGGGAGCCCCGCCGCCTTCGGCTCCGCCTCTTCTCCGCCGCCGCCCAGATCGTCACGACCGCCCGCCGCCAGCACCTGAGGTTCGCACGCCACTGGCCCTGGACCGACGTGATCACCGCCGCCCTGGCACGGCTCGAAGCTCTCCCTAACCCAGGCTGACCAGCACGTTCACGTCCCTGCGAGCAGCATCACCCCGACCGGAGCCGTGGAACCCGGCGCCCACCCGACGCGAGAGCCGGGTCATCAACCTGACCACTACCAGCCCGAACAACCGAAACGGCCCGCCGAAGAACCGACGGACCGTCACGAAAGATCGAGGCTAGGCTCCAGCTTCCCGGCCGCTTCGGACTGGGGGTGCGCGTGCAGGCGACCAAGAACCGCTTGCCCAGGTCCACCCCGGCCGAGCGTAGGTGGATGACCCCGCCCTTCACATCCTGCCGAGCCATTACGTACTCCCTCCCATCCGCTCGGAAAAGGACAGGTAGCGGCCCGACGCAGTCGGGGCAAGGCACGGATTCACGCCGCCAGCATGCCGAAACCACCGCGTGCCCACGGCCGGGGAGACCCCGATCGCCACCGCAGCGTCTACCGAGCTCAGCCCCCGCGCGATGGCCTGCCAGAACCGGACGCGATCCTCACGCCACGCGACACTCGGCCGACCCGGCGAAGGCATCTGCCCGCGATACTGCCTGACTGCCCGCTGCCGATCCAGCACACCCACCCGAAAAACTCCAGCTCAAGAGGTGTTGCGACGACCGGTTGAATCCGCCCAGTACACCAGCCGGGCCTTCGCCGACGCCTGCCGCAAGGCCGGCGTCCGACAATCCATGAGCGCGATCGGCAGCTCGGCGGACAACGCGCTCGCCGAGTCCTTCAACGCGACCCTCAAACGCGAGACGCTCCAGGGCCGAAAGAGCTGGCCCAACGCACGCGAGGCCCGCCTGGACGCGTTCCGCTGGCTACACCGCTACAACACCCGACGCCGTCACTCCCGCCTCGGATACCGCAGCCCAATCGCCTACGAAACAGCGTCCCGGGCAACATCAACTACGCTGACACCAGCCGCATAACCCGTGTCCAGGATTTGGGGTTAAGGCCCGTGTTCACCACGGCGGCAGTGAGCTTCCCGGTAAGCGCCAGATCACACCCCCCAAAAGACACACTCAACCTGACAACGCCCCGAGTAGTGGTATTGCCCGACCGATGCCCAGTGGTTCGATGAGAGCGCGTGGGAGACGGAGGTCGAGGACGAATGCCGTGCCGAAACGCGGGCTCACCGGGCGGGCCGCCACATGGTGGTGACCACGTGGCCGGTCGGAGCGGTGACGCGGTCGCGGGCGGTGAAGCCGACGCTTGCGTACCGTGCGAGGTTTGCCGGGTTGGACGACTCCAGGTAGGCGGGGGCACCGAGGGCGTCGATGCGTTCGAGGCTGTCGGCCAGCAGGCGCATGCCGAGACCGTGGCCTCGGTGGCGGTCGTGGGTGGCCAGGAGCGTGAGGTAGAAGTGCGGTTCGGCGGGCCGGGCCGCCTCGAACCGGTCGGCAATGTCCAGGACCGTCCGAGCCGCAGCCGGGGTGGCCGCCCGCTCCAGCAGGTCCTTCAGGCCGGCCGCCTCCTGCGGGGTCAGCTCGTCTGCGCCGGGCGGGATCCATACGGCCACCGCCTCCGCGTTCCGCGTCACCAGCAGCCACGAGTACCGCAACGCCGACGTCGCGTACAGGCGCCACATGGAGGCGGCCTGCGCGGCGCGGTGTTCGGCGTCGGGGAACGCTGGGCCCCACAGCGGGTCGTGGAAGAACGCCGTGGTCAGGGTCTCCACGATGGCGTCGACATCCACGGACGTCCCAACTCGTGCGCGGTCTGGACGGGCAGACACGGTGCGGTCAGCTCCTTGCCGTCGGTCCGTCGGGGGCGGTGTCCGCGCGCAGGTCCGTCGCACAGGCCGGTGGCCGACTGAGCTGCGGGCCCGTTCCCCGGAGGCGGTCCAGGGTGACCTGGGCCGCCGCGAGGTCCTGCACGCCCAGGCCGATGAGCTTGCAGACGGTGATCTCGTCAGCCCGTTCGCGGCCCGGTGCCGACCCCGCAAGCACCTCGCCGAGTTCCGTGAGCCCCGGGAAGGCCGTCTGGGCCCGGGCGAGGTCTCCGTGGACGGTGGTGAGGGCGCGGCTGTCGACCACAATCCGGTCGGCGCGGTGCAGGCAAGCCGGGGACAGCTCGGCCTTGGTCGGGTCGTCGGCTCCTACGGCGGTGATGTGCAGGCCGGGAGCCAGCCACTCGGCGTCGACCAGCGGTTCAGTGCTGGCGGTGGCCGTCACCAGCACGTCGGCGCCCTCGCACGCCTGCCGGGCGGTGCCCACCGGGGTCACCCGCAGGTCGGGGCGGCGGACGCCCAGCGCGGCGGCCAGGCGGCGCACGCGTTCGTCGCGGCGGCCCCAGACCCGTACCTCCCGAATCGGCAGTTCGTTGGCGGCCGCCAGGATCTGCAGGTACGCCTGGACTCCGGTACCCAGCACGCCGATTATGGCGGAGTCCGGCTGGGCCAGCGTGCGCGCGGCCAGCGCGCCGGCGGCCGCAGTGCGGATGTCGGACAGGTGGTGCTCGTCCTCCAGCAGGGCCCGCAGGTCCCCGGTCCGGGCGTCGAAAACGGCGACGACACCGGCTCCCGGCGTGCCGCCATGCCGGGCGCGCTCCGCGAACCAGGTGGCCACCTTCACCGTGAAGACGGAACGGCCCGGCAGCCAGGCCGACTTCACGTGCACGTCGCCGTCCCGGCCCGCCGGCGCGAACACCGCCACCGGCGAGTCGCCCAGTCCGCGGCTGAAGTCGGCGAACGCTGCCGCCACTTCCTCGACGACGTCCTCGTACCCCACGAGTGCGCGGATCGTGTCCGGCCCGACGTAAGCCGGTATCGCCCGCACCGTCTCCCGGGTCGTGGCGGTCACTGGGGCAACACCTCCAGCCGTCCCTCGCCGACGAAGGCGACCTTGCCGCCGACCCGCACGGAGTGGATGTCCTCCCCGTGGCCGTGGGCGCTGATGGTCATCTCGCTGGGGCGTCCGGTGAACCGGCCCTGGCGCAGGGTCACGGTCTCGCCGTCGCCAATGCGGCCGTGACGGCGCAGGTAGGCGGCGGCACAGCCGGCTCCGCTGCCGGTGGCCACGTCCTCGGTCAGCCCGTCGTTGTTCCAGTGCCGCGCCTCCAGAGCGGTGGCATCGAGGACGTAGGCGAACTGGGCGCCGAGGTCCGCCAGTCGTGTGCTGATGTCCGAGGCGATGCGGGCGCGGTCGAGGGCGCCTTCGCGGACCGGGAGCACCAAGTAGCGCAGCCCTGTCGAGACGACCTCCGGGGACAGATCTGGATCGAGGTCCCCGATGTCGAGGCCGAACAAGGACGCCAGGTCCTTCGCGTCCGAGGGATCGAGGCGGCCGAGGAAGACGGCCCGGCCCTGATCCAGCACGCTGGCGTACCGTCCGGTTCCGAGCCGCCTCGTGGTCACCTCCACGGTGCGGGCCTTCAGCCGCAGCATCCACGTCTCGTCCTCACCGGCACCGTGCAGGGCGTGCAGCACACACCCAGCCCCGATGACGGGGTGCCCGGCGAAGTCCAGTTCCTCGATGAGGTCGAAGACCCGCACCTGCCAGCCCGAGTTCCCCGGGGTCTTGTCCGGGGTCAGGAAGATCGACTCGAAGTGGCGTAGCTCCTGCGTGATCCGCTGCATCTGGGGACCGCTGAGCCCGGCGGCGTCGGGGAAGACAGCCAGGCTGTTGCCGCTGTAGGGCAGGCCGGTGAAGACATCGACGTGGTGGTAGTGCATGCGGCCGAGGCTACGACCCCACCAGGCCAGAAGAAACTGGCTAATCTCAGAGATATCGCATAACGTCTGGTTATGGCATCGGATCTGGACATGGCTCAGCTGCGGGTCTTCGTCACCTGCATGCGCTCCGGCAGCATCAGCCGCGCCGCCACCGCGCTCGGGCACAGCCAGCCCGCACTCAGCCAGCAACTGCGCAGGCTGGAACGCACCGTCGGACAGCCACTCCTGCACCGCGCCGCCACCGGCGTCACCCTCACCAAGGCCGGCGAGGCGCTGCTGCCGTACGCCGAACGCATCCTGGCCCTGTCCACCCAGGCACTCAGCGTCACCGGCCCGGCCGTCCAGGGGCACTGCGGCGTGGGCCTGCTCGAAGACCTCACCGCCGCGCCGCTCCCCCAGGCCTTGGCCGACTTCACCCGCATGAACCCCAGAGCCACCCTGGAACTGATCAGCGGCCCCGGCCCTGTACTCCGCGAGGCATACGGCCAAGGACGCATCCACCTGGCACTGTGCGACCCGTCCTACCTCCCCGAACCACCCCGGTGGACCGTGCGCCTCCCCATGGCCTGGGCCGCCACCCCCGGCCTGGACACCACGCTCGACCCCCTCCCCCTGGTCCTCTTCTCCCAGCCCTGTCGCTGGCGCCAACCGCTCCTTGACTCCCTCGAAGCCGCCGGACGCGGCTGGCGCACCGCCTTCGAGAGCACCAGCCTGCCCGGCGTCCGGGCGGCCGTCCGCGCCGGCCTCGGCGCCGCCGCCCTCCTCCCGGCCACCGTCGAACCGGGCACTGCCGTACACGGCCTTCCCGCACTCCCCGACGTCGAACTCGGGCTGATCAGGCGCCCCGGCACCGAGGGCGATACCCTCGTCGACGCCGTCGAAGCCGTCCTCAAACGGCTTGCCTGATCGGCTACCCGCCGCCCCTCGCTTCCGGCCAGGAACCGGTCAGCTCCTTGGTCAACCGCCCACAGTCTGCCTGGGGCACCAGCGCCACCGCGCCGATCACAGTGGTCACGGCGGCAAAGAACCTTTGCGGCCCCGTTGTGTTATATGGCGACCAGAGTTCTGGGCCCAGTTCTCGTATAGCTGCCACCACCCGACAAGTAGCGCTCGGTAGTCATCGCTGCAATCTGTAGAACTCACTCCCGTGGGGTGCTGCCGCAGTAAATGCCCGATTTACTGCGGCAGAGCCTCTACCGTGATCACCGCGACCTGCGGCGGACCATTCCGACCGTCGGGGCGAGGTGTATGCATTTACTGCGGCAGATCCTGAGGAGCGGGATGGGGATGGCGATCGAACCAGTGACCGAACTCGGAGCCGGGGGCGCGCTCCGGCTGCCGCGCGACCGGGTGGTGCCCCTGTCCGCCCCGCCCTCGTCGTACACTGCGGCGGTCGATCGGTACCTCACTGGCGCGGGCATCGCGAAGTCCTCCGCGCGGATCTATAGGAGCGGAGCTCGTCGGTGACGATCACCCGGGGCACGGACCGGGTCTTCTTCAGCAGTTTCCGGAGAAAGCGCCTGGCTGCGGACTCGTCGCGCCGGTTCTGTAGCAGGATGTCGAGCACGTTCCCGTCCTGGTCGACGGCCCGCCACAGGTACCGCTGCCGTCCCTGGATCTTGACGAAGAGCTCGTCGAGATGCCACTTGTCGCCCGGCCTCGGACGGCGCCGGCGCAGGGCCGCGGCGTAGACGGTTGAACCGGTAGTACAGCCACACACCATGGCTGATGATCTCCGGCGGGAAGCGGAAACCCCGGTACGACACCGTGTCCACGAGCAGCCCCTCCAACGACCCCCACCAGACACATGATCATGCCAGCCGAGAAAGCCCCCCACTCAACCTGACAACGCCCCTCGATGTCCTCGGATGAGGCGAGCGGGTTGGCCAGCAGTCGGGTGTTCTCCTCGAAGATTTCCTCGGCCCGGCGGTAGGAAAGCCGGGCCCGGCCGGTCTCGGGGCACACGTCGAGCGTCGGCGTTCCGGCCGGGGCCTTGCGGTCGGTGAGGAACAGTGGGCCGCGGGTGCGGCGGGCGATCAGTCGGGGCAGGAGCTGGGCGGTGCCGGACTGCCAGTGAATCCACTCCGTCACCCCCTTTGGCGGTGATCCTGCCGCGCTTGTTCTGCGGGTACAGGTCTTCCACGTTCAGGCACAGCACTTCATCGACCCGTGCGGCACTTTCGTAGAGGAGCTTCCAGAACGTCTTCTCCCGCAGGGCGAGTCCAGGCGCCACAGGGCGGCGATCTGGTTCTCTGCGAGGGCCTTGGTGCGGTCCAGTGGTGCCGGCCGCCGCTCGATGCCGATCGTCGGATCACGTTCGAACCAGCCCTGGCGCTGCCACCAGCTGATCGCCTTGCGCGCGATGGCCAGCTCCCGGTTGACGGTGTCGGCGTCCATCTCGTCCGCCCGTGCCGCCGCCAGTTCGGCCAGGACCTCCGGCAGTGCCGGGTCGTCGATCGCGATGACGGGGAAGACGGGCAGCTTCGCGCCCCGGCGGGCGGGTCCGGTCGGCGCCGGTTCGCCGGCGAGCATCCATCCCCACGTCGTCAGCGAGATCCGGTACGGCGCCGCCCAGCGCACGGTGATGCCCACGGTCGAGCACCGCTCACACAAGGGCCTGGACAACCGGGCCGAGAACTCCCACCAGCCGACCCGGCAACGCGAACGCGCCATGAAAGGCTTCCGATCGGTCGGCGCCGCGCAACGGTTCCTCGCCGTGTTCGACGGCATCTCACCCCCACTTCAGGCCCCGACGCCACCGGATGACCGCCACCGACTACCGCACCGAAATAATCATCGGCTTCACCATCTGGGACCAGATCACCGGCACCACCAGCCTGCCCACCGCGGCCTGGAGACAGGGGCCGCTACCGCGGCCGGACACGCCCCGAACCAGATCACACCCCCAAAGACACACTCAACCTGACAACGCCCCAGCCAGTCATGCCCCGAGCAAGTCGACAACGCCCACAGACCCCCATCCGGCCGGACACCACGGGTGGCAGGGGCCGATTGCGGGGGTGGGGCCGTTGGCGGAGAGCGCGCCGCGGGTCCCACTCCCGGGCGCGCATGTGATCGATCCCACAGCCGACCGGATTGAGGAACGATTACTCATGCCCTTGCGTCACCTCGCACTTGCAATGGCAGTAGGCGCCACGGTACGCGAATGGCACCCGAGGGTGCACCGGCGTCGCACTTCAATGGCCCTGACGAATGAAACCGACCCGGGTGTTAAGTATGACCTTCTCTGCTAAGCGAGACCCGTACGAGACCTTCAATCTCTGCGTGAAGCCATTCGCGGAATCAAAGCTGACCAAAGCGCGTATCGTTACCGCCTCACATGCCCGCGACAAGGACGATTGCGTGATGCTACTGGAGGTGCTTGGCCTCATAGAGCAGAGCAAGGACGAAGCGCAATGCGTGTGCTGCGGACGACATTATTCGCGCACGATGGCAGGGCGTGCCGCCTACTTCTGCTCGATGCGATGCTATCGGACCTCCTTCCCAGGAAGTGCACCCAGGGTCGCCTAAGCCCATCACACTCTCCAGAATCTCTCGCCGAAATGTCTATACGGATCAGCAGTCCTGTGCGCCACGTTGTTCGCCACAGAGCGGCGCTGCCCTCCAACAGTGACTGGCAGCTGCGGGTCTTTGCAAAGCGAAGCGAAACGAGCCGCCCTGAAACTTTGCTTGCGGACGCTGCCCGGTGATCGTGCAGTGTCGCGCATATGCCGATGACAACGCTGAAGCGTGGGGTGTATGGGAAGGTGCCACCGCAACACAGCGGGGCTGGCGACGGGACGGCAGGCGAGTCCTCCTCTCGCTGACCATTAATACAGTCCGAATGAAGCAGAAAGAACTTAATGCACTATGCAATGCTGATCACTGCGGCGCTCCCTGGTGTCATCGCAGTAGTAATCGGCTTCGGAAGGCCGCTAAACGGGACGACGAGGAAGAATTAAGTTCACCTGTACCTTCGGAACGCGCACCCACAGAAATATACAAGACGCCCTCTCGGCCTGAACGAGCAACACCACATAATTGCGGGAGATGAGCGACGGGAACGTCGTTCTTCTCGATATTCATCGACTTCCCTTACCTTGTAAGCGCATGGAGGCTGAAATTTCCAAAGGTTCAGCGGAGCAGGCTCATGGCGGTTCTCGCCCTTCGCTATCACGCTGCCAGCAATGTGATGCCTTGATCCCCTACCAGGGAAGGGGGCGCCCCCCCAAGTGCTGCTCGGAAGAATGTCGCACAGCCGCTCAGAGGAGACAGCATCGTCACAGAAAGATGGCGAGCATCGAGTCTCACAAGATGACAGTAAACGTAGCTGTACTGTCGGAAGCCCCAAGAGCTGCTCCGACCTGGACCGAGTTGCTAGCCGAGTTGACTACGCAACTCCGATCTGGCGAACCGGCTTTCGCCAATTGGCCGGAACGCATTGCGTTGTACGAGGCGCTACGTATGGCAACGGCCACCCTCGGCAGCGTGACCCCAGGAGGGCTTAAGGAGCTGCAAAGCGCTTACGAAGACGATGCCCGTCGCAACCGCCTGCCACGGTAGCCCCTCGAGCAATGGCCAGACTCTGTTGGTGATGTTCCCGGGTTATGCGGCGGCGGTGCACAGAGTGTGGAAGCGTGTTGATCGGCGGCGGGCGGTGGTCGGCTCGGCGATCCAGTCGGCGACAGGGGTGATGTTGCAGGCCAGCGCGGTCAGGACATGCTGGACATGTGTTCTGGGCAGTCCGCGGTAGCGGGATCGGCGCAGGCCGCGGGCGCGGACGTCCTGGGAGAGGGTGGCCTCGATGCCGGCCCGGATCGCGTAGCGCCGCTGCCACTCTTCGGTTTGTTGCTTCAGCCGGTTGCGCATCTGGATCTGGTGGAGTCACGCGTGGGCAGGAGCGCGAGTGCGCGGGGCCGGTTGGTGGAGGTCGTGCACTGCGGGCGGACCGGCAGGCCAGGCAGTCGGCCTTGGCGAACTTGACCTGGATGTAGCCGTGGCCGCCGATCCGCAGCGGCCTTCCCGGCTGACCGCGCCCTGGGGGCAGACGGCCCGCTGGTGATTCCAGTCCACGGTGCCGCGGCCTCGTCGAAGCCGCCGCCACTCTTGGCCTGGTGGCTGTGGTCGGGCACCACCGGGCCCAGCAAGGTGATGCCGTGGACCCGACGGGCGCGTGCTGTCCGGGCCGGGGTGAGGTAGGCGGCATCCACGATGTGTTCGGCCGGGCCAGGCGGCTCTCGGCGAGGTCGTCGCGGATCCGCTCGGTTTGCTCGCCGTCGTGGGCGGGGGCGATCGTGGTGGTCACGTGGACGACCACCTCGGGTCGGTCGGTGTCGCAGGTCTCGGTCAGGTGGACCCAGTAGTCGCTCCAGGCGGGTCACGAGCCGTCCCGGCGCCCCAGCTCCCGTGCAGGGAAGGCGTAAGACACCCGCAAGACGGCACAGGTGGGACTTGGCGGCCCTCAGGACGGTGGCCGCTGGCTGCGGGCGAACCCCATTTTCGTGAAGCGGGGGTGTGCCACCGTGCGCCGGTGATGCTCCGTCACGGGTAGCGGCGTCTGAGGTGGGCCATGAGCATGACGCGGTGGCGA
>NZ_JBHWGA010000087.1:0-4576 GCF_042733315.1 Streptomyces sp. NPDC059718
CGGCCCGGGCGGCCCGGGCGGCGGGGGCAGCGGTGCCCCGGTGACGGTCCGCGCGGAATGCGGCGCCTGGCCCTGTGGCGGCCGCCCCTGCGGCGCCGCCTGGCCCTGCGGGGGCTGCCGGTAGGGGTTGGGCCCGGCGTCCGGCGGGCCGTAACCGGCGCTCGGGATGTACGGACCGGGCTGGTACGCGATGCCCGGGTACGTGCGGGAGCTGCTCTCCCCGGCCGCCGCCTCCGCCGCCCGGCGCAGCGCGTACGGCGACACCCGGCGCCCGGCGGTGCCCGTCAGCAGGGCCAGCAGCGCCCCCGTGCCGCCCGCCACCGCCCCCCAGGCGGCGCCCAGCAGGAACGCCAGGGGAAGGCTGCCGTGCAGGTCGACGCCGGCGCCCACGGCGTCGAACCCGAAGACCGAGACGCCCGCGTTCACCGAGACCCCCGTCACCCACACCAGCAAGGGGAAGGCGACCGCCGTCACCAGGCCGAGCCGGACCGCGCAGCGCCCCGCGTACCCGGCCCGCGTCGCCCCCCACAGCGGGGTGCGGGCCGCCGCCAGCGCCCCCGCCGCCAGCATCATCAGCGCCGCGGCGACGGTCAGCAGCCACACCCGCTGGTCGTACTCGGCCAGCCGGGCGGGCGTCACCGGCTCCGCCACGCTGGTCGACAGCAGCCGGTCCAGCGGATCCGGGAGCACCTTCGCCAGCTCCCCGGTGGCCGTGCCCCGCCAGGGCACGAACAGCCCGAGCGGCACCGCCAGCCACACCCCGTTGGGCGCCCCCAGCAGGGCGGCCCCGGCGATCCGGCCGGGCTCGTCACCCGTCACCGCCGCGTACCCGGCGGCGGCACAACCCGCGACGACGGCCAGCAGCAGCACCCAGCGCAGCGCCGACGCGGCGGGCCGGACGACCCGGTGCAGCCCTTCGAGGGCGGGCGGCAGCGGCGTACGGCGCGAGGTGAGCAGGGCCAGCAGCAGGACGACCAGCACCCACAGCAGGCCGCCCAGCAGGGTGCGGCCGGTGGCGACGTGGAAGCTCACCGAGGCCTTGGCGTCGATCAGGTCCTGCAGCCCGTCCCCGAGCCCCCCGCCGATGTCACCGATGCCCGGGATCCCGTCCGTCAGGCCGCCGCCCTTGTCCGCGCCCAGCGCGGCGCCGTCGAGGGCGATGGTGTCCTCCCCGGCCCAGGCGAGTGCGCCGAGCAGCGTCACGAAGAGCACCACCACCGCCCCGGCCCGCGCGGCGAGTTCGCCCCCGGGGACGGTCAGCCCCGCCCCGCGCAGCGACCGCAGGAACACCCAGGCCAGCAGCAGGGCCCCCACCAGGCCGACGCCCAGCGGCATGAGGTCGAGCCGGCCCTCGCCGCCCGCACCGCCCAGCCCGAACACCGCGACGTCACCGGAGGGGACGACCTTGCCGCCCACCGCCATCGCGACCACGGCCGCCGTCATCGGCCCCAGCGAGCCCGCGGTGTCGGCACCGAGCAGGTGCAGGCCCAGCGCGGCGGCCCCCACCATCCCCAGGTACGCCCAGCTGACCGCGGCGACCGCGGAGAGCAGCACACCGCCCCAGGGGACCGGGCGCCCCGGGCGCGCGGGCGCGTTCGAAGGTGTGGAGGTGTACGCGGTCATGCCCGCCCCCGAGGTCTCGCGTCCGAACCGCCTGCGCTGCATGGTGCCCTGATCCGTCATGATCCGCACGGTTCATGGGCGGTTACCACTCTCCGGTGGTGTTTCGGCGCCGTCAACGGCTTCTCGGAAGAGGGTTCACATCACTCCCCTTGCGCGGCTTCCCGACGGGTGGGCGTGCCTGGAATGGTTCCTCCCGATGTTCGCAATCCCTAGACTCCCCTCATGGGGGATAACCCGGGGGACAACTTTGTGGGGCTTGGGGTGCCTGAACTCGTACTCGAACTGAACGGACAGACCTGGGCGCTCGATCCGGCCAGGTCCTACAGCCTCGGCCGGGATCCGCAGTCGGACGTCGTCCTCGACGACGCGCGGGTCTCCTGGCGGCACGCCACCATCCGCCGAGGCGAACGCGGTTGGGTCATCGAGGACCTCGGCAGCACCAACGGCACCTACGTCCAGGGCCAGCGCGTCCACGCCTACGACGTCGCCGCCGGGGCCGCCGTCAACCTCGGCAACGCCACCGACGGCCCGCGCCTGAGCTTCAGCGGCGGCGCCGCGGCAGGCGGTGACATCTACAGCGCCGAGACCGCGCTGGCCAACCCGCAGCAGCAGGCCCGCCAGTCCGGCCCCGCCGCGCAGGGGACGCCCCACTCCGTCGCCCCGCCGCGGCAGGGCGGCTGGGGGAACGGGTCGTCCGCCGCGCAGGTGCCGCAGCCCTCGCAGGCCCCACGGCCGGACCAGCGCAAACCGCAGGCGCACATCCCGTCCCCGCACGGGCCGTCGGGCGCCTCCGGCGCGCCGCCCGTCTACGGCGACCGCAGCCCGACCACCTTCCACCACCTGGTGCTCGGCCGCGTCATGAAGATCGGCCGTGCCCTGGAGAACGACCTGGTCGTCTCCGACCTGCAGGTCTCGCGCTTCCACGCAGAGTTCCGCGCGCACCCCGACGGCCGCTACGAGATCGTCGACCTCGGCAGCCACAACGGCACGTACGTCAACGGCCAGCCGATACAGCGTCATCTGCTGGGCCCCAACGACATCGTGGGCGTCGGTCACTCCACCTTCCGGCTCGTCGGCGACCAGCTCGAGGAGTTCGTCGACACCGGCGAGATCTCCTTCTCCGCCCGCCGGCTCACCGTGCGCGTGCCGCAGGGCAGCACGACCAAGACCATCCTCAACGACGTCTCCTTCGGCGTCCCCGAGAAGTCGCTGGTCGCCGTCATCGGCCCCTCCGGCTCCGGCAAGTCGACGCTGCTGCGCGCCCTGACCGGCTACCGCCCGGCCGAAGAGGGCGAGGTGCTGTACGACAGCCGCAACCTCTACAAGCAGTTCGCCGAGCTGCGGCAGCGCATCGGCCTCGTCCCGCAGGACGACATCCTGCACAAGGAGCTGACGATCCGCAGAGCCCTGCGCTACGCGGCCAAGCTCCGCTTCCCCGGCGACACCAAGGCCGCCGAGCGCGAGGCCCGCATCGACGAGGTGCTGCGCGAGCTGAAGCTCGACGTGCACGCCGACAAGCGCGTCACCTCGCTCTCCGGCGGCCAGCGCAAGCGCGTCTCCGTCGCCCTGGAACTGCTCACCAAGCCCTCATTGATCTTCCTGGACGAGCCCACCTCCGGCCTCGACCCGGGCATGGACCGCGACGTCATGAAGCTGCTGCGCGGCCTCGCCGACGACGGCCGCACCGTGCTCGTCGTGACCCACTCGGTGGCCGAACTCGCCCTGTGCGACAAGCTGCTGGTGATGGCGCCGGGCGGTGCCGTGGCCTACTTCGGCCCGCCCGAGGAGGCGCTGAACTTCTTCGGCTACGAAACCTGGGCCGACGTCTTCTCCGCCTTCGAGAACTACCGCGACTACGACTGGTCCGGTCGCTGGCGCGGCTCCCAGCACTACCAGATCTACGCCGCGGACCTGGACGCGGTCGCCCCGCAGTCCGTAGGCGCCGCCCCGCAGCGGGCCAAGCCGCCCAAGCCGCAGAGCTGGCCGGCGCAGTTCGTCACCCTCGTCCGCCGCTACCTGTCGGTGATCGCCTCCGACAGGGGCTTCATGGCGCTGATGGTGATCCTCCCGGCCGTCCTCGGCCTGGTGAGCGTCGTCATCCCGGCGAAGTTCGGCCTGGCCCCGCCCGACGAGGCGGGGAAGTTCAACGCCGACGCGGGCACCATCATGCTGATCATCGCCGTCGGCGCCTGCTTCTCGGGCGCCGCGAATTCGGTGCGCGAGCTGATCAAGGAACGGGTGATCTACGAACGGGAACGCGCCACGGGCCTGTCCCGCTCCGCGTACCTGGTCTCCAAGGTCTTCGTGCTGGGCCTGATTAGCGCCCTGCAGGGCGTCATCATCTGCGCCATCGGGCTGTCGGTGCGCAAGCTCCCCGAGGAGGGCCTGATCGTCAAGGGCTTCCCGGCCGCGGAGATCACCCTGGTGGTCATCGCGCTGGGCTTCACCTCGATGATGTTCGGCCTGGTCATCTCCTCGCTGGTGAAGACCGCCGAGAAGACCATGCCCCTGCTGGTGATGTTCGCGATCGTCCAGGTCGTCTTCACCGGCGTCCTGTTCCAGATCTTCGGCACCGTCGGCCTGGAGCAGGTCGCCTGGCTGATGCCCTCCCGCTGGGCCGTCGGCGCCGCCGGCGCCACCCTCGACCTCGGCCACCTCATGCCGCCGTGGGACCAGGCCAAGCCCGACAACCTGGACCCGCTGTGGGAGCACTCGGCGAGCCAGTGGGGCTTCGACATGGCGATCCTGCTCGGCATCGCCCTCGTCTGCGGCATCCTCGTCCTGAGGCTGCTGCGCCGCCACGAGCCGGAGGTCATGCGCAAGTAGCGGCCCCCGCGTAACGGATGCGGAAGGGGGGGGGGGCCCCGGGGGGGGGACCCCCCCCCACCCCCTGGGCGGACGGGGCGCCCCCCCCCGCGCAGGACCACTGGTTTGGCAGCCCCGAACCCCCCGC
>NZ_JBHWGA010000087.1:4586-19431 GCF_042733315.1 Streptomyces sp. NPDC059718
GTTGGCGGCCCCCCCCCCCCGCGCGTGTTTCACGCCACAACAGCCCCCCCCCGATAAGGGTTGGCGGCGGGCGGCCCCCCCCGGGGCCGCCCCCCCCCCCCCTCCCCCATGTCCGTACGGTCCGCGCCCGCCGGCTCAGTACCAGTGGTTGGCCTGCCAGAACGACCAGGCGCCGCAGGGGCTGCCGTAGCGCTCGTTCATGTAGTCCAGGCCCCACTTGATCTGCGTGGCCGCATTGGTGCGCCAGTCCGCGCCCGCGGAGGCCATCTTGGAGCCCGGCAGCGCCTGGACCAGGCCGTACGCGCCGGAGGAGGGGTTGACCGCGTACGGGTTCCAGGTGCTCTCGTGCATCACGATGTTGGCGAAGCACTGGAACTGGGCCGCGTCGCCGATGATCTGCTGCGCCATCTGCTGCGGGCTGCCGGACGGGGCCGCCGGGGCGGCCGCGCGCGGTGCCGGACGGGAGGTCTCGTGCCGCTGCTGCGGGACGAGGGCCCTGCGCTCGTGGCTGCGGTTGGCGGCCTGCTGCTCCTGCCGGCGCGCGTGGGCCCGGTGCGCCTCGTGCGCGGCCTGGCGGGCGCGCTCCTCGGCCCGGCGCTTGCGCTCCGCGGCCTGGTGCGCGACGTGGGCGGCGTGCTGCCTCGCGAGCGCCTTGCGGTGCGCCACGTGCGCGACGTGCGACGCGTGCTGCTTGGCGGCGGCGGACCGTGCCTGTCCGGCGACCGCCTCCGGTGCCTTGCCGGAGGCCTGCGCCGTCCCGCTGGTCCCGGTCACACCGGTGATGGCCAGGACACCCACACCGGCCGCGGCGAGGCCGGCGGCGGAGAACTTGTGGGTCTTGGTCAGACGGTCGAACTTCGGGATCGTCGGGAGCTGCATGGGGGAGTGACCTCTTCCATTCGGCTGCGCCCCACTCCGCCCTCGGGGGACAGGAGAGGCGCCGCGTGTCGAACGCGGCGCGGAGCGACCCGAGCATTCTTAGCCCCGGGAAATTCCCCGACCAAACCCATCCATTACTACCCGAAGTCGTAGTGGCCGGACCGACCGGGTACGGCACACGCCGCACTTCCGGCCGATCCGGCCGCCCCGCCTCCTACTAGGCGTCCTCGTACGTGACGTACGCCCTATGTGCCGCCTCACAGGCCCGTCGCGCACCGCGACCGCGCGGCGACTCCGGGTGCCCCGGGCGGGGCCGTCAGGGCAGCAGCAGGTTCACGTCCCCGAACTCGTGCCAGAGGTAACCGGCCCCCACCGCAGCGTCGTAGACCCGTTCCAGCAGCTCGCGCCCGGCCACCGCCTCCAGCATCAGCAGATGCGACGCCGCGGGGTCGTGCAGCCCGGTGAGGAGGCCGTCCACCGCCCGTACGCCCCGCTCCGGCGTGACCACCAGGTCCGTCCAGCCGTCCGCCGCCGCGACCCGCCCTCGTTCGTCGGCCGCCGTCTCCAGGGCGCGCACCGCGGTGGTGCCCACCGCCACCACCCGGCCGCCGCCCGCCCGGGCGGCGTTCACCAGCCAGGCGGTGCTCCGCGGCACCGAGAAGCGCTCCGGGTGGGGCGGCTCGTGCGCCTCGCCCGAGGACACCCCGGTGTGCAGCACCACCGGAGCGATCTGCACGCCGCGGCTCACCAGCGCCGTGACCAGCCCGGCCGTGAAGGGGCGCGCCGCGCTCGGCATCTCCGCCGAGCCGGTGCCGTCGGCCGACGGCACCGCGAACACCGTCTGGTACGCCGCGAGCGGCTGGTCCCGCCGGGTGTACGCGTACCGGATCGGCCGCCCCTGCCGGTGCAGGAACGCCATCGCGTCCGCCACCGACGCCCGCGCCACCCACAGCCGCTCCCCGCAGGGGCTCAGCGGCTCCTGCAGCATCAGCCGCTCACCCTCGGGCAGCGCCACCGCGACCCCCGCCGGGCCGCCCGTCCGCGGCCGGGTCGTGCCCCGTCCGTCGGGCGTCCGCAACTCCACCACCCAGCGCCCGTCGTCCAGCAGCCCCGAGAAGTGCACCACCACCGGGGACTCCCCGAGCGCCGCGTCCACCGCCGCCGGCAGGGTCCGCGAGGTGTTCACCACCAGCACGTCCCCGGCCCGCAGCAGCCCCGGCAGGTCACCGAAGGCGTGGTGCGCGACCTCGCCCCGGGCCCGCCCGCCCACCAGCATCCGCACCCCGTCGCGGCCCGACGCCCCGTCGGCACGCTGCTCCACCGGGACCCGCGCCGCCAGCTCCTCCGGCACCCTCAGCGCGCCCAGCGCGGTCACCGCCCGGCCTCCAGCAGCGCCGGGGCCACGTAGCGGCCACCGGCCGCGTCCGTGTCGAGCAGCCCCAGCACGGCCGGCACCACGGACTCGGGGGCCGGGCGCCCGTCCGCGTCCGGATCGCCGGGCACCGCCGCCGCGTACAGCGCGGTCCTCATGTCGCCCGGGTCCAGCCACCACACCCGCAGCTCCTGCTCCTCCACCGCCAGCACCGCCGACAGCTGCTCGAGCGCCGCCTTGCTCGCGCCGTACCCTCCCCACGTGGGGTACGCCTCGACGGCGGCGTCCGAGCTGATGTTGAGCACGGTCCCGCGCCGCCGGCGCAGCAGCGGCAGCCCCTCCTGCACGAGGCCCAGCGCGGCCACCACATTGGTCTCCAGCGCCGCCCGCAGCCCCTCCAGCGGCTGCTCGGACAACGGCCGCAGCGGCTCGGCGCCCAGGGCGCTGGCGTTGTTCACCAGCAGGTCGAGCCCGCCGAACTCCCAGGCCGCCGAGACCAGTTCCACCCGGTGCCGGGGGTCGGTGACGTCGCCCGGCAGCGCGGCCACCCGTGTCCGGCCCGCCAGTTCCCCCTCCACCCGCTTCAGCGCGTCGGCCGACCGCGCGTCGATCACCAGGTCCCAGCCCCGCTCTGCGAGCGCTCCGGCGAGGGCCCGTCCCAGTCCCCGCGACGCCCCCGTGATGATTGCCACCGGCATGACGTGTCCTCCCACCGGCCGCCCGGTCCGTCGCCCGGCGGCTGCCCCCCACCGTAGGATCGGCCCCGTCCCGGCCACCTCGGCCGCCCGCAGCACCGGGGCAGGGAACTTCGCCCTAGGTCCAGGGACCGGGGGCGCTCGGTCACCCGGCCGATCCCGCCGGCCGCGACCCGCCGGTACGGTGAGGTCATGTCCAGCCGATCGTCCCGACGCGGCATCGAGGCGGTGAGCGCGGCCGTCCTCGCGATGAGCCGGCACCTGGAAGTGCGCGAGGTCCTGCAGACCATCGTCTCGTCCGCCCGTGAACTGCTCGACGCCCAGTACGCGGCGCTGGGCGTGCCGGACGACCACGGCGGCTTCGCCCAGTTCGTCGTGGACGGCGTCAGCGACGAGCAGTGGAAGGCGATCGGCCCGCTGCCCCGGCAGCACGGCATCCTCGCCGCGATGCTCCACGAGGCCACCCCGCAGCGCCTGCGGGACGTGAAGGGCGACCCCCGCTTCGGCGGCTGGCCGTCCGCCCACCCCGACATGTCCGACTTCCTCGGCATGCCGGTGGTCGACGGCGACGAGATCCTGGGCGCCCTCTTCCTCGCCAACAAGCGCTGCGCCACCCGCCCACCGCAGGACGGCGGCTTCACCGAGGAGGACGAGGAGCTGCTGCGCACCCTGGCCGCGCACGCCGCGATCGCCCTCACCAACGCCCGCCTGTACGAGCGCAGCCGCGAGCTGACGCTCGCCGGCGAACGGGCCCGCATCGCCCACGAACTGCACGACGCCGTCTCACAGAAGCTGTTCTCGCTGCGGCTGACCGCCCAGGCCGCCTCCGCCCTGGTGGCCCGCGACCCGGAGCGCGCCCGCCAGGAGTTGCGGCAGGTCGCCGCGCTCGCCGCCGAGGCAGCCGACGAACTGCGCGCGGTCGTGGTGGAGTTGCGCCCCGCCGCCCTGGACGAGGACGGCCTGCTGGCCACCCTGCGCACCCAGGTCGACGTCCTGGACCGGGCGCACTCGTCGCGGATCTCCTTCAGCCACCGCCAGGTCCGCGCCCTGCCCGCCGCCCAGGAGGAAGCGCTGCTGCGGGTCGCCCAGGAGGCCCTGCACAACGCGCTGCGCCACGCGGACGCCGCCTCGGTGACGGTGCGCCTGGAGGGCCGGGGCAGGGGGGCGGTGCTCACGGTGCGCGACGACGGGCGGGGCTTCGACCCGTCCGCGGTGCGCCGGGCGGGCCGCCACCTGGGACTGGTCTCCATGCGGGACCGGGCCGACGGGGTGGGCGGCGGACTGACGGTGGACTCGGCGCCCGGCAAGGGCACCGTGATCGAGATGGAGGTGCCCGGTGGCTGACGGCCCCATTCGCGTCCTGCTGGTCGACGACCACCAGGTGGTCCGGCGCGGCCTGCGGACCTTCCTCGAGGTGCAGCCCGACATCGAGGTGGTGGGCGAGGCCGGCGACGGCGAGGAGGGCGTGCAGCGTGCCGGGGAACTCGCGCCCGACGTGATCCTGATGGACGTCCGGATGCCGGGCGTCGACGGCATCGAGGCCCTGCGCCTGCTGCGCGACAGCGGCAGCAAGGCCCGCGTCCTGGTCGTCACCAGCTTCACCGAGCAGCGCACCGTCGTCCCGGCGCTGCGCGCGGGCGCGGCCGGCTACGTCTACAAGGACGTGGACCCGGACGCGCTGGCCGGCGCCATCCGCTCGGTCCACGCCGGCCACGTGCTGCTGCAGTCGGAGGTCGCCGACGCCCTGCTCTCCCAGGAGGACTCCGGTCCCGGTCAGGGCCGCGGCGGCACCCTCACCGACCGGGAGCGCGAGGTGCTGTCGCTGATCGCGGAGGGCCGCTCCAACCGGGAGATCGCCCGCGCCCTGGTGCTGTCGGAGAAGACCGTCAAGACCCATGTGTCGAACATCCTGATGAAGCTGGACCTCTCCGACCGCACCCAGGCCGCCCTGTGGGCGGTGCGGCACGGGATCGGCGGCTGATCCGACGCACCCGAGGGGATTCCGACGCCACGAAAGCCGGGGCGCGTAGCGGTAGGACAAGCGGATCGTCGCCATCCGGAGTGAGATTCATACCGTCGGGTGTATGTCGCCCGGATGGCGCAACCTGGCCGGGCGTGGGCCGTTCTCCATGGCGTGCTGCGGCGCCTGCCGCGGTACCCATGCAAGGAGGGTCAAGAACGTGAAGAACCTGCACAAGGCCGCCGCCGTCGCCATGGTCGCCGGGAGCCTCGCCATGGTCGGCGCGGGTGCCGCCTCCGCCCACAGCGGTGGCGCCCAGGCCCACGGTGGCGCGAAGAACAGCCCCGGCGTGGTCTCCGGCAACGTGATCCAGGTGCCGGTGCACGTTCCGGTGAACGTCTGCGGCAACACCATCAGCGTCATCGGTCTGCTCAACCCGGCCATCGGGAACGTCTGCGTCAACCGCTGACCCAGGACGTCACCCCCACGGCACGGCCGTGACCACCGGCCCCGGAGCGTTCCGCCGCCCCGGGGCCGGTCCGTTCGTGCGGCTCACGGGCGTCAGGGCGTACGGCGCGCGGCACACGCCGGTGCGACACGCAGATTCCGCCGTACGGAGGTTTCCGGTGCCCTCCCCGTGTCAACGCCCCGGGCTCCGCGTTCCTCACAGTGCGGCTCCTCGAACCGGGCCGTGCCATCACAGGAGGAACAGTTTCATGAACAGCGCCAAGAAGGCCGCCCTGATCATCGCCGCCGCCGGTGCGGCCGCCGCCGGTTCGGCAGGTACCGCGCTCGCCGACTCCCACGCGGGTGCCGTGGCCGCCGGCTCGCCCGGTGTGCTCTCCGGCAACGTGATCCAGGTTCCGGTGAACATCCCGATCAACCTCTGCGGCAACACCCTCAACGGTTTTGCCCTGCTGAACCCCGCGACCGGCAACGTGTGCCTCAACCGTTGACGTGCTCGGAAGGCCCCGCGGACAGCGTCGTCCGCGGGGCCTTCCCCCGTTCCCGGCCGGCCTCAGCCCCGGCGCCGCTCGGCCTCCTCGACGTACGCGTTGTACGCCGCCACCTGCGCCCGCCGCGCCGTACGCTCCACCGGCCGCAGCAGCTCCGCCCGGGCGGCGATCTCCGAGGCGCTGACGGCCGCCCCGTGCCCGGACCGGGCCCCGGTCGCGATCCCGACCAGCGCGCCCACCCGCTGGGCCAGTTCCAGCACCCGCACCGCCCGCGGCGGATACCCCGGCGCCAGCACCTCGCGGCCGCGCGCCGCCCGCGCCCGGTACGCCTCCAGAGCCGCCTGCGCCGCCGGGCCCGCGCCGGCCACGTCCAGCCGCGCCAGCGCCTCCGTGGCGTCCCGCAGCGCCTCCGCGAGCTCCCGTTCCGCCTCGCCCAGCGAGGGCACGTCCGCCGGCGGAGCGTTCCGCACCTCCAGGCACTGCCACTCGACCGACACGTGGACGTCGCCCTGCGGACCGGCCTCCGTGACCTCCGGCACCAGGCCGACGGCCGGTCCACCGACGGTGATGACCGCTTCGCCCGCCGCCAGCGCCCGCGCGTTGAACTCCGGCGGCCCGCTGAGCCCGAGCGGGTGCCCGGGCACCGGGAGCGCTATCCGCAGCCCGGACACGCCGAGCGCGCGCAGCCGCCCCAGCCCCAGCGTCAGCCCCACCGGGCCGGCCTCCCCTGGGAGGCCGGAGATCCGGTGGACCGAATCGTCGGCGATCACTTCCTGAGCGGCGTCATCGGGCGCGGCAAGTCCGGCAATCAGGGCGTTTCCCCAGGCCGCCAGCCGTCCTGAGCGAGGTTCGTCGAGCATCCCCCCAGCCTAAGGACTGGGGCGGCCCGGGCGTGGCGTAGATTTCCTGGGGGCGGCGCCTACAGGTGCTCGCAACGGCAGACATGCGATCGGGAAGTGGGAGACAACACGCTCATGAGCGATGTTCTGGAGCTGGTGGACGTATCCGTGGTCCGAGACGGCCGGGCTCTGGTGGACCAGGTCTCCTGGTCGGTCGCCGAGGGCGAGCGCTGGGTCATCCTCGGTCCCAACGGCGCCGGCAAGACGACCCTGCTGAACATCGCCTCCAGCTACCTCTTCCCCACCTCCGGCACCGTCCAGATCCTCGGCGAGAAGCTGGGCGGCGTCGACGTCTTCGAACTGCGCCCGCGCATCGGCATCGCGGGCGTCGCCCTCGCCGAGAAGCTGCCGCGCAAGCAGACCGTCCTGGAGACCGTGCTCACCGCCGCGTACGGCATGACCGCGCACTGGCAGGAGAGCTACGAGCAGGTCGACGAGGACCGCGCCCGCGCCTTCCTGGACCGGCTCGGCATGAGCGACTACCTCGACCGCAGGTTCGGCACCCTCTCCGAGGGCGAGCGCAAGCGCACCCTCATCGCGCGCGCCATGATGACCGACCCCGAGCTCCTGCTGCTCGACGAGCCCGCCGCCGGCCTCGACCTCGGCGGCCGCGAGGACCTCGTCCGCCGCCTCGGCCGGCTCGCCCGCGACCCGATCGCGCCCTCCATGGTCATGGTCACCCACCACGTCGAGGAGATCGCCCCGGGCTTCACCCACGTCCTGATGATCCGTCAGGGCAAGGTCGTCGCCGCCGGTCCCATGGAGACCGAACTCAGCTCCCGCAACCTCTCCCTGTGCTTCGGCCTCCCGCTCGTCGTCGAGCGCCGTGGCGACCGCTGGACGGCCAACGGGCTTCCCCTGAAGTGACCCCCTGAGGCCACCCGCGCACGAAGCCCCGCGCCGAAAGCCTCGGGGAGAGCCGTCGCACCCTGTCACAGATCCACTGCGGACCCCTACGATGGGCCTGTGGACGACTGGTTGTGGTGGCTGATCGCCGCCGTGGGGCTGGGTATTCCGCTCGTGGTGACCGCGATGCCCGAGTTCGGGATGTTCGCGGTCGGAGCCGTCGCCGCCGCGATCGCGGCAGGCCTCGGCCTGGGCATCACTCCGCAGGTACTGATCTTCGTCATCGTCTCGGTCGCGGGCATCGCCGTCGTACGCCCGCTGGCCAACCGGAGCCGCTCGCAACGCCCGGAGTTGCGCAGCGGCATCGACGCGCTCAAGGGCCGCCAGGCCGTCGTCCTGGAACGGGTCGACGGGCACGGCGGCCGGATCAAGCTCAACGGAGAGGTCTGGTCCGCCCGTTCCCTCGAGACGGGACGGGCCTTCGAGCCCGGCGAGAGCGTGGACGTCGTCGAGATCGAGGGCGCGACGGCCGTCGTGATGTGATCCTGCCCGCCCCCGCACCCCGAGACGGCACGGGAATTCGCCGAACCCGGCCCGCCTCCCCGCGGGGTCTGTCAGACTTGATCATGTCTTCGTACAGGTAGCCACAGGCAATCGGCGTGGGAGTGGACGTGCAGCCGATCATCATCGTCCTGATCATCCTGGTGGTGCTCGTCTTCATCGCGCTCATCAAGACGGTCCAGGTCATCCCGCAGGCCAGCGCGGCGATCGTCGAACGCTTCGGTCGCTACACCAGGACCCTGAGCGCGGGCCTCAACATCGTGGTGCCGTTCATCGACACCATCCGCAACCGCATCGACCTGCGCGAGCAGGTCGTGCCGTTCCCGCCGCAGCCGGTGATCACCCAGGACAACCTGGTCGTCAACATCGACACGGTCATCTACTACCAGGTCACCGACGCGCGGGCGGCCACCTACGAGGTCGCCAGCTACATCCAGGCGATCGAGCAGCTCACCGTCACCACGCTCCGCAACATCATCGGCGGCATGGACCTGGAGCGGACCCTGACCTCCCGCGAGGAGATCAACGCGGCCCTGCGCGGCGTCCTCGACGAGGCCACCGGCAAGTGGGGCATCCGCGTCAACCGCGTCGAACTCAAGGCCATCGAGCCGCCCACCTCCATCCAGGACTCGATGGAGAAGCAGATGCGCGCCGACCGCGACAAGCGCGCCGCCATCCTCACCGCCGAGGGCATCCGGCAGTCCCAGATCCTCACCGCAGAGGGCGAGAAGCAGTCCGCGATCCTGCGCGCCGAGGGCGAGGCCAAGGCCGCCGCCCTCAAGGCCGAGGGCGAGGCCCAGGCCATCCGCACGGTCTTCGAGTCCATCCACGAGGGCGACCCCGACCAGAAGCTGCTCGCCTACCAGTACCTGCAGATGCTCCCCAAGATCGCCGAGGGCGAGTCCAACAAGCTCTGGATCATCCCCAGCGAACTCAACGACGCCCTCAAGGGCCTCGGCGGCATCGTCAACCTCCCCGGCGCGCCCGGCAACGGCGAGGGCGGCACCCGTCGCGAGACCCCCCGGCTCGACAAGGACTGAGCAGCGCGGCCGCCGCCGCGAACGCGTATGACATGATCCGTGCGCTCCGGCTCCCCCCGGTCCCGTCGGGGGGAGGGGAGCCGCACCGACCATGGAGACGCCTATGACCTACTGGGAAGCCCTGGCCGTCTTCGCGGCCGGAATCGGGGCCGGCACCATCAACACCGTCGTCGGCTCCGGCACGCTCATCACCTTCCCCGTCCTGCTCGCCGTCGGCCTGCCGCCCGTCACCGCCAACGTGTCCAACACCCTCGGCCTGGTCCCCGGTTCCCTCAGCGGTGCCATCGGCTACCGGCGCGAACTCGCCGGACAGCGCGACCGTCTGCTGCGGCTCGGCGCCGCCGCCCTCGTCGGCGGACTCACCGGGGCCGTCCTGCTGCTGGCGCTGCCCTCCCAGGCCTTCGACACCATCGTGCCGATCCTGATCGCGGTGGCCCTCGTCCTCGTCGTCGTCCAGCCCCGGCTCTCCCGCGTGCTCCAGGCCCGCCGGGCCGGCAACGGCACGCACACCCCCGAGCACGGCGGCCCGCTCCTCCTCGGCGGCCTCCTCCTCGCCAGCATGTACGGCGGTTACTTCGGCGCCGCCCAGGGAGTCATCTACCTCTCCTTGATGGGCGTCCTCCTCGAGGAGTCCTGGCAGCGGATCAACGCCGTGAAGAACGTCCTCGCGCTGATCGTCAACGGAGTCGCCGCGGCGTTCTTCCTCTTCGTCGCCGACTTCGACTGGACCGCCGTCGCGCTCATCGCCGTCGGGGCGGCGCTCGGCGGCGTCCTCGGCGCCCGCATCGGCCGCCGCCTGCCGCCCGCCGCCCTGCGCGGCGTCATCGTCGTCGTGGGCCTCGTGGCGATCGCCCAGCTCCTGCTGAAGTAGCCGGGCGACCGCCTCGGGGCTCAGGACTCAGGCCGGCAGCGCGAGCCAGCCGGGGACGTCCTCACGGTCCTTCAGACCCAGGGCCAGCAGCAGCGCGTCCGCCGGGGTCGGCTCGAACGGCTGGGTCAGCAGCCGCATCCCCGCCTGCTCCGGCGTACGGTCCGCCTTGCGGTGGTTGTCCTCCGCGCACGACGCCACGGTGTTCAGCCAGGTGTCCCCACCACCGCGCGAACGCGGCTGCACGTGGTCCACGGTCGTCGCCCTCCGGCCGCAGTACGCGCACCGGTGCCGGTCCCTGACCAGCACACCCCGCCGCGACCACGCCGCCCGTTGTCGGAAGGGCACCCTCACGTACCTGCAGAGCCTGATCACCTGCGGCACGGGTACCTCCACCGCCGCCGCGCGGATCCGCAGCCCGGGATGAGCCTGCTCGACCACGGCCTTGTCCTGCATGACCAGCACCACCGCACGCCGCAGCGACACGGTCGACAGCGGCTCGAAGCTCGCGTTCAGCACCAGCGTCTCACGCACGTCGCCCACCCCTCGGGTCCATCCCCGCCCCGCGGCGAGGTGGCTCCACTGTGACCGGGCGATACCCGCCCGGACAACGTAATTTCCGCACGTGAAAGCGAACAGGAGGAAACGGGGAACGAAACGGCGGCCCCGGCCGCCGGCCACTCCGGGCGCCCGCCCCCGTGGGGTCCGGGGCGCCCGGAGCGCGGCGATCGGCGTGGACGCCCGGGCGCATGACCGGGCTCCGGCGGACGGCAGGCAGGTCGCGCGGCGAGAGCCGCACAGCGCAACGCCCCGCCGCCCCCGCCACTGCGGTGCCGACCCCCGGTGACGGTCAGGTCACCAGGCAGACACCACAGTGCGATGCGGGAGCGCCGGGGCGCAACGGAATTTGGGACCCCCGGCCCTCGGCCGGGAGCGCCACGACTACTGCGGGTTCTCGTACTCGCCGATCAGGTTGGCCCGCGCGATCGCGTGGAACCGCAGGTTGAAGCCGACGACGGCGGGCGACACGTCCCCGTCCGGCCCCAGCTTCTCCTGGTCCACCGCGTACACGGTGAACACGTAACGGTGCGGTCCGTCCCCGGGCGGCGGCGCGGCGCCGCCGAAGTCTTTGCTCCCGTAGTCGTTGCGCACGTGCACCGCACCCTCGGGCAGCCCCTTGAAGCCGTCACTGCCGGCACCCGCGGGCAGCTCCGTCACCGACACCGGGATGTCGAAGAGCACCCAGTGCCAGAAACCGCTGCCCGTGGGCGCGTCGGGGTCGTAGCACGTGACGGCGAAGCTCCCGGTCCCCTCGGGGAACCCCTCCCACCGCAGGTGCGGCGAGACGTTGCCCTCGGCGTAGACCTGGGAGTCCTTCAGCGTGCCGCCCGGCTCGATGTCGTCGCTCACCACCGTGAACGACGGCACCTGAGGATGGAAATCGTGGGGGAGCGGCCGCCGCTTCTGCTCGGTCACCTCGGTACCTCCTGCTGATCGCGAAACGCGCTTCCGCCCGCCGATCCTAGAACCAGTTGCGCTTCCCGCCGACCTCGGCCAGCCACTGGTTGAGGTAACCCGCCCAGTCGGTCGCGTGGAAGTTGTTCAGGTCCACGGTGAAGGAGCGGAACGCGTCGCTGCCCTCGCTGAACAGGCCCGGCTTCTTGTCCATCTCCAGGATGACGTCCATCTCGTGGCCGTCGGCGACGAAGCTCAGCTCCACCTGGTTCAGCCCGCGGTACTGCTGCGGTGCGAAGAACTCGATCTCCTGGTAGAACGGCAGCCGCTGCCGCGTGCCACGGATGTGGCCGCGCTCCAGGTCCGCGTTCTTGAAGCCGAAGCCCAGCTGGCCGAACGCGTCGAGGATCGCCTGCTGCGCCGGCACCGGGTGCACGTTGATCGGGTCGAGGTCACCGGAGTCCACCGCACGGGCGATCGCCAGCTCCGTCGTCACCCCGACGTTCATCCCGGTCAGGTGACGCCCCAGGAAGGTCGTGATCGGGGTCTCCCACGGGATCTCCAGCCCGAACGGCACCACGTGCACCGCACCCGGCTGCACCTCGAACGCCCCGCCCAGCTGCTGCCGGTGGAACTCGACGTCCTGCTTGTACTCCGCGTCCTGGCCCTCGACCTCGACGCGGGCCTGCAGGCCCACCGACAGTCCCTCGATCCGCTGCGGCACCGAGCCGCCCTGGATCCGCACCTCGCCCTGGACGACCCCGCCCGGGACGACGTTCGGCTCGTTGAGCACCGTCTCGACCGACGCGCCACCGGCGCCCAAGCTCGCAAGCAGCTTCTTGAAGCCCACGATGTCCCTCTCCCTTTACTGGCGGTTGCCTCGGTCATTACGAACGCGGCCCCACCCCGAACGGTTCCATTACTCTCGTACCGCATGATCCCCCCTCCTGAAAGCACCCCTCTCCCCAGGTCCTTCTTCGACCGGCCGGTGCTGGAGGTGGCCCCCGACCTCCTGGGGCGGACCCTCGTACGCAGGACGGACGACGGCCCCGTGGCACTCCGGCTGACCGAGGTCGAGGCCTACGCCGGCCCCATCGACCCCGGCTCCCACGCCTACCGCGGACGCACCGACCGCAACGCGGTCATGTTCGGCCCGCCCGGCCACGCGTACGTCTACTTCACCTATGGCATGTGGCACTGCATGAACATCGTCTGCGGCCCCGAGGGCAACCCCAGCGGGATCCTGCTGCGCGGCGGCGACGTCATCGAGGGCGCCGACCTCGCCCGCGGGCGCCGGGTCACCTCACGACGCCCCCACGACCTCGCCCAGGGCCCCGCCCGCCTTGCCACCGCCCTCGACATCGACCGCGCCCTCAACGGTGCCGACGTCTGCCCCGACGACCCCGCCGCCTCGCCCTTCTGCGTCCTGACCGGCACGCCGCCCGACCCCGCCGCCGTCCGCACCGGACCGCGCACCGGCGTCGGCGGCGACGGCGCCGCCCACCCCTGGCGCTTCTGGATCGACGGCGACCCCACCGTCAGCCCCTACCGCGCCCACTCACCCCGCCGCCGCGCCCCAGGGGGCGCAAAAGGAGTCGAGCGGAACGCGTAGTCTCGGAAAGACTCCGTACGAACGGGTACGAGGCACCGACCGACACCAAGGAGACACGAGAACCGTGACGGACATCGTCGACGAGCTGCGGTGGCGAGGGCTGATCGCCGTTTCCACCGACGAGGACGCACTGCGCAAGGCGTTCGCGGACGGCCCGGTCACGGTCTATTGCGGCTTCGACCCCACCGCCCCCAGCCTCCACCTCGGCAACCTGGTGCAGATCCTCACCATCCGCCGGCTCCAGCTGGCAGGCAACCGGCCGCTCGCCCTCGTCGGCGGCGCCACCGGCCTGATCGGCGACCCCAAGCCGACGGCCGAGCGGACGCTGAACGACGCCGACGTCGTCGCCGGCTGGGTGGAGCGGATCCGCGCCCAGATCGAGCCCTTCCTCTCCTTCGAGGGCCCGAACGCCGCCGTGATGGTCAACAACCTCGACTGGACCTCGGGCCTGTCGGCCATCGAGTTCCTGCGCGACGTGGGCAAGTACTTCCGGGTCAACAAGATGATCGCCAAGGAGGCCGTCGCCCGCCGGCTCAACTCCGAGGCAGGCATCAGCTACACGGAGTTCAGCTACCAGATCCTCCAGGGCATGGACTTCCTGGAGCTCCACCGCCGGTACGGCTGCACCATGCAGACCGGCGGCAGCGACCAGTGGGGCAACCTGACGGCCGGCATCGACCTGATCGGGCGCGTCGAGGGCACCTCCGTGCACGCCCTCGCCACCCCGCTCATCACCAAGGCCGACGGCACGAAGTTCGGCAAGACGGAGTCCGGCACGGTCTGGCTCGACCCCGAGATGACCACGCCGTACGCCTTCTACCAGTTCTGGCTGAACGCCGACGACCGCGACGTCTCCAAGTTCCTGCGCATCTTCAGCTTCAGGACGCAGGAGGAGATCGAGGAACTGGAGCGGCTCACCGAGGAGCGCCCGCAGGCCCGCGCGGCCCAGCGCGCCCTCGCCGAGGAGCTCACCACCCTCGTCCACGGCGCCGAGCAGTGCGCTGCGGTCATCGCCGCGTCCAAGGCACTTTTCGGCCAGGGCGAACTCACGGGACTCGACGAGCGGACCCTCGCCGCGGCACTCGGCGAACTGCCGCACGCCAAGGTCGCCGAGCTCGCCTCCGTCGCCGACCTCTTCGCCGAGGTCGGCCTCGTGGCCAGCAAGTCCGCGGCCCGCCGCACCATCAAGGAGGGCGGCGCGTACGTGAACAACGTCAAGATCGGCGACGAGGACGCGACCCCCGAGGCCGCCGACCTGCTGCACGGCCGCTGGCTCGTGCTGCGGCGCGGCAAGAAGAGCCTGGCGGCCGTCGAGATCGCCGGCGACTGACGTCGGCTGGTTATCCACGTTTGAGCGGCGGCGGAGCTTGACTCCGCCGCCGCACGTGCGTAACGTAGCCCGAGCCGCTTGAGACGGTGCGCCCGGTTCGTCCGGATCCTCCGATCGGCGGTCACTCACCACGACGACAACACCCCGAAAATTCGGGTGCACTTGCGTGCTCTCGAATTCCATTGGCGTGGAATCGTACGGAGAGTGGGGGACGAATTCGCATGACGCGAAGGAATCCGCTAACGTAGTGAATGTCGCCGAGGCGGAATCGCCGAAAGCGAAACCCCCTCCAGAGGGTGGCAGAGAAGGAAATCGGATCTGCTAAGCTGGAGACAACGAAGGGAAAGCCCGGAGGGGCCGGTGAAACGGTCT
>NZ_JBHWGA010000088.1:0-19410 GCF_042733315.1 Streptomyces sp. NPDC059718
TTTACGCCTGCCGCTGTGCGGGGTCGCCCCCCCCCCCCCCGCTGCTGCATCGTCGGCGGGAATTGAGTCTGGGCTGATCACCGTGCTCAACGCATGGGGCGTCCGGCCCGACCTCTTCGTCTATCCCCTGGGGCAGTGACGATCCCAGGTAGGGGAAGTGCAGTTCAGAGGAGCCATCAGCTCGCGCAGACGGGTAGCAGGCATTGCCCGGCCGAGCGTTGTGCCAGGCCGGCTGTTCAGCTCGGCCGCGACCGCGCCGAGGTGATCGCGGGGGGCACCGACAGGGCAGTGTCCCTGGGGAGTACCAGCACTCGCCAAACGGACGGAACCGCGCCCGCGGACAGTTGGCCGGGGTGGAGCGGGGCGTGAGTGCTGCCGGGACGTACGCACCACTCGACGCGGTTCCCCGCAGGTGTCGCACCGGCCGCCGTGCGCGGACCGCAGGAGCCGAATGGGGCTGTCCGTGTCGATACGCAGCAGCCGGCGAGGGCCGCATGTCTTGACCGATAGCGGATGCAAGAAGTCGCCTACCGACGCAGCCACCGCGCCGGTGATCAGCGGGCGCTGCGGATCGCGTCCGAGTGCCACCAGTACGAGCGCCAGTACGCGACCGCGAAGCCGTCGCCTTCCAGGAACGCCACCCCCACCCGGACCGCGGGGTGCTCTTCGCGGGCCCGCCTCCGGGCCGTCCGAGGACAGCCGAAGGCCGACCGGCAATGACAGAAGCCCACGGCCTCTGAGCTGGTCACAGGCGTGGGCTTCTGTTGTCGTCATGGTCAGCCCGCAGGCCGGTCGGTGGACGAGCCAGATGGGTCCCAGCGGCGCCGAACCGGAGTGCGCACGGTGGCGCGCTGTTCTAGTGTCGGATAAAGGGGTGGTCTGCCGAGCCGACGGGGACGGAGCCCGGTTACGCGGTCGTACACCGGTCGTATCCGCTGCTCGGCGCCTTGGATTCCCGACCAGCCCCGGAGAGCAGGTGCCTCCCATGCACATGTCGATCCGAACCGCCGGTTTCCTCACCGGTCTGACCATCGCACTCGGCGGCGCGGCCTTCGCCGCACCCGCCGCCCACGCGGACATCCCGTCCTGCACGAACATGGTCCGGCAAACGGGCGTCGAGGTCTCGGACGCGGTCACAACGGCGTGCACCCTGGGGGTGCACGGTGACCTGAAGGGCTGTGTCAGCGGCCTGACCGGCGCCGGCGTACCGGGCGGTGCCGCCACCGGCGCCTGCCGGGCAGCGGCCAACCCGCCGTGACGGCACCCGTCGGCGCAGCCGGTCGTCACATCCTCCGCAGCACTGCACGCGGCTTCACGAAGTGAGGCGACGGCACTCGCCGCCGCCCTCGCGGCCTCCGGTACGGCGAGCGGTGTCAGTGGGGGGTCCTAGGGTGCTCCCGTGAATGTTGATGATCTTGAGTGGCAGCGGGTTCATCTCGGCGGCGTTTCGCCGCGGATCGTGGACGAGATCCTCGAACACGGCGGCCTGGAGCCTCTGGTGGAGGCGGCGCGGGAACGCGGGGACTGGTTCTGCGCCGAGGGCGCGGTCCGCGGGCTGTGCGCCGAGGGCGAGTTCGCGCGGGCCTGGGATGTCATCGAGCCGTTCGCGGCCACCGGCTGGCAGCCTGCGGTCCGCCTTGGCGCCGACGTCCTGGCGGGATGGGGCCGTATCGACCGGGCATTGGAGCTGGCGGACCCCGAGGCACGGGACGAGGAGACGCGTGACACGTGGCCGGACTACGCCGAGGTGCTGGTCAAGGCCGGGCTGGTAGACGAGGCGATCGACGTGCTCGTGCCGCACCTGTGCAACGCGTGGGTGCTCCGGTCCCTGGTGCGGATGACCGAGGGCCAAGGGCGCGACGACCGGGTGCTGGAGCTGCTCGCCCCGATGGCCGAGGAGTTCCGGCGCGGCCAAGAGCAGTGCAAGTGCGGCGGCCATGGCCTGTGGGACGTCCTGCCCGCCCAGGCTCTCGTCCTGGAACGGTCCGGCAGGGTGGATGAGGCGATCGGATTGCTGGGCGCGGATGTGGCCGCGCGCCGGTACGGGCCGCGGAACACCGTTGAGTTCTATACCGAGCTGCTGGCGCGGCACGGGCGGATCGAGGAGCTGCACGAGCTCGCGTCCGGCACCCAGATGTCCGTCGCCGCTCGCCCCTACGTGACGGCCCTGGAGGCCCTGGGGCGGGCCGGGGACGCGGAGGCGTACCTGCGCCGCCTCATCGATGCCGGCGAGTATCCGACCAGGTACCGGAGCGAGCTGCTGGAGCTGCTGGTCCGCCAGGGCCGGTTCGAGGAGGCCATCGAGGCGGTGGCGCACACGTTCGACGACGTCCACGAGAACCTCCTCCAGCCGGCGATGCTCCTGCTGGCCGAACACGGGAACCCGGCCAGAGCCCTGGAACTCACGGAGGGGCGCAGCGCCGAGTTCCTCGAGGAGAGCGGGCACTGGCTCCCTTCCAACCGCTGGTGGCTGATGGGTGAAGTGGGACGCTGCCGTGAGGCCATCGCGGAGATAGAGGCACTGCCGCCGGACGAGGTCGACGACCGGGACGTCACCATCGCGCTGCTGCTCGCGAAGGACGGCTGCGAGGAGGAGGCCATCGCACACCTCCGCAAGCAAGTGCCCGGCCGCTGGTCAGCAACCGACCTGGCCCGCTTGTTGGTCCAGCAGGGCCGCTGTGCGGAGGCCATCGCCGCGATTCCCGATGTCACCGCCCAGCGAGACGAGCAACGGCGCGCCTGGGGCAAGTGAGAAACACGCAAGAAGGCGGCCGGAGGCAAGGTATGACCGTCCTGCGGCTGCCGGACCCAGGTGCGCGGTCCACGCTCGGAACGTCGGGCCTGCCACGACAGCGGGGATGCGGGCTGTCCGCCCAGCGATCGACACAACGGGCGTCAATGCCTCCATGTCCATGGGCGAGGTGCACTTCATGACCAGGAAAGACGCCGATCGACAGGGAGTTCGTCGCCGTGGTGGAGGTTCCTCAGCTCCTCGGAGTCACCTGGCAGCGGTGCACCAGTTCCGGGGCAGCCGCCCGGACTTCCCGCAGCCCTCACCCGCGCCGCCGTCGGCAGCCCGCCACAGCGGCCCGGAGCTCCTTCGGTGGGGTTCCGGGCCACCACGCTACGCCGCGGGGCGGCTCAAGGAGAACGGAAGTTGAGGCGCTGACAGTCGCGGGAAAGCCCGCCCTACCCTGGTCCCAGTGGGCGAGGCGCGCGCGGTGGGGGCGAAGATGAAGCGCATGGTCGGAAGATTCGCGGAAGCGGCCTACGTGGTGCTGATCGGAGGTCTGGCCGTAGCGGGAGCCGTCGATGAACGAGCTGCCTTCTACCTGGCCGCCGTCGCGTTGACCCTCCCCTCGGGCGCCATCGCTTTCCCGGCGATGTACGCAGGTTATGCGGCGATCTCGGCGATCGGCTCGATCTGGGGTCCTGCCGCAGCCCCGGACGGGACGGAGGCCGGCTGGCTGAGCCTCGGCAGCGCAACGCTGAACGTGGCGCTGTTGATCTGCGCCGCCATCGCCAATGTCGCCCTGCTGAAGCGTCTGTCGCGCCTTCGGCGCCATTCTCACCGCTGAGCCGCTCAACCACAGGCAACTACTCGACCAAGCCTCCGAGGCCATCGGGGAGACGGCCCTCGGCCGCTTCGGCCCAGGACCTCCCTGGTGGGGATCCCGGCCGCTGTGCCACGCGCGAAGGGAAGCCCACCGATGTGACGACCATCACCAGGAGGCGCCTCTTCCGCCATCTCCATTACCCCAGTTATATGACGAATATGGACGACGTGGATCTGCCGCCGCTGGTGACGGTAGACGAGGTACCTCGGCGATGCTGGACGCGCTGGCGCCCGTGGCAGCGCCGTCCTCTCGAGTACGACCCCCGCAACGCGAGGCACGTATGGATCGCGGGAAGGCTCGCGTCAGCGGGACTGCGGGACCGTATGCGGGAACACTTGGTCATCGAGGCACTCCTTCGCGACCTAGCCAGGGCGGACACCGAAGAGCCGCACACCAGGGACGACGCCGGCGAGTAGGTGTGGCGCGCCGCAGCGGCCGAAAGGCGACCGGACCTCTGTCGTGCGCAGCGCCGGGTGCGCCTGACGTCCGCCCTAGACGATCATGAAGCGATCGCTGTCGGGTCTCGGTTGAGGCTTGACGTGGCGGATTCAGCCGGTCGCCGCAACACCTTGGTAAGTCGGGAAGATTCTCGATGAGCTGGGGAGATTCGCGTATGCGTCCACATCTGACCGTCGAGCAGCGGCAGTTGGCGTTGCGTCTGAAGGCCAGGGGGCTGTCCTTACGGGAGATCGGCTTTCAGGTGGGCTGCTCGCACCAGGCAGTGGCACTGATCGTGAGCCACGCGTCGATGCGGCCGGACGGCTGGGCACCCGGTCCGGGACCCGACGTCGAGCAAGACCAGGGGGCCTATCGGGCTTGTTGCGGGCAGGCAGGAGCCAGCCCGATTCGCGGCCAGCATATGGCCCCCTGGCCATGCCCGACCCCAGCCCGGGCAGGCCACCGGCCAAAGATCGCGCCAACGCCTTCATGGGAGCGCCGGGCCAAGCGTAAGGCGCTCAAGCGGCCCGGCGCTGCCACCGGCACCGGCACCGACGAGACCGAGCGAGAGTCGGTCCTCGCCAAGGTCTGACGTCGAACGAACTCAAGCGCCTGGGGCAGGGTAGGCGCCCCAGGTGCTTCCAACGTCACCCGAAGAATCCCGAGGGGATGTACGGCTCCGGTGGCCGCATTCCGCGCAGGCAGACCCAGCCGGACGTGCTGAGTTCCAGTCCGGCGGTCAGCCCCACGTCCACGGCCCACTGCTGCTCGGCCGTCAAATTGGCGACCTGTGCAGGGGTACTCTCGGGCAGGCTCAGCAGCGCGGCGGTGAGCAGCCGGGTCGCCAGCCTGCGGGAGGTGGCGGCGAGCAGCCGTACGTTCCCGTATTGGTCGATGTAGCAGTAGCCGCTGCCGGCCAGGTCGTCGACGATCAGCAGGTCGCTCTCGGTGAGGAGTTGGTCGTGGTCGGGGCCGTGGGCGCCGCCCCGGGTGCGCCGGTCGACGGAGTCCATCAGGTCGCGGTGCTTGGCCGAGCCCTCGTGCACCGCGCCGTCCGGCGCGCGCAGGTCGCCCTTGCGGACGGCGCCTTCCAGGCGCATCGCCGGGTGCAGCGCGAAGCCCGCCCGGCGGTAGGTCGCCGCCGCCCGCGGGTCCGGGGAGCTGCAGATGATGCCGCGCAGGCAGCCGCGCCCGTAGGCAAGGGCGGCGGCGAGCAGTTCGCGGCCGACCCCCTGCCGTTGCGCGGAGGGCAGCACGGCGAAGAGCGACAGCCCCCAGGTCCCCTCGCGGCGCGTGGACATGGCGACCCCGAGAGGCATGCCGGAGGTCTCGTCCACGGCCAGCCAGCAGCCACCGGGGTCGGTGCGCGCGACGTACCGGTTGCGCCGCCGTAGCAGAGCGGACAGCTCGGGAGGCATCTCCTCGGGCGGGCCGCCACCGGGCAGGGCGTCGGAGGCGCCGAACGCGGCGGCGGCCACGACCGCTATCGCGTCGGCGTCCTCGTCGGTGTCGCGCAAGGGGCGCAGGATCATGCGCCCATCCTGCCCCTACGGCAGGGCGAGCATCCGCTCCAGCGCCAGCTTCGCGAAGTGCTCGGTCTCCCAGTCGACTTACCCGCAGTTGACGACCTTGCCGAATTGCCGAAAGTGCGTCGCCTCCGTGTGGCCACCGTCGTCGTGCCCTACACAAGCCCAACAGCCTCGAACGTACGACAGCGAACGGTCAAACCTCACTGAGACGAGTCACCCGCGACAGTGCTGCACAGCAACGAAGTACAGCAACCTCTGCGCCCATGCCCGACCGCCACCCCTCCCAGGCGGCCAGTTGGCGTGCCCAGCAGACCTCAGCGACCGTCGTGCCCATAAAGCGGGTGTCGACCCGCGGCGAGCGTCATCGCAGGGCCGTCCTTGGGCCGTCCAAGCACCCAGGGGCACCCATCGCTGACAACCGTTGACGAGCTTCCCGCAGATCACAGGGCTGCTCGCCCCGGTTATCCCAGGTCGGCGGAAGCCCGATTCACTTCCAGACGAACTGACCGGCTCGTCGAAGCGTCTACTGGCTCCTGATCACCTGGCGCCACGCACCGCGCGCAGCGAAGAACAGAGCGGTGCTGACGGCGAGGCTGACGAGGATGCTCGGCAAGTTGTTGGCACCCACGGCGCCGTTGATGGCACTGGTGAGGCCGCTGACCGCAAGAACGGAGAGAATGAAGGCCAGGACTGTCCAGAGCACGCGATTCATGGGCGAACCATAGTACGTGCCATACCCGTGCCCCGTCCGGCGGTGCCGAACAGGGAGCCACGGGGAACAGCAGTGATGACCCCACGTTGCCACAGGTCAGCGCCTGTCCAGGTGAGGCATGGTCCATAGCCTCAGTGAGCCGTTCCCAACCTGGTTGATCGGGGGTTGAGTTGACGGCAGGCCGAGTGTGCTGACCTGGGCCGCCTAGGCGATCAACGCTGTCGACAACTCATCTACCAGGAGCTTCACCTCTTCCCGCTGCGCGACCTGTTCGGGGCCGAGTGAGCGGGTTCGCACCAGGAGCAGAGTGACGTCGTCGGACGGCCCGTGGCCGGTGAGGTTCCGCAGTGCTCGGGTACAGAGGTCTTCCAAAGAACACTTCCGTTGGGCGAGGGCGCTGCCCAGGAGGTTCATTCCCACGTCGATGTCGTGGTCGCGTGTCTCGACCAGGCCGTCGGTGTACAGGGCGAGGAGACTTCTCTCGGGCAGTTCCGGTTCGACCGCTTCGAACTCGGCACCCAGGCCCACGCCGAGAGGGGTGCCGGCAGGGAGGTCCGGAAAGGTGACCCTCCCCCGGGTCCGGCCCGGCGATGTGGTGACGCGCTCACTCCTGCCCTGGGCCGCCCGATACTCGTGCGGGCACGTGAGGAGCTGCGGGCCGGGCGGGAGCGCGGCCCTGCCCGAGTGCGTGCGGCGGAGGCCAGGACGGCGCCGCAGCCTCAGAATGCACGGAATCCCAGGTAGGAGCACTGGACACCGCGAGTCGGGTGGTCGTCCTATCGTCATCGACGAGCGGTGACCGGCGCGGCGAAGGGGCTCTGGGAGTGGCCCCGAGGTCCGCCGCCGGGCCACCGTGACCCACCGCGGCCGACGCGGCCGCAAGGGCAACCGCGAGTGGGAACTGCCCAACCGGTTCACCCGCTCCGCCGCCCGGATGCGCGGCGAGCACGTCGACGCTCTGCTCGACGAGCTGTCCAACCTGCCCAGGGCGATCGGCGCGCCGATCGCCGTTGCGTGGAACGCCAAGGAAGACCTCCTGGACCTGCTTGCCACCGTCCGGACCCGCCCGGACCGGGAACAGGTCCGCGATCTGCTGTACCGGTCCTACCGCCGATGCGCCGACGCCGACCTTCCCGAACTGCAGCGCCTGGCCACAACCGTCGGGACATGGTGGCCAGAGATCCTTGCGTTCCTGCACACCGGGATCACCAACGCCGGCTCCGAAGGCACCAACCGGGTCTTCAAGACCATCGCCCGCGACGCTTACGGCTTCCGCAACCCCGGCAACCAGCGCCTACGCACCCGCTGCGCGACCACCCGTCGAGCCCGTGGACACCTCGATGCCGCTAATTTCGTTGAGCCCGCACCATGCAATCGTGTTGGCTAGCGGCACCGAACTGTCAGTACCGCAGGTTTCCGCTGGGCTGTAGCAGGGAGTTGAACGTGCAGGACATTGTTGTCGACCCCGTTGCCCACAATCGGGCAGCCTGGGACAAGTGTGTCGAAGAGGGCAACGAGTGGTCGAGGCCGGTAAGTGCTGAGGATGTCGAGCGCGCCCGCATGGGCGACTGGTCGATCGTTCTCATCGGGCGTGAGCCAGTCGACCGCTCCTGGCTGCCGACGGACCTGACCGGCAAGGACGTGTTGTGCCTGGCCTCCGGCGGTGGCCAGCAGGGTCCGATCCTCGCCGCCGCAGGGGCGCGGGTCACCGTATTCGACAACTCACCCCGCCAGCTCGGCCAGGACGAGATGGTGGCGGCGCGCGACGGACTCGAGCTGCGCACCGTCCTAGGCGACATGCGCGACCTCAGCGCCTTCGGCGACGCAACATTCGACGTCGTATTCCATCCGGTCTCCAACCTGTTCGTACCAGACTTGGCACCGGTGTGGCGTGAGTGCTTCCGCGTCCTGCGACCGGGCGGAACTCTGCTCGTGGGCTTCCTCAACCCTGATGTGTACTTGTTCGACCACGAGGCGCTCGACGAGCGCGGCGAGCTGATCGTCGTGCACAAGCTGCCCTACAGCGATGTCACGCAGTACTCCGCCGAGGAACGCGCCACGAAGTTCGGCGCGGATGCCCCTCTTGAATACAGCCACACCCTCACCGACCAGATCGGCGGGCAACTCGCCGCGGGGTTCGTCCTCACCGGCTTCGCGGAAGCGCCGCACCAATCCAACGCATCCGCTCAATACATGTCGAACTATTTTGCGACGCTGGCGGTCAAGCCGGGCTGACCCAGCCGTGGGGCCGGCCGAGACGGCCCTGTCTCCGAATGGCCAGAGCGCCGTGCCGGCCCGACCCCCACCAACTTCGCTGAGCCCTCATTGGGGGCACGCTCTACAGATCAGGCACCATCCGCCGCAGAGACGCCGTCACCGAAACCGGCGACTGGCAACCCGTCTGGGAAGCCATGAAGGCACTGGCGGCACAGCACGGTACCGACAACGTACGCCTCGTCGTGTGGTTCTCCGACTGAGCAAGACGCAGCGACCGCGTATCGCTGAGCGCCCCTTCCGCAACATCTGAGGCCGGTCAGCCCATCCGGGCCAGCACGTTCCTGGCGATGAGCGCCACCGTCTTGACGTCCCCGAGCGCCTCAACCCGTCCTACGCCCCACTCCCGGTTGGGGTAGGCCGCGGAAAGTTCGCCATCATAGAGCGCCGTACGTGCCCGGGGTACTGCCCGGTCCGCGAGCACCGCGAGTGCCGCCCGGTACCGGTCGACCGACAGGGTCAGCAGGTTGAGATGGCGGCCGCTCTCACCGGGAAAATCGTGCCGGGGAACGATCGTGAGTTCCCCGGGTTCGGGCATCTCCTCGCGGAGGGCGTCGACGATCAGGTTGAAAATCGGCTCCTTGCCGGAGTACATGAGCCAGCTGTATTCGGGAGAGATGGAGATGCTGTAGAACTTCACCCGGCGCTCCCGCCGTCCAGTTCGCGCAGCACCTCAGTGGCCATCATGGCCAGGATCTCCAGGTCGTGGACCGCACCGACGATCTGGGCCTCGGACAGCGAACTGCGCTCACGAGCCCATGCCCCGTAGGCGAGCGGGACCTTTTCTGCCAGTACGCGAAGCACCTCGTGGCGGCCGGGCTCCGGGAGGCGGTACACCGGGAAGTTCTTCAGCACCTCAAACCCGTCCGTGTCGGCGTAAGCCCAGACGGACTCGTCGGTGACGCGTTCCTTCAGGTACTCCACGATCCACCAGAACATGCCGGAGGACGTGGGCCAGACGTACTCCTCCGAGACGCTGATGTCCCCGCTCATACACCTCACTTCCTTCCCATCCCTGAGCGCCCCGCCATGACCGTAGTGCCCTCAGAAGACAAGAAGCGATCCAGGGTCTGCTGACGTGGGTCTCCCTAGACGATCAACACTGTGACCTGGGGCGATCGAGCGGTCAGCGGTTGCCAGTGTTGGTCGTCGTTGTGTGCCCTCGGACGGCCCAGAGGCGGCCCTGGCCTGGCCCCGGTCGCTACGACTCATGGCGTGCCTCGGTGCCTTGGATCGTTGCTGCGGCGCCCCTTCAAGGCTGGTGGCCGGTCCGGCAGAATCTCTGCGTGCCGGTATTCCTCTGAGCGAGCTGCCAGAAGCCCATCCCGTGGCGGTGATCGCCACGGCCGTCGTTGAGCAGCCACCGGCTCCGTAGACATGCGATGAGTCAGGCAATGGCGTCATCGCGGTTGTCACCCAGCCTCTGGGTGCGTCAGTTTTCGGAACCGGTTGCCCGGGAGGCGGTACTTCGCTGCTGTGGAACATCGCGTGTGATGATGCTGATCACGGATTCGGCATGTTCACGGTGGGTGCTTATGTGGTGGTGGGAACAGAAGATTGCTCCGGACGTGGGCCGGCCGCAGTGGACGTGGGTGCCGCTTGAGAGCGTGGGACCCCTGCGCTTCGGGGCAAGTTGTGATGATGTGATCGAGGCTCTCGGCAGTGCTGCCTCAACCGGATGGGACCAAGAGCATCGGTGGGCAGACTTCGACGACCTGGGCATCCGCACCTACTACTGATGATCTCGGCGGGATGTCGTACATGAGCCAAGAGTTGCCGCAGTTCAAGGCGCTGTTGCAGGCGACATCACGCGCGGAATCTCAGTAATAGGACATGCGCTCTGCGGTCTCTTTGGGTGTGAGCCAGTCGACGGCTGTGGACTCGGCGGAGGTGCGCGCGGTTCCACTGGAGGGCTTGCAGAGCGGTATCCACGATTATGTCTTCTTGCCCGCCGCCCGGTCGCCCCGCCGCCTGGTCGCCCGACCTCGCGAAGCAGGTACCTCACGTCGACCCCGTAGAGGGCGGTGGCTGCTTCAGCGTGTCGCGGGAACGAAGAATGCACACCGGTGTGGCCGAGCGCAAGCGTCCGGTGATCCGCCGGAACCGGCCGGTCCCACAGCGGGCGCACGAGGTCCTCGAGGGCATCGTGCCGGCAACACAGGTCGCAACCGAGTTGCCGGCCCTGCAGCGCCACTTGCTCCGCTGATCAGCTCCCTGCCTGCCACACCATATTCAATGAATCCGCCGTCGTTGACACATGCTGAATTCCGACCACCCTCCACCCCGCGGACTCCCGAGCCACTTCGAAATGGACAGCAAGACGCTCGATCTCGCTGTCGTCCACACGACGACGTGACCAGATCACCTCGATCGCGACCCCGGCATCGTGGTAGAACATCATCCTGCTGTCAGGTACGGCGGTGTACGAATAACCTTGCGCCCGCAACGCGGCTTGATGGCGTTCCAGCCAGCCGATGACGGCGTCACCGTCGAGCAGCGAGTCACGCGACGCCGGCCCACTGATATGCAGCGGCGCCGCCCAGTAGTCAAGGATGAACTCCGGCCCCCGGGGAATCGCACCGCTTCCCACTGCTACCCAGGTCGGCAAGTAATCATCGAAGAACCAGTGCCCAACCTCGTCGCGGACAGCATCCTCATGAGAGCCGCCCATGTCGGTGCCACCTTTCATCTCGGCAGCGTGCACCTAAGGGCACGCGCCCGGCTGAGACGGGATCGCTTCTGAGGACAAGGAGAACCTTTCCCTGCCTGCCCATCTGCTCCGCCCGGACCACGGCGTCACCGACCTCGTCGAGAGGGTGGCGGTTTGCACCGTTTTGCGAGCTGTAATCCAGGTTACTCCATCTGATGGCGCATGCCGTCAGATGGAGTGGCCCACGCTCGGGGGACGCCACTCCTGGCGGCCCTCCCGAAAAGAGGAAGGCCATGGCCAGAGGGCACGAGCACTTGATCGCGTAGGTAGGAACGGCCGTGTGTGCTCGCGGCACGGAGACCGATGCCCCGGTTCAAGCAGTGTCGTGCCGAGTCACCGTGCCTTGGCAGGACGCACAACTCTTGGCCGACGTTGAACGGCGTCATCCCAACCCACTCGGCATGCGCTGGTAACCAACATCGTGAGCGGGTGAGCTGGATTCTCAGGAAGAGTTCAGTCTGGCCCCCTGCACGGCCTCGAGGTCGACCCGGCTCATCCCCCCTCTCTCCCGCGGCAGTCGGCGCAGGTCAGCTGTACGCGAGTGAGCGACTAGCCTTCGTGGCGACGAGACAGGGGCCGGGCCTCGGCGACACGGGAGAGCATTCATCATGAGCGGCGGAGTACCCGCGGACCTGCTGGAGATTGTCGATGCGCTTGTGCCGGGCGCTCCCCTGGATCGGGTGCGTCTGGCTGCCGATGGCAACGTCCATCATGTCGTGCTGCTGCCCGGCGTCGCGGCCGTGCGGATCAGCAAGCGTCCGTCGGCGGCGGAGGCCCTGCCACGCCGGATGGAACTGCTACGCGCAATCGAGGCCGCCGGTCTGCCGTTCGCCGTACCGGAGCCGCTCACGCCGGTCGCGGTCTTCGACGGCCGTGCCGCCGTTGCCGTGTCCTGGATCGACGGCGTCGCACTGCCCGAAGGAGAAGGGGACCCGGAGCAGATCGGGGAACTCCTGCGGGCCCTGCGGGAAGTCCCCCTCACGGCGGATCTCCGTCAGGCCCTGACCGCTGCCCAGGACCAGACCCCCACACGGGGCTGGGCCGGCATCCTGGCCGAGGACGTCATCCCCCGCCTGCCCGCACGGTGGCGCGACGAAGGCCGGCGCCGCCTCGACGACGCGATCGCCCTGGAACCCGTACCCGACGCACTCGTCCACGGCGACCTCGCCGGCTCCAACGTCCACTGGAGCCCCGACGGCAAACTCATCGGCGTCCTGGACTGGGACCTCGCCCTGCCCTTCGACCCCGCCATCGACGCCGCCTGCATGGCCTGGCACGGCTGGGGCACCATCCACGACGCCGTCGACCACGACACCTACAGGCGCGCCCGCGTCTGGGACCAGACCTTCGGCATCGAGCACCTGATCGCCGTCCTGCCCGGCAAACCCCTGTCCAACATCGACGGCTACATCAACCACATCGTCCCCTGGCTCGAACGGCACACCCACTGACACTCCCACCGCAGGACTCACCGGGTTCCGCTCGACCGCACGGCTCGCCTTCCTGGGCGTCGGCCCCATGGTCGACCGCAACTCATCGCCCTGCAGTCCGGCACGTTCAGCCGCGCCTTCGCCTTCCGCTTCTCCGCGGCCACCTGGATCAAGGCAGTGCTCTGCGGCGCGAGCATCGGATGGTGGCTGCTGCGAGACGCCCACGACCCCGGCCCGGGAGCTAGGGGGATTGCGTCAACTGGCCTGCGTGCTCGTGCTCGCAGGCGTCGGTCACCTCGTGGACGAGCCACTCGGGAAAGGGGTCGGTGATCGCGACGTCTCCCCCGTCGGCCATGAGGCAGGCCGACAGCGCCGCGTGCAGGGCTTCCGGGCGCAGGCCCACTCCGATGAAGACCAGCTCCTGAGGTGGCTCGAGCCTGCCTCCAGCGTGCCTGATGGTTCGAACCGCGCAATGGAACCGGCCTGTGACCACAGCCCCGTCACCTGAGGCCTGCCGGCCAGGCGGAAGAAGCCCTTGGAACGCAGGACCTGTCCGAAAACGCCACTGTCGAGGGCTTCGGTGACGAAGGCCCACAGGCGCCCTGGGTGGAAGAGGCGTTCGGAGCGGAAGACGGTGCTGGAGATCCCGTATTCCTCGGTCTCCGGCACATGGTCGCCGTTGAGTTCCATGACCCACCCCGGAGCTTGCTGAGCTCGTTCCAGGTCGAATCGCCCGGTGCCGAGCACCTCACGCAGGTCGACCTGCCCGTGCCGGGCCGGCACGATGCGCGCAGTTGGATTCAGGCGCATGAGCGTGGCCTGAAGCCGGGCGGCGGCGTGGTCATCCACGAGGTCCAGCTTGTTGACCACGATGACGTCGGCGAACTCGATCTGATCCATGAGCAGGTCGCTGACCGTACGCTCGTCGTCCTCGTACTGGTCGAGTCCGCGTTCGACGAGACCGTCCCCACCAGTGAGTTCGGGCAGGAAGCTCGCGGCGTCGACCACGGTGACCATGGTGTCCAGTTGAGCCAGATCGCCGAGCGTTGCGCCGTCGTCGCGGGGGAAAGCGAAGGTGGCTGCTACCGGCATCGGCTCGGAGATGCCGCTGGACTCGATGAGCAGGTAGTCGAAACGGCCTTCTCCGGCCAGCCGGGCGACTTCCTCCAGCAGGTCGTCCCGCAGCGTGCAGCAGATGCAGCCGTTGGTCATCTCGACCAGGCGTTCCTCCGTGCGAGACAGGGCCGCCTGGCCGCCGCGCACCAGCGCGGCATCGATGTTGACCTCGCTCATGTCGTTGACGATCACCGCGACGCGAAGGCCGTCACGATTGCGCAGCACATGGTTGAGCAGCGTGGTCTTACCCGCGCCCAGGAAGCCTGACAACACCGTCACGGGCAGTCGGTCGTGTGCCACGCGAGTCAGCTCTCCGGTCGCAGCAGGCCACGCTCGTAGGCCTTGGCCAGCCTGCGAGGAACCCGGTACACCGAGCCGTCCACCACGACGGGGACCAACTCGGCCGGGACGGCTTTCCACCGAGCCCGACGGTGGCGGGTGTTGCTGCGAGACATCTTGCGCTTCGGAACGGCCACGACAGATCACTCCTCGGGAAGGTCGAGGCCACGCTATATGAAAATGGTTTCCGTTTCAAAAGCCGCCCGCACGGGGGCTCGGGGAGCGGCGACAGCCGTCGCCGCTTGCCAGGCAGGGGGCGACGAGCAGCACGGCAGCCTGCCGGGCTTGGACCGCCCGCGCGCCATTCGCGCACTCAGGCCGTGCATGGCGACCTTCAGGATGCTCTTTGCCCAACCCCTGTCGAAAGTGGTAGTCGTTTTCATCTAAGCTGCCCGTGAGCGTGTGGCCGTACGCCCCCTCAACAGCTCCCCTTCGCAGCCCTTGGAGGCTTCCTTCATGTCCCAGTCCTCTTCCCGCCTCGCCATCCTGCTGGCCGGTGCGGCATCGCTCAGCGTGCTGACCGGCTGCGGCAGTTCCTCCGACGACGCTGCACGTGCCAAGAGCGGTGATTCCGCGTCCAAGGTCACCGTCGTCGCCTCCACCAACGTCTACGGCGACATCGTCGAGCGGATAGGCGGCGACCGGGTCGACGTCACCTCGATCATCAGCGACCCCGACCAGGACCCGCACTCCTTCGAGGCCGACACCCGCAACCAGCTCGCCCTGTCCAAGGCGCAGGTCGTGGTGGAGAACGGCGGCGGGTACGACGACTTCGTCGACCGGATGCTGGGGAGCGGCAACGCCTCGGCGGACGTCATCAACGCCGTCGAGGTCTCGGGCCGGACCGCCCCGGCCGGCGGGGAACTCAACGAGCACGTCTGGTACGACTTCCCCTCCGTGAGCAAGATCGCCGACCGCATCGCCGATGCCCTGGGCAAGGCGGACCCGGACCACGCCGGCACCTTCACCGAGAACGCCGCCGCCTTCAACAAGAGCCTCACCGCGCTGGAGAACAAGGAGGCCGCCCTCAAGTCCGCGCACGACGGCGAGGGCGTGGCGATCACCGAGCCGGTGCCGGTCTACCTGCTCGAAGCGTCCGGCCTGGCCAACCGGACACCCGAGGAGTTCAGCGAGGCCATCGAGGAGGGCGACGATGTGTCCGCCAAGGTCCTCAAGGCCACCCTGGACCTCTTCTCCGAGAAGACGGTCAAGGCCCTCGTCTACAACGAGCAGACTTCCGGTGCCCCGACGGAGAAGGTCAAGTCGGCGGCCGAGGCGGCCGGTGTGCCCGTGGTGCCCGTCACCGAGACCCTGCCCGAAGGCAAGGACTACCTGACGTGGATGAGCGACAACGTCGACGCGCTCGCCGACGCCCTGAACAAGTGACCAGGCGTCCCTCGCCGTCGTTCCCCGGGCCCCGCACCGGGAACGCGGACGTTCACGGCAGGCCGGCGCCGCTGATCCAAATGAGGAACGGCGGTCTCCGGTACGGGGACCGCACCCTCTGGAAGGATCTCGATCTGGATGTGGCGCCCGGGGAGTTCTGGGCGGTGCTCGGACCGAACGGCTCCGGCAAGACCAGTCTGGTCCACGCCCTTCTGGGGCGCCGGCCGCTCTCCTCAGGCACCCTGCGTGTGCTCGGCGACGATCCCCGGCGGGCCGCGCGCCACATCGGGTACGTGCCGCAGCAGGGAACGGCCACCGCGCACGACATGGTGCGGGCCCGCGACGTGGTGGGCTACGGCCTGGACGGGAACCGGTTCGGGCTCCGCCGACGTGGTGCAGCCAACCGGCAGCGTATCGACGCCATCCTGGAGTCCGTCGGGGCGTCGGCGTACGCGAACGCGCCCCTCGGCACCCTCTCGGGCGGCGAGCGGCAGCGCGTGCGCATCGGCCAGGCCCTGGCCACCGATCCCCGCGTGCTGCTGTGCGACGAGCCCACGCTCTCCCTGGACCTCCACCACCAGCGGGCGGTGACCGAGCTCATCGACCGCAGGCGCCGGGACCACGGGACCGCCGTGGTGTTCGTGACGCACGAGATCAACCCCGTCCTCGACCTGGTGGACCGGGTCCTCTACCTCGCCCCTCACGGACACCGCACCGGTACCCCGGAGGACGTGCTGACGTCTGAATCCCTGTCGGCCCTGTACGACTCCCAGGTCGACGTCCTGCGGGTGCGGGGCAGGATCGTCGTCGTCGGTACCCATGACCAGCAGGCCGTGCACCACCCGGGACTCGACGCCGCGGACGCACACGAATCAGACGGAGCGCTCCCATGACAGCGGCCGAGATGTGGCAGCAGATGTTCAACTTCCAGGACTACGGCGCTCTGCTCGGCCTGGTGCGCAACTCCCTCATCGTGGGCGGCGTGCTGGGGCTGGTCGGCGGACTGGCCGGCGTCTTCGTGGTGCTCCGCGACCTGCCCTTCGCCGTACACGGGATCAGCGAACTGTCCTTTGCGGGCGCCTCTGCGGCCTTGCTGCTCGGGGTGAACGTGGTGGCGGGCTCGATCGTCGGATCGCTCGTCGCCGCCCTGGCGATCGGTGTTCTGGGCTCCCGCGCCCGCGACCGCAATTCGGTCATCGGCATCCTCATGCCGTTCGGGCTCGGCCTCGGAGTCCTGTTCCTCGCCCTCTACAAGGGGCGAGCGGCCAACAAGTTCGGCCTGCTGACCGGCCAGATCGTGGCCGTCGACAACCCGCAGACCGGATGGATGCTCACCGTGTCCGCGCTGGTGCTGATCGCCCTCGCCGTCATCTGGCGTCCCCTGACCTTCGCGAGCGCCGACGCGCAGGTCGCCGAAGCACGCGGCCTGCCCGTCCGGGGGCTTTCCGTGGCCTTCATGCTCCTCCTGGGAATCACGATCGCCCTGTCGGTGCAGGTCGTCGGAGCGCTTCTCGTCCTCAGCCTGGTCGTCACCCCCGCGGCAGCGGCCGGACGGGTCACCGCCTCCCCCGTGCTCCTGCCGTTGTTGAGCGTGCTCTTCGCCATCCTCGCTGTCGAAGGCGGCATCCTTCTCGCCCTCGGCAGCAGCATCCCCATCAGCCCCTACGTCACGACGATCTCGTTCCTCGTCTATTTCGCGTGCCGGCTTACCGGAACACGGCGTGCTCGGCAGCGGCGCACCATCCGTGCGGTGACAGGGCCGCGGGCGAACCGGGAATGGGCTGAGGCCTAGATCTCCAAGCGAGTGTTGTTCTGCCGTGGGGCTTGAACGGACGTCTACCGCCACCGCAAAGCAAGCCATCGTGGGGGTTTCGGTTTCGGCCCGTGCAGCGGCCCTGTGAGCAGGCACCGGAACTTCATCCAGTCGGAGGCAGCCCGATGGCCGTGACCGGCCCACCGCTGGTCACAGTCATCGGTCTGCTGGCCGGTTACCGACCCAGTTTCCTAGCAGTAGTTGTCGTAGCTGGTGCGGTATGCGAGGTCGTACGCGTCCTTGTAGTCTTCCGTGGCCTTTGCCGGAGCGTAAGAGTGCCGGTAGTCGCACTTGAGGGTGAGAGCGTCGCGCTTGCCGTCCTTCGCACCCTTCGCCTTGCCCTCGGAGGCGTCGTTGGCACCTGCGGGCGTATTGGTAGCCGTCTCACCACGACAGTAGTTGTCGTAGCTGGTGCGGTACGCCAGGTCGTACGCGTCCTTGTAGTCCTCCGTGGCCTTTGCCGGAGCGTACGAGTGCCGGTAGTCGCACTTGAAGTTGAGGCCGTCCCGCTTGCCGTCCTTCGCACCCTTCGTCTTGCCCTCGGAGGCGTCGTCCGCAGGAAGGAGCGCGGCTCGCGAGGTCGTCGTTGCCGAGATGGTTGTGGTGTCGGCTGCCGCCTGCGTCATCAGCGCCGGCGAGAACGCCAGTGCTGCCGCGGCGACGGGGCTCGCCATGATCGCGATGCTTCGCTTCGCGCGCATAGCTATCCTCTTTCTTCGAGACAGTACGTGTACATGGCGCCTGAACCTGGCCAGGGCACATCCCGGGTGCGGGTCGCGATCCGGGGAGCGGTATCTACACCGCGATGCACTGGGCACCATGAGGGCCGGTGGCTTCCGGCTTGCGGCGCCAACTTCCTCGCGTGCGTAGTCGGATTACAGCTGCATTTGTGGCGCCTGCATTTCGACCGTATCGAGCGATGCGTGCGGTGTCCACTTATGGCCTAATGGGGCATGATTGATGCCTCAACTGCCGTAAGAAGACGGCGATGACCAGCAGAAATCTCCGTGTTCTCATTGGTGCCTGCGGCAATTGTCAAATCCTCATCCATGCACGGCATGGTACTTCTGCACACCTTCCGACATCGCGCGGATGGCAACGTGCCCCTCCCTTTCCGGGCGGCCTCGGGCGCAGTCCCCCGGGCGTTGGCGCGGTCTTTGGCCGATGCCCTGCTCGAGCAGGCGTCGAGCATGGCCCGGGGCCATACGCAGGCGGTTGCGTCCAAGGAAAAGGTGTACGGGTTCCTACCTGATAGGGACGTTTTCCCGGGCGTCGGAGTGAGTCCTTGGATATGAGAAAGTCGAGTTGATATCGCGTTACGAGCCCTGCGGGCCGGGACGGTCACCACGAGAGGCGCACGAGGGCGCCCCGAGTGGCGGCGGGCACGCGGTCAGCACTGCCAGAGGAACGCGGCCCGCTCGCAGGGACGGCAGACGAAGGTGTAACCCCTACCGCCGCCGCCGAAGTTCGCGGAGGTGGTGTGGTCGTGGCCCTCCTCCAGTTCCGCCGTGAACGCCATGGGCGCGGCGCAGGAGGGACAGGACGGGGTCTCGTCGCTTTGCAGCCAGTCCGGCTCGCCGCCCAGCCGTCCGAGGACGGGCGCCGTCGTGGCGACGCCGACGGGCTGCGGGCGCAGCGCGGTGACGGCGCCGAGCAGCGTCTCGCCCTCGGCGGGGGCGGCGGCCGGGGTGAGCATGCCGGTGAACAGGTAGGCACGGTTGCCACCCGCCGCAGCGTCCCAGTCGTCGCACATGCCCGGGTCGTTCTGGCAGAAGAAGACGGCGACCGCGCCACCGTCAACGGGCAAATGCGCGAGGAACTGCAGGGCCCCGGCGCAGTTCCGGCAGGTCGGCCACACGAAGCCCTCCGGGACGAGCGGGACTCCGCCGGTACGGAGGACGGGCGCGTCGGGGGCGGCCTCCCCGTCGTGGATCAGGAGCACGGCGACAGCCTAGAAGACTGCTGAAAATCTCGGGTTCTGGCCCCGGCTCTGTGGAGTCGGGGCCAGTCTTGTAGGCATGCAGGGGGAATGGGCCGGGGAGTCGG
>NZ_JBHWGA010000089.1:0-19180 GCF_042733315.1 Streptomyces sp. NPDC059718
GCGGCACGCCGTGAAGGGGTGACGGGGTGGGCCGTGCCGGCCACGGGGATGCGGCGGCACGGCCCGGATCGGGTGCCGGTCAGCGGCGGCCGCCCCAGGACTTGACGTCCACGACCTGGCGGTGGTCGTTGCGCAGGGTCGCGACGTCGCGGCGGTCCCAGACGGAGTTGCGGCGGTCCTGGAAGACGTCGCGCCGGCCGTCGCGGCCGAAGCCGGTGTGGACGCGCACCTTCGAGTGCCCGGCGAGCCACACGTTGTTGAAGCGGTAGCGGTTGCCGTCCCGGTCCGACAGGCTCCAGCCGCGCAGGTTGACCGAGCCGCGGCCCGTGTTCACCACTTCGATCCATTCGTCACCGCCGCGGCCGCCGCGGCCGTGACCGTCGCGGCCGTCGCGGGTGTTGACGTCACCGATCACCACCCGGGACCGGCCGTGGTCGCGGCTCTCCGCAGCGGAGGCCGGCAGGGCGGCGGCGGCCACGACCGCTCCGGAGGCGAGGACGGTGGCGACGACGCGACGGGTGATACGAGCAGACATGATGCCCCCTCAACAAAGGTGCGGTCCTGGTCCTTTCGGGCCGTTCCCGCGGTGCGGATGCTTCGGCGGGTTGCCGATGACCCAACTCTGACCCAGCGGCGACGCGCACAACCGGAACAATCGCTTCGCGTTACAGAATGCGGACATATCCGTAACTGTTAGCTGTAAGCGACATCTGTCAATCTCGACTGAAATATCGACTGCCTGCGTGATGCACCCACCCGGCGGGCACCGCCGCCCGGGCTTTTCCGTGTCACCCACACGAGTGCCCTGATCGCCGGGCGAACCCCGGCAGCCGGAGGAAGGCCTCCGTAACGGAGAATCGCGCCATGACGACACGCGACACGGACCACGGGGGCGGCCCGGGACACGACCACGGCTACCTGCTGGACAACCGCCGGGCCGAGGCGGGGACACGTTTCGGCGCGTTCGCCGAGCTTTTCGACCCCGTGACGTTCCGGCACATCGACGCGCTCGGCATCGGGGCGGGGATGCGCTGCTGGGAGGTGGGTGCCGGCGGCGCCTCGGTGCCCCTCGGACTGGCCGCACGGGTCGGCCCCGGCGGTGCCGTGGTCGCCACCGACATCGACGTGTCATGGACCCGGGACGCCGCGGGCGGTGTGGTCGAGGTGCTGCGGCACGACGTCGCCGCCGACCCCGCGCCGCCGGGCGGGTTCGACCTCGTCCACGCCCGGCTGGTGCTGGTGCACGTCACCGACCGGGCGGAGGCGCTGCGGCGCATGATCGGCGCGCTCCGCCCGGGCGGCCTGCTGCTGCTGGAGGACGCCGATCCCGGGCTGCAGCCGCTGCTCTGCCCGGACGAGTCCGGACCCGAGCAGCGGCTCGCCAACCGCCTGCGCTCCGGCTTCCGCACGCTGATGGCCGAGCGCGGCGCCGACCTGGCCTACGGGCGGACGCTGCCACGGCTGCTGCGGCAGGCCGGTCTTGAGGAGGTCGGGGCCGACGCGTACTTCCCGATCACGTCACCGGCGTGCGCGGTCCTGGAGGCGGCCACGGTGCGGCACATCAGGGACGGGCTCGTGGCGGCCGGGCTGGCCACCGACGAGGAGGTCGACCGCCATCTGGCGAACGTCGCCACCGGCACGCTCGACCTGGCGACGGCGCCCATGGTCTCGGCCTGGGGTCGCCGGCCGCTCAGCGCGGCGGGCTCCAGTCCGGATCCCGGCCGGTGAGTCCGATCAGCCGGTCCAGCGCCGGCGCGGAGTCCGGGACCGGTACCGGCCGGCCGAAGGGCCCCGAGCGGTCGCCGGAGGCCGTCCCGAAGCCGGTGAGCAGGGCGATCGCGGCCTCCACGGCGGACTTGTCGGGGCGGTGGTCGAGCCCCGTCGCGCGGGCCAGGTCCCAGCCGTGGACCAGCAGCTCGTTCAGGGCGAAACGGCCCGCGGCGTCCGCGGGCAGGGTGATGCCGCCGGCCCTCGTCTCGCCCTCCCAGGCCCCGGGGTCCCTCCAGGCATCGGACACCTCCGTCAGCAGGACGGGCAGCAGGTCGCGCCAGGCGGGCGGGAGCTCGGGGACCGCCGCGCCGGGGTCGCCGTCCGTGGTGGGGCCGAAGTCCTTGCGGGCGGCGTCGCGGAAGGCCGCACAGAGCCCGGCGATGTGCCCGATGAGGTGCGCCACGGTGTAGTCGGGACACGGCGTGGGCGCGTCGAGGTGCTTGTCGCCGATCCGCTCCAGCAGTGCGCTCACGTCCCGGGCGGCCGGACGGAGGTCGGGATGATGCGTCATGGGGTTCCCCCGAGGGTCGGTTGCCGTCACCGGTGAGGACCGGTGCGGCGCCGGAAACTCATCGCGGGAGCGAGGACAGCCCTGTTCCGGTCGCGTCCCGGCAGGTCACGGCGGTGAGGCACGCACCGCGTGCCTCAGATCTTGACGGCGGGCAGTATTGGTCTGTGGGAATCCTTGGGTGTGCCAGGGCCGGGTGGGCGTGACGGGTGGACATGCGCGGCACGCTGTTCGCCGACGCCCCTGACGGTTCCCACCGGTCCAGAGGCGCCGCCTTCGCCGTCGTCGACGCACGGGGCACCGTGACGAACTGGACCCCCGGCGCGGAGCGGCTGCTCGGCTGGACGGCCGCCGAGGCCCGCGGGCCGGTGTCCCGGCTGCTGTGGTCACGTCCCGACGGCGCCCGCGTCGCGGGCATCATGAGCACGGAGCACTCGGTCTTCCTGGGGCCCCTGCTGCTGCGGCACCGGGACGGCGAGCCGGTCGGGGTGGTGCTGTGGGGACACCCCCTCGCGCCGGACCGCTGGCTGCTGCAGGCGGAGAACGCCGAGGCGGTGCGGCGGGACGACCTGCTCGGCGCGCTGCTGCGCGGCCTGTTCACCGAGTCGCCGTTCATCATCGACGTCTTCGACACGGACCTGCGCTTCCTGGCCCGCAACGACTCCCAGATCCGCGCGACGGGCTTCCCCGAGGACTTCGTCGGATGCACCATGCGCGAGGTGGCGCCGCCCGGGCTGCTGGACCCGGACGCCTTCGAGGCGCGCCAGCGGCTGGTGCTCAGCTCGGGCCGGGCGATGATCGGCAGCGAGGTGCGCGGCCGCGACCCCCGCGACCCGGACCGGGACACGGTCTGGTCGGAGACGATCCTGCCCCTGCGCGGCGCCGACGGTGACGTGGTGGCCCTGGCGCACATGGTCTTCGACCTCACCACGGAGGCCCGGGCCCGGGAACGGCTCGACCTGGTCAACGAGGCCAGCGCGCGGATAGGCAGCACACTGGACGTGCTGCACACGGCGCAGGAGCTGACGGACGTGGCCGTGCCGCGGTTCGCCGACTTCTCCTACGTCAACCTGGTGGACTCGGTGCTGGGTGGTGAGGAGCCGCTGCCCGGGCCGGTCGCCGACACGGTGCCCCTGCGCCGCGCCGCGGCGACGATGGTCCCCGGCGGCCCGGCGCGGACCGTGGTGGCGCCGGGCGACGTGGACAGCTTCGCGTCCCTGCCCGGCACCCCGGCCGCACGGGCCCTGGCCACCGGCAAGCCCGTCCTGCTCACGGGGGAGGAACTGCTGGTCGAGCTGGAGGCCGCCGATCCCGCCCGGGCGGAGCTGATCCAGGGTTTCGCCATCCGGTCCTGGCTCCTGGTGCCGATGTTCGCGCGCGGGGCGGCGCTGGGCGTGGTGCTCTTCATCCGGTTCACCCGGGCACACTCGTTCGAGGCGGACGACGTCATGCTCGCGCAGGAATTCGTCGCGCGCGCAGCGGTCTGCATCGACAACGCGAGCCGCTACACCCGCGAACGGGCCACGGCGCTGGCGCTGCAGCGGAACCTCCTGCCGCAGCGGCTGCCGGCGCTGGCGACCGTGGACGCCGCCTCGCGCCACCTGTCACGGGGCGGCCACGCCGGGCCCGGCGGCATCTGGTTCGACGTCATCCCGCTCTCCGGCGCGCGTACCGCACTGGTCATCGGCGAGGCGGGCGGGCACGGGCTGCACTCGGCGGTGTCCATGGGCCGGCTGCGTACGGCCGTGCGGACGCTGGCTGACCTGGACATGGCCCCGGAGGAGCTGCTCACGCACCTGAGCGACCAGGTCAAGCGGTTCCATGAGGAACAGGGCGGGCCCACCCCAGGGGTCTCCGCCCCGACGTGCCTCTACACGATCTTCGACCCGATCACCATGCGCTCCGCCGTGGCGAGCGCCGGGCACGTGATGCCGGCACGGGTGAGCCCGGACGGCGAGGTGTCGGTGGCCGGGGCGCCGACGACGCCCGCGCTTGGCACCGGCGGCGTGCCCTTCGAATGTTCGGAGGTGGCCCATGCCGACGGTGATCTCCTCGCCCTCTACACCGAGGGGCTGCTCGCCCCGGCGTCCGGGGACGGGGCGGTACTCCGGCTCGGCGAGGCGCTGGCCGGGGCCGGTCCCGGGAGCGGGCCCGGCGAGATCGCCGACGAGGCACTGCGCCGGCTCGTGCCGGGCGGGCATCCCGGGGAGGACGTGGCACTCCTGGTGGCACGGCTGCACCGTCTGCCGCCGGACCGCCACGCCACCTGGGACCTGGCGGGTGCGCCGGAGTCGGTCGGGCGGGCGCGCGGGCTGGTGACCGGGAAACTGGCCGAGTGGGACCTCGCGGAACTGGAGTTCACCACCGAGCTGCTGGTCAGCGAGCTCGTCACGAACGCGATCCGCTACGGCTCACCCCCGGTGCGGCTGCGGCTGATCCGCGACCGCCGGCTGATCTGCGAGGTCGGCGACGGCAGCAGCACCTCCCCGCACGTCCGGCGCGCCCTGGAGACGGACGAGGGTGGACGCGGGCTCTACCTGGTCTCGCAGCTCGCCTCCCTGTGGGGCACGCGCTACCACGCCCGCGGCAAGACCATCTGGGCCGAGCAGCCGCTGCCCGCACCGGGTGGGGTCGACGGCGGCTGACCGGACCCGGCCCCGGCAGGGCCCCACCCGGCGAATTTCCCGATTCTGCAACATCGGGCCGGTTCGCCGTCGATGGCGTTGACACCGTCGCGACCGAACTCCCACTCTGGTGAATACGTGAGCGACATTTCTACCGAAAAGGGAACAATCATGGCGATAGGCAGGGAGAAACGCAGCCGAATCCGGCACCTCGTCGGAGCGTCGTGCGCCGCCGCGCTGCTCGCCGGAACGGTCGGCGTGGCGAGCGCCCAGGCGGCGCCTCAGACGACGAAAGCCACGACGGAGACCTCACGCCTGGCGCCCAGCGAGGACTGCACGAGCTACCACAACGACGGCGACGGCAACCCCGTATGGGAGCCGCCGGGCTGCACCCCGCCATGAGTTGAGCCGGCCCACCCGCACGTTCGCTAGAACGTGATCACCGACACCGAACCGGAGGTCGCGTCGGCCACGTAGACGCGGCGCTCGTCCGGCGACACCGCCACCCCCTCCGGGCTGGAGCCCACCGCGATCGCGCCGCCCACCGTGCGGTTCTGCGCGGTGTCGATCACCGACACCGAACCGGAACCCCCGTCGGCCACGTAGACGTGCCGCCCGTCCAGGGACATCGCCATCCCCTCGGGGCTGGAGCCGACGGGGATGGGATCGCCGACCGTACGGTTCTTCGCGGCGTCGATCACCGACACCGAACCCGACCCCCCGTTGGCCACGTACACCCGGCTCCCGTCCGGCGACACCGCGACCCCCTCCGGGCGGCGGCCGACGAGGACGGGATCACCCACCGTGCGGTTCTGCGCGGTGTCGATCACGGACACCGAGGCCGAGGTCCTGTTGCGGCCGAAGCTGGTCACGTAGACCTTGCTCCCGTCGGGGGACACCGCCACCCCCCGCGGGAAGCGGCTCACGGGGATGGGATCGCCGACCGTACGGTTCTGCGCGGTGTCGATCACCGACACCGAACCGGACGTCCCGTTGGCCACGTAGACCCGGCTCCCGTCCGGCGACACCGCCAGCCCCTCCGGGCTGGAGCCCACGGAAATCGCGTCGCCCACCGTGCGGTTGCTCGTCGTGTCGATGACCGAGACCGAGCCCGCGTAGTTGTTGGTCACGTAGACCTTGCGCCCGTCCGGTGAGACCGCGACCCCCTTCGGGAAGCGGCCCACGGGGATGGGATCGCCCACGGTGCGGTTCAGCTCGGTGTCGATCATCGACACCGACCCCGAGCTGTAGTTGGCCACGTAGCCCCGGCCCCCGTCCGGGGACATCGCCACTCCGTGCGGGGAGTCGCCGACCTTGATCGACTGCACGGATGTCGGCGTGGCGTGCCCAGGGCCCGGGGAAGGGGATTGCGCCAGGTAGATGCCGCCGCCCACCAAGGCCAGCGCCACCAGCACCACCGCGGCGACGAGCCCGGCCCGGCGGCGCCGCGGCCGGGGCGGACCGGACCGCGGTGGGCCCTCGCCGGCCTTCGGCGGCAGCGGCCCCGGGGGCGGGCCGGGCCCTTCGCGTTCCTCCGGCCCGGCCGGCGGCGGGAGTTCGGCCGACGGCGGGAGTTCGGTCGTCGGGGCGGCCGCCGACTGGGGGCGCGGCGGCTTCGGTGCGGGGGGCCGCTCGGGCGGTGGGGTCTTGGCGGGGGCCGCCGGCTCCCCCGCAGGGGCCGGGTGGAGGTGGTACGGCTGGGCGGCGACGGCGGAGAGCCGCCGGGCGGCCTCCTCCGCGCCCATCCGGTCCGCGGGGTCCTTGGCGAGCAGTCCCACGAGGACCGGTGTCAGCCGGGTCTCCCGGCGTGGCGGGGCGGGCGGCTCGAAGAGCAGGGCGCTCAGGGTGGTGAGGGCGGTCTCGCGATCGAAGGGCCCGGTGCCCTCCAGCGCGTAGTACAGGGTGGCACCGAGCGAGAACAGGTCGCCCGCCGCGGTGGGCGGCCGGTTGTTGGCCCGCTCCGGGGCCATGAAGCGCGGGGTGCCGAGGATCTCCAGGGTCGCGGTGAGGCGGGTCTCGCCCGAGCTGGGCTCCAGGGCGATGCCGTAGTCGGTGAGCATCACCCGGCCGCCGCCCTCGGTGGGGTAGGAGGGCTGCGAGCCGGGATGGGTCAGCAGGATGTTGGCCGGTTTGACGTCACGGTGCAGGATGCCCAGCCGGTGGCCCTCCAGGAGCGCGTCGAGCACGGCCAGCCCGATCCGGGCGACCTCCGCGGGCGGCAGCGGCCCCCGCTCGCGCACCACCGCCTCCAGGTCCATGGCGCCTGGGACGAACTCCATGACGATCCACGGGAGGCCGTCCTCCTCCACGATGTCGTGGACGGTGACGACGTGGGGGTGGTTCCGCAGCCGGGCGGCGTGCCGGGCCTCGCCGCGGGCCCGGGCGATGCGGGAGCTCACCTCGCGTTCGGGGACACCGGGCGGCAGGACGATCTCCTTGACCGCGACCTCGCAGGCCAGCTCCTGGTCGTAGGCGAGCCACACCCGTCCCATGCCGCCGACGCCGAGCCGGCGCAGAAGCCGGTAGCGACCGGTGACCACGCGCCCGACGTCCTCGTGCGCTCCTGTCATGGCACTTCCTCGGCGAGCGGTGAAAAGCCCCTCCTCCACGTATCGCATATCGCCTGAAGTGCAGCAAATCGCCGAAGAAGTGCGTCACTCGCGCGCCTTCCCGAGACCCGACGCTCAGCCGGCCTGGGCCCTTTGCACACCGCCGGACACGACGGGGACGGGCAGCTCGGTGACCGGCGCGGCGCTGGAGGTGCTGCGCAGCAGGAGCAGCGCGGCGTCGTCGTGCAGCTTGCCCCCGACGTGGTCCAGCAGGTCGTCGTGGAGCGCGGCCAGGGTGCGCGCGGGGTCGTCGGTGAGGTGGCGCGTGACGCGCTCGTCCAGGGGGTAGAAGCGGCGGCCGCGGTCGCGGGCCTCGATGACGCCGTCGGTGTACAGCAGCAGCTGGTCGCCCTCGGAGAAGGGCAGCACCTGGAGCACCGGCTCCTCCCCGGCGAGGGCGCGCAGCCCCAGCGGCGGGACGTGGCCGGAGGACTCGACGGCGAGGACGTCGCCCCCGCGCAGCAGCAGCGGATGGGCGTGGCCGCAGTTGACGACCTCCATGCGGCCCGGGCGGGGGTGCCCGACGACGACGGCGGTGACGAAGTCGTCCGGCCCGAGGTTGCGGGCCAGGCTGCGCTCGATGCGGTCGACGACGTCGAGCAGGTCGGGCTCGTCGTAGGCGGCCTCGCGGAACACGCCCAGCACCAGGGCGGCGGTGCTCACCGCCGGCAGCCCCTTGCCGCGGACGTCGCCCACGATCAGCCGCACCCCGTACGGGGTGGGCACCAGGGCGTACAGGTCGCCGCCGATCCGGGCCTCCGCCGCAGCGGCGCTGTAGCGCACGGCCACCTGGAAGGGGCCGACGGTCTCCGGCACGGGCAGCAGCAGCGCGTGCTGCGCCGCCTCGGCCACCGACCGGACGGCCGCGAGCACGCGCTCGCGCCGCCCCCGGACCGCGGCGCCCAGCCCGCTCGCCAGGGTGACCGCGGTCAGCGCGCCCACCACGATGGCCAGCTTGTCGCCGGGCGTGCCCTTGTAGGCGCCGAGGACGGCGGCCAGCGCCACCGCGAACACGCCCACCCGCAGGACGCGCCACGGGCCCCCTATGGCCGCGGCGAGCGCCGGCCCGACAGCGAGCAGCGGCAGCCAGTCGGGACCGCTGCCGCTGACGAAGGCGACGAGGGCCACCCCGCAGATGATCGCAAAGGGCGCTCCCATGGCGACGTGCCACGTCGGCCGGCCGCCATGCCGCTGGTCCGGGGCTTGACTCATGTTCGTCCGCAATCCCTGCCTGTGCGAGGCGTCACACCGCCGATGTCCGTTTCCACCAGTTAATGGGTGTATGTACCTCAACCACAAGGGCGGGAATTTCAGATAGTGAGCGACAGCCCCCGGGTCACCCGGCTCGCCGTGGGGAGCAGCTTGGCGCGCACCTCTTCGAGGGCGGCGACGCGGTCCGCGCGCAGCGACACACCGAGCGAGCCCAGCGTGCTGCCGCTGTAGACGGGCACCGCGACGCAGACCGTCCCCAGGGCGTACTCCTCCAGGTCCATGACGGCGGGTGGGGCGGGAGCGCTCTCCAGGCGCCGCAGCAGCTCCGCGCGGTGGGTGATCGTGCGCGGGGTCAGATCGGCCAGCGGGTGACGGGAGAGGTAGTCGTTGCGGGCCTCCTCGTCCAGCTCGCGCAGCACGCACTTGCCGAGCGCGGTGGCGTGCCCCGCCTCCTCGAAGCCCACCCAGAGGTCGACCCGCGGGGTCCGGGGGCCGTCGACGATGTCCGCCACCCGGATCTCGCCGTCCTCGTAGAAGGTCAGGTAGGCGGCGGCCGACAGGTCGTCGCGCAGCGCCGCCAGCGCCGGCCGGATACGGCTGAGCGGCATCTGCGGGCGGCTCGCGGCGTGCAGGGCCTCGATTTTCTCGCCGAGGGCGAAGCCGCCGTCGTCGAGCTTGCGCACGTAGCCGTCGTGGGTGAGGGTCCGCAGCAGGTGGTAGGCGGTGGCGAGCGGCAGTCCGGTCTCGCGCGCCAGCTGTTTCGCCGGCACGCCGCCCTCGTGTGCGCCCACCGCTTCCAGCAGGCGGAAGGCCCGCTGGACGGACGTGATGAGCGTCGGCCCGCCCTGAGCAGCCATGTTCCCAGCCTGCGCCCGCCGCCCGGCCACGGCAAGCGACGGGTGGGCGCCCGCCGCCGTACGTCTCGTACCGCTTTGCGCGGATGCCTGCGTCACCGCGTGCGGCTGTGCCACAGTGACGGCACGGCGGTGCTCACCCAGGGGGAACGGTGCCGATGGACCTCATCGTCACGACGCAGGCGCGGGACGCCGAGGACGAGCTGCGCTCGTTCCACACCTGGCTGCTGGACGACTCCTATGTGCGGCGCAACGCCAAGGTCGCCCTCCAGGGGCGCGGGCCCGCGGTAGGCCGCATCGGCGGTGTCGGCGTCGGCGTCGGCGTCACCCTGGAAGGCATCCGGATCGCCCTCGACAGCGGCTTCCGGCTGGCCAACCTCGCCCTGGCCTGGCTCGCCTGGCGCGCGGCCCGCACCTCGGCCCCCGAGCTGACCTTCGAGCACGACGGTGTCACGGTCACCCTCTCCGGGCAGGACGTCGAGACGGCGACCCGCGTCCTCGAGGCACTGCGCTCGGCCGACCGGTGAGCCGCGCGGCCGGCGCGGCGATGAGTTCCGGTGGCCCGCTCCGTCAACAGGGGTGAGGGCGACACCACCGGAGGCGACCGATGATCGACAAGCAGTTCACGGCCACGTTGCGGAAGAGCCCGGCCAAGGGCGGCTGGACCTACGTCGTCTGGCCCGAGTCGGCGGAGTTCTTCGGCACCCGCGGGCTGGTCAAGGTGCGCGGCACGATCGACGGGCATCCGTTCCGCAGCTCGTTCATGGCCCTGGGCGACGGGACCCACAAGCTGCCCGTGAACGCCGAGGTCCGCAAAGCCATCGGCAAGGGCGAGGGGGACACCGTCACCGTGCGCCTGGAGGAACGGCTGGACCGCTGAGGGATGTTCACGCCAGGGCGCGCACGGTGGCGGCCAGGGACCGCCAGGCCAGGTCGGAGTCGGGCGTGGCGCGGTGCGGGGAGCGGAAGTCGCCGAGGAACGAGGCGACGTCCTCCAGTCGCCAGCGCAGCCCGTACAGGGCGAGGGCGTCCGGGTCGGGGCGGCGGCCGGCCGCGTCCTGGTAGCGGTCGAGGTCCTCGGGTCCGGTGACGACTAGCCACAGGTCGCGCTCGGGCGGGGCGAGGCCCACGGTGTCCCAGTCGACGAGCGCGTGCCCCGCTTCCTGCCGCAGCAGGTTGCCGGGGTGCGGCTCGCCGTGGGTGACGACGTGTCCCCCTCCGCCGCGTTCGAGCGCGGCGGCGCGCCGGTCGAACTCCCCGAGCCGCCGCCGGAGCGCCGCGGCGTGCTCGCTCGCCAGGGCCCTCGCCCGCTCGCCGTACGGGCCCCCGTGCCAGGGGTCGCGCAAGCCGGCGAGCGCGGCTTCCAGGGCGGCGCGCCCGGGGAGCGCGAGTCGCGGGCGCGGGATGGGGGCCGGGGGCGGTGTCCGGTGGAGCACGGCGAGGGTGTCCAGCAGGGCACCGCGTCCGCACGCGTCGAGACGGTCGCCGAAGTCGCCGGCGACGCCGTCCACGTAGGGGAAGACGCTGACCCCGTACCGCACGCCGATCCTGCGTACCGTGCCGCCCCCGGCGGCGGGCAGCGGGGCGACCACGAAGTCCCGGCCCGCGCGTTCCCGCAGGGCCAGTGCGGTGTCCATGGCCCGGCTCAGTCCCTCAAAGGCCGACTCGGCGTCCGCCCCGCAGTGGTGCTTGTGCGTCAGGTCGGCGACGGTGACGAACCAGCGCCGGCCGCGGGCGTCGGCCGCAGTCCAGTGGTGGTCGCCGAAGCCGACGGGCTCGTAGGTCCACGACGCGACGTCGATCCCCCACGCGCGCAGTGCCCCGCCCAGCTCCTCCTCGCCGACTCCCTCGGGCCGTTGCCTCATGCGGCGACCCTACGGAGCGGCTCCCGCCGGAGTCCAGGGCGGGGCGGCGGCAGGGGGAAAGCGCATGCGGCATAGAGTGCTGATCATCCGTCCCCCCGGAAGGACCGACGTACATGTACGACGCACTTCTCGCCGAGACCGTGACCGTCACCGGTCACGGCGGCGACCGCATCGAGGCGTACTCCGCCCGCCCCATGGCCCCCGGTCCGTACGGCGGCGTCGTGGTGATCCACCACATGCCCGGCTACGACGACCCGACCAAGGAGATCACCCGGCGGTTCGCGGCGGAGGGCTTCGCCGCCGTCTGCCCGAACCTCTACAGCCGTGAGGCGCCCGGCGCTTCGCCGGACGACGCGGCCGCGGCGGCGCGCGCCCGAGGCGGCGTGCCCGACGAGCGGTTCCTGGGGGACGCCGCCGGCGCCGCCGAGTACCTGAGGGGCCTGCCGTCCTCCAACGGCAAGGTCGGCGTGATCGGTTACTGCTCCGGTGGCCGCCAGGCGTTCCTCGCCCTGGCCTCGCTGGACGTGCAGGCCGGCGTCGACTGCTACGGGGCCTTCGTCGCGGGCCGGCCGCCCGAGGGCTTCCCGCTCCAGGTCGAGCCGATCGTGCACCTGGCGAAGGACCTGCGCGGCCCGCTGCTGGGGCTGTTCGGCGCGGAGGACAGCTACCCCTCCCCCGAGCACGTCGCCGAACTGGAGGCGGAGCTCAAGGCGCAGGGCAAGCCGTACGAGTTCCACACCTACGAGAACGCCGGCCACGCCTTCTTCGCCGTGAACCGGCCGAGCTACCGCAACGAGGCGGCGGTCGACGGCTGGTCGAAGGTCCTGGCCTTCTTCAAGGAGCACCTCTGATGTGCACGTACCTCACCGAGAAGATCCGCATCGACGGCAGCGGCAAGGGCGCCCAGGGCTACTTCGGGCTGACCGAGGCCATGGTCTACGTCGACCACCCGCAGCACGCGCCGTACGAGCACACCGTCAACATCGACTTCCTCAACCCGGCCCTGGGGCCTTCGGCCCGGGTCGCCGTCGAGCTCACCGAGGAGGCGGCGCTGGCGCTGGTCGACGCGATCCGCTCCGCGCTGGCGGCGGCCCCGCCGGGGCTGGCCTCCTCCGGGCAGACCGCACCGGCGGCGCGCTGACGGCGCGGGCCGTCACCCCGGGACCGCGACCTGGACCAGGGCGTGCGTGCCGCTGGTGCGCCACGCGGTGCCGGCGGCGTCCAGCCTGGCCACGGTCTCGGGGGCGAGCCCCGCGACGGTATCGGACTTCAGCGTGCGCAGGGTGGCGACCGGCCCCGGGAAGTAGGCGGTGACGTCCGCGAACGGCACCGTCGGGGGCCAGAGCCGGTCGTCCACCAGGCGCCGGTAGTTGAGGTCGCCCTTCATCACCGTCAGCCGCGCGGCCGCGAAGCGTTCCCGCAGGTCGCCCGGCATGTCGCGGTAGCCGAGCGGCGCACAGGCGAAAGGGTGCGCGGCCAGGGTGAGCCGCCCTTCGCGCAGGGCCGCCAGCAGGCGCCCGCCGATGCGGGCGGCCTCGCCGGGGGCGGCGGTCATCCGGCGCAGGCAGGACAGGACGTCCTGGGTGGTGGCGTCGGAGACGTAGTACGGGCGCGGTTTGACCAGCAGGTGGACCTCGTCGGCGCGTCCGCTCGCGAGAAGGCCGTCGACGAGGGCGAGGTCGGCCAGGACCTCGCGGGCGCTGTTGTCGGTGACCACGACGACCGTGCCGCCGTCCAGCAGGGACCACAGCCGCTCCGACTCGTCGGCGACGAGGGTGCCGGACGCCTCGGGGCCGGCCGCGTCGGCCACCATGGTGAAGCCGAGGTCCGCCTGGTTGCCCCACACGGCGGCCGCGAGCAGCGCGTGTTCCCGCTCGGCGGGGGCGAGCTCGGGCAGCCCGTCCAGGGCGGCGAGGTCGGCGGCGAAGCCGGGACCGTCCAGCTCGGCGTCCTTGAACGGCGCGAACAGGTCCACGCCGTGCCACGCCCCGGCGGCGAGGTATCCGGCGGGGTCGAGCAGCCGGCGGTAGAAGTACGACTCCGACCACAGGAACGGCAGTTCGGGCCACGGCCGCCCGAAACGGCCCTCGCCCCACTCCTCCCACGCCGCCAGGTCCGGCGCGTCCCGCGGCAGCGGGGCGACCGTGCCGGACCGCGACTCCTCCAGCAGCGACGCGAAGGCCCTGCGGCGCTCCGGGCCGTACGGGACGGCGTCCAGGATGCGCCGGACCAGCACCGGGTGCCGCTCCTGGAAGACGCCGCGGGCGAAGGACCCGGGCTCGTCACAGGTGATCGGCGGTGCCTGCGGAAGCGCGGGGCCGGGGGTGCTTTCCGGGTGTGGGCGTCCACCCATGCGTCGTCGTCCTCCATCGGTCGGGGGCGGGGCAGCGGTCGCGGGCATTCTCACAGGAAGCGGCGGGGAAGTGGCGGCGCCCGGGCCGTGCGCGTGCCCACGGCCCGCGGAGTTCCCCTCGGGCGGGGCTTCGGGCACGCTGTCCGCGGCGGGACGGCCGGGAGCAACGGGGGGCTCATGACAGGGACGCAGCACATGGGGGCCGAGGGCGACGAGGTGCCGGTGACGGCCGTGCTGAGGGAGGCGGGGCCACGGGCGGCGGAGGTCGTCGCCGTGCTGGGCGGGCTGACCGGTCTGAGCACGGAGCACTGCCGGGCCCTCATCCGCGGGACCCCGGTCGTCGTGCTGCGGAACGCACCGAAGGAGGACGCCGAGTCGGCCGTCGCCGCGCTCCGCGCCGCCGGGGCCATCGCCGAAGTCGGGGGTTCGGAGCGGACGCCGGACCTCGACCGGGCCCTCGCCCAGGGACGGGAGCGGCCGCTGCCGCCGGAGGTGGCGCGTCTGCTGCGCGAGGTGGGGGCTCCGCCGCGGCTCGCGGCCCATCTGCAGCTGGTGCACCACGTGGCATGGGAACTGGTCGACTGGGTCCGGCAGTACGCCCCGGCCCTGGTCGTCGACCGGGAGGCCGTCCTCTTCGGCGCGGCCACCCACGACATCGGCAAGGCACTGCACGTCGCCGAGTTGTCCGGGCCGGGCAGCGCCCACGAGACGGCGGGCCGTGCCCTGCTGCGGGCGCAGGGCGTCCCGCCGCGCCTGGCGCGCTTCGCGGCCACCCACGGTTCATGGACGGACGCGGCCGTCACCATGGAGGACCTGCTGGTGAGCGTGGCCGACAAGGTCTGGAAGGGCAAACGCGTCACGGAGCTTGAGGACCTGGTCGTCGACCGGCTGGCCGCGACGACCGGCGCCGAACGCTGGGAGGTGTTCCTGGCGCTGGACGGGCTCCTCGGCGGCATCGCCGCCGACGCCGACCGCCGGCTGGCCTTCCAGGCGTCGTTCCCGGCGGTCCGGGAGACTGGGCGGCGCGCCGCCCGGAAGCCGGAACCGGGCGGCGGGTGAGAGCCTCGCCCGGTCCCGGCCACCACCGTGGACACCGCGTGGACACGGTCAGCGCAGGTGCCGCACGAAGAAGTCGGCTGCCTCCCTGCCGACCCGGAAGCGGACGTCCGGGTCGGCGGGCTCCGGCGCGAAGAAGTCGTCATGGCGGACCTCGGGGCCGGCGCAGCGGACGCTCGCCGTCGGGACGTGTTCCGCGTACGGCCTGGTGTCGACGTCGTACGGGTTGACCGTGTCGGCACCGCCCCAGCGGATCCCCACCGGCACCCGCACGGCCGCCAGGCTCTGCGGGGTCACCAATCCCCCGACGCCCGGGGCCACTTGGAAGACCGCCCGCACCCGCGCGTCCGACAGGTCCGCCCCGGCTCCGTCGATCGCCCCCCGCGCCGACGGGTCGTCCGGGTACTTCTTCCGGTGCGCCTCGAGCACACCGGGGAACTCGGGGATGTCCGGTACCGGTACGGCACCCGACAGCACGGCCCGCAGGACGTCCGGGTCGAGGCGCGCCCCGGCGAGCGCCACCGCCGTGTGGGCGCCCACCGAGAAGCCCGCCGCGCCGACCGGGCCCAACGGCTGTTCCCGGGCGAGCGCGTCGAGGGCGAAGGAGACGTCCCGTGGCCGCTCCCCCACACGTGGAGGAAGCCCTCCGGCTCGTAGCCGTCGACGAAGTTGTTGCCGTGGTGGTCGAGGGCCAGCACCCGGAAACCCGCCTCGCGCAGCGGACCTGCCAGCCACTCCATGGCGCCGCCCGAACCTCCGGTGCCGTGCGACATGACGACCAACGGGGCGGACGCGGGCGGTGGTTGCACCGGCTCCCACAGGTAGAGCCGGACCGGGCGCGGACGAGCCGGCTCCCGCCAGTCCTGGCGGGACCCGTCGTACAGGACGCGTATCTGCGGCTGCTCCGGCCTGGAGATCGTCATGGCGCCATCGCAGGAAACGCGACGGCCGGCCGGGCCGCGGCAGGACGGGGAAGCCGTTCGCCGCGCCAACCGCCGTACGCGCGCTTCAGCAGTCGTTCTCGCCCGGAACCACTCGGTGCGCACGCTAGGGAGTCCGCGGAACCGGGTTCCCCGCAGGTGCACCGTCGGCTATCGAGATCGACAGCCCCTCGGTCAGCCATCTGTGAGCCACCGTCATGTTCAGCACCCGCCCGCCGGTGACGGTGCCGACCAGGGCCCAATAGCGTTCCAGGCGGGGGTCGAAGCCGGACGACCTCGACACCAGCCCGTGCAGGTATGCGCGGAAGGCGGGGGTGTCGGACTCCCGGCGGGCTCGCGCGTGGGCGGACACGAAGGCGTTCACCGCATCCCCGGCGCCGGGCGGCAGGCCCTGGGCCAAAGCGGCGGCCGTCGCAGCGGCGGCATCGTCGATCTCCCCGTAGAAGGCCGGGCCGTCCCTCATCTCCTCGTCGTGGTCCTGGGTCCAGCGGGTGAAACTGGGTGTGGAGATGAGCAGATGAAGCTCGGCGTAGGCCAGGACCGTAGCGGGATCGGGGTCCTGCGGCGGGTCGGGGCAGAGCATGGCGATCATGATGTCGAGCCGGCGCTTGGGCATGGCCGCGGACAGCTCGCGATACCAGTGGTCGGTGAGGGTGCGATGCGCCTGCGGGAGCCGCTGCACGCGGGAGAGGATCTCCAGCCGCCGGAGCCGTTCCTCGCCCGGGGCCTCGTCCAGGGACTTGAGTGTGGCCTCGCGCCACCGCAGTTCGGTCAGTCGTTCCTGCACCACTTCGAGCTCGGTCGCCACCAGTTCGCCGAGGGAGCGCTCACCGGTGACCACCCGCGTGATGGTCGCGATCGGAGTGTCCAGCGCCCGTAAGCGTCTGATGAGACGGATCCGTTCCCACGCCTCGGGACCGTAGCGCCGATGACCACCGGTGCTCCGGGCGGCCACGGGCAGCAGACCGCTGTCGGAGTAGTAGCGGAGGGTCTTCACCGGGACCCCCGTTCCGGCTGCGAGTTCACCGATGCTCCACGTGTCTTGCGTCACAGGCTCTTGAACCTCCAGCGCGCGGGAGGTCCTAGCGTACTGATCACCGGCCACGTCGGTCCGCACCGCTTTCCCCACCGCTCAGGCCTCGTTCGGGCCTGGTTCGGGCCTGACCGGCCTCGTGCTGCCTCGTGCGGCGATCCCGTCCGATCCCGTCCGACCAAGAAGGGTGGATACGCATGTCCCCGACCATGACAGCACCGCGTCCAGACCGAAGAGACAGGCTCCGTGCGGTGCTCTTCCCCTTGCTCTGCGCGGTGGCACTACTCGCGGGCACCGCCGTGCCGGCGACCGGCGCAGCACCCGGCTCCCCGCACTCCGCCAGGATGAGCGGTGCCGTCGTACGGACCGACCACGGCCTGGTACGCGGGGTGTCACACGGCTCGCACACCACCTTCGACGGCATTCCGTACGCTGCGCCGCCGACCGGACCGCTGCGCTGGCGCGCCCCGGTGCCCGCCGCCGCATGGCAGGGCGTCCGGGATGCGACGACGGCGGCGCAGCGCTGTGTGCAGATGCCGGCACCAGGTGCGGACGCGGTCCTCGGGTCGGAGGACTGCCTCTACCTCAACGTCACCATGCCGACGTCGAAGCCGGCCGGGCAGAGGCGGCCCGTGCTGGTGTGGATGCACGGCGGTGCGTTCCTGGGCGGTTCCGGCAGTGACTACAGCACCGGACAACTGGCGGTCCGGGGTGACACGGTCGTCGTCACGGTCAACTACCGTCTGGGGATCTTCGGTTACTTCGGCCACCCCGGGTTGGGCTCCGCCCCGCCGTTCGGCCTGGCGGACCAGCAGGCCGCCCTGCGCTGGGTGCGGGCGAACGCCGAGCGCTTCGGCGGTGATCCGGGCAACGTCACACTGTTCGGTCAGTCCGCGGGCGCCCTCAGCATCTGCGCGCACCTCACCTCGCCGGCGGCCGCCGGACTCTTCCAGCGGGCCGTGCTCCAGAGCGGTTCCTGCCACATGTCCTTTCCCCGCGGCGCTCTCGGACCCGGCACACCGGCGTACGAGCCGTTCGCCTCACAGCGCGAGGTCCAGACGGCCGGTGCGGAAGCCGCCCGGCAACTGGGCTGCACAGAGGGCGGCGGAGAGGAGGTGCTGGCGTGCCTGCGCGGGCAGAGCACGGATCGCCTGGGCACCGCGCAGCTGATGCAGTCCTTCAACCGGCCCGCCTTCGGCAATCCACTGCTGCCCGTGGCGCCGGACCGGGCGTTGGCGTCCGGACGCTTCCACCGCGTGCCGGTCGTCCAGGGCACCAACCACGATGAGATGCGGATGTTCGTCGGCCTGTCGCTCGCCGCGTTCCCGATCCGCACCGAGGACGACTACCGCGCCCGTCTGGTGGACGCCTTCGGGCCCGCAGCCCCCGCGATCGAGGCACGGTATCCGGCAGCACGACACCCCACGCCCGCACTGGCCTGGGCCGCGGTGCTGACCGATCGATCCCTCACGTGCACCACGCTGGCAGCCGGCCGGGCCATCTCCGCCCGTGCCCCCGGCCTCCCCCTCTACGGCTACGAGTTCAGCGATCCGGACGCTCCTGTCCTCGCCGGTCTGCCGGCGAACCCGGACTTCCCCTACGGTGCGGCGCACGGCTTCGAGATGCCGTTCCTGTTCTCCTCCTTCCCCACCGAGCGACCGCTGACCGACGCCCAGCGCGCCCTGTCCGACCGGATGATCGACTACTGGACGAACTTCGCGCGCACCGGCAACCCGAACACCCCCGACGCCCCGCTCTGGCCCGCCCTGCGCCCTTCGTCACCTCTCGCGCGGTCGGTGCAGTCGTTGGCTCCCGGACCAGGCGGAATCCACCCCGTCGATGCGTACTCCGCCCACCACTGCTCGTTCTGGGACCGCCTGCCTCGGTGAGCCTCCGCGCGATCGGCTCCGGATCGGCTCCGGATCGGGCGGCATCGGCCGCGCCACACCGGGTACGCGACGCAGCACGGCAATGTCCGTGGCACCCCCGAACGCTTCCTCCGGAAGGAGTCGAAACGATGGGCTGGTGGCGAAGCGCCGCTTGCGCAGACGAGGATCCGGAACTGTTCTTCCCGGTCAGCTCCTCAGGCCCGGGTGCGGGGCAGGAAGCCCGCGCCAAAGCGGTCTGCGAGAGGTGCCCGGTGGTCGGCGACTGCCTGGAGTGGGCGCTCAGTACCGGGCAGTCCCCCGGCATCTGGGGCGGTACGTCGGAGGAGGAGCGCCGCGCGCTGCGCCGCCGTGCCGCCCGCAGCGGGTGAACGGTCCCGGTCCCTGCGCCGATCCCGTCCCCCCTGTGGGCCCACCCGCGGGCGGCACCCGCCCTGACCCCGGTCGCCCTGGTCGCCCCGGCTGGGGC
>NZ_JBHWGA010000090.1:0-17158 GCF_042733315.1 Streptomyces sp. NPDC059718
ACGTGGGGCCGAACAACGCCACGCGGGGGTGGAAGAACAACCCCGGTCATCTGCAGAACCTGGCGGACGAGCTCGGCGTCTCGAAGGACAGCTTGCTCGACGCGCTCGACAGGCGTTTCCCGCCGGGCGAGCTGCCGGACACGCTCAAGCGGCTCCAGCAGGATGTCAGGCACACCGTCGTCCACGGCTCCGCCACGGAGAACGTGACGGTGCGCTGGGAGAGCGGGGACAAGTCGTTCCTGGTTCTGGACGACCCCACCAAGGTGTTGGCGCGGGCGGTGTCCGCACCGGCGGGTGCGGCGGACGACTTCCTCCACGGTGCTGGTGACGGCCATGTTGACCTGACGCTGGACCCGGGCTGGAACGTGGCGCGTGGCGCGGCGGCGCCGAACACGGTGAAGCACTCGTGGGTGGACCCGGTGTCGACGCCGCGGGGCGGTGGCGCTCACGCGCCGCGGTACGAGGTGCGTGCCGGCTTCGACGTGCGCCGGTTCGAGTTGGGCGAGCGTTCCGTCACGGATCTGACCGTGCGGGTCCGGCTGGCCGCCGACGGTCTGCCGCCGGCTCAGGTGGACGCACTGTGGGAGCGAGCGCTGGGCGGTGTGGAGCGGGTCTTCAACCGTCCCGGTGAGGTGCTGGGCGATGGCGGCGTCCTGCACGTCACGCTGGAGCGCGTCGCGGGGAATGCCGCCGACGCCCACCTGAACGTGCACGTGGGTCGTCCGCAGAGTGCGATGAACCAGCACCAGTGGCGCATCGACGCCACCGAGCAGGATCTCGCGCATGAGCTGGGCCACCAGTTGGGCCTGCGGGACGAGTACCGGGACACCACCGCCGGGCACCGTCCGGAGGTCGACGGCAGCCTGATGGGCAACTACCACAACGCCGCCCCCGAGGGCCTGTCCCAGGGCGGACTCCGCCCCCGCTACCTCGACCTCATCGACGCCCACATCCGCAACCACGATCACGTCCAGGCGCCGCACATCAGCGCCGCCGCGGACGACGCGATCGCGCCCCCCGCACCGGGCAAGGGCAAGGCGCGTGCCGACGCGGACGCCGGGTCGCTGGACGGGGGGCCGGACCTGACCCCGCGCGCCGACGACCCGCTGTCGACGGCGGACGCCGAGGCGGCCGTGCAGGACGCCCGTCGCGATCTGAACCGGGCGCACGCGGAGTTCCGGCGGCTCGAGGCCCTCGATCTGGTCGGAAGGGGGTCCTCGAACAGGACCGGGCTGGACGCGGCGCGCGAGCAGGTCGTGACCGCCGAGCTCCGGCTCGCCGATGCGGAGGCCGCCGAGCTGAGGGTGGCCGCGGCCGAACACGCGTCGCCCGCACCCGTACCGCCGGTGCCGCCCGTACCGCACGCGCATGACGGGACCTCCGGTTCGGGCTCGGCCTCGTCGCTGCGGGACACGGACTCGGTGTCCGGCACGGAGACGTTCCCCACCGCACACGGATACTTCTCGGAGCTCACCGAGCCCCATCCGCGCCAGATCGACGAGGTCGACGGGACCTTCACCCGGTACGACGAGCAGGGCGCTCCCGTCGCCGCCGGCCGCCCGCTCCCCGCGCTGCCGGGCGTGCCGGACGGCCTGAACCTGGTCACCCCGGCGCAGGGTGCCGCCTGGCTGGAGGACGCGACCGGCACGCGCATCGCCCACTTCCGCGGCCAGGAGGTCACCGCCACGGCCGACGGTCTGCGGGTGACCCACGTGCACACCGGCGGGCCCCGGGACGGGGAGTTCATCCAGATCGGCACCGACGGCACCCTGGTCAAGCAGGGCTTCAACGTCCTCGACAAGGGCAGGCCCACTCCCTACCAGTACGTCCTCGACCACCCGAACGGCGTGTGGGAGCGGACCGGGCCCGGCGGCGCCGGCACGGGGGTGTTCCACCGCGGCCAGGCGGATCTGACGGGTGCCGCGAACGGCCGCGTGGTGCTGCTGAGCGCGACGGGCGCAGCGGTACCGGTCTTCGAGCGCCGGCCGCTGCCCGGCGGGGGGCTCCTCGACTCGTTCCGCCGCACCGACACCATCGACTTCGGCCGTACGAACCCCCGTACGAGCTGGGCGCGCTGGGGCGACGAGGCCACCCTGTCCGGCGCGGGCATCCGCGAGTACGACACCGCGGGCACCGGCTGGCGCGACCTCGACGCGCGCGGCAACGTCGTCCACGAGTACCAGGCCGGTCTGCAGAAGCACGGCAACGGCACCGGCCACACGCTGGCGCTCCGGAACGAGGACGGCCAACTGCGCTGGCACCGCTACGACGGGGCCTCGAGGGAACTGGCCGCGGGCCCGCGGACCCCTGACCGGTACGACTCCGGCTGGACCGACCTCACGGACGACGGAGGGACCCTCGTCCAGCGCAAGTGGGGCATGGGCCACCTGCCCGAGCGCGCCGGGCAGTACGAGGAGCACGCACTCGTGCAGGACCCCGCTGCGCCCGGCGGGTGGCGGACCGACGGGACCTGGCTGCGCCAGTCGCCGCACGGCAAGGAGGTCGGCAAGGCCGAGGTCGTCGACGGCCACCTGCTGGTCACCGAGCGGTGGCGCGAGCAGCGCCCGCCCACCTGGGTCCGCAACGGGTGGCTGCCGGGTGCCGGGCACGCGGAAGGCGCGTACGCCCATGTGCTCGGCGACAACGCGTACCAGCTGTTCACCTGGGAGAAGCGGCCCATCGGGGACGGCGCCGGTGCCGGTGGCTCGGGGGTGCGGTACGTCGGCCTCGACGGCGGCGCCCTGGATCTGGCGGCGAACGGCGACTTCGCGCGCCTGACCACCAAGCTCCACGACGGTACGACGCTGAAGGTCGGCGACCACGCCGGCGGCCCCGGCTACGCCCCGGCCGACGCCTCGTACGTGCCCTGGGAGGACTCCGGCGGCCGGCACGGCTACCGCGTCCCGCAACAAGGCGCTCCCGACGGCCCGCTGTGGCAGGACCGCTTCCAGGGGCCGGACGGGCGCCTGAGGGTCGCGCGCGAGGGCCTGCCGAACGGAGTCGTGCGCGAGTACGTCGATGCGCCGGTCGTCGGGCATCCCTCCGGCCGCGGCAGCTGGGTCACCCGTGACGCCCAAGGCAACCTGACCGGGATGCGGCACCCGAACCCCAACGGCGCCGCGAACAGCTTCATCGAGGGCACGGGGCGGGCGGACTCCGCGAAGTGGACGTGGCGGGAGACGGACGCCCAGGGCAACCACCTCGGCCGCTCCGGCTCCAGGGAGTTCTTCCGCGGCTCCAACGACCCGAAGCTGTCCTGGGACGACTCCTTCCGCGACCTCGACGCGAACCGCAACCTGGTCCGCGAGCGCCGCATGCTCGACAAGGGCCGCTTCGTGGACGCCTGGCGCGACCCGGCCCGCAACGAGCACTGGCTGACCGCCGCGTTCAAGCGCGACGGCTCACCGGCGATCGCACCCGGCCAGGGCGGCCAGGTCCGCACCTGGTGGAACCGGGCCACCGGCGCCTGGGACGACCAGTGGCGGCCCGGCGCCCGCCACTTCCGCGACGAACTGCGGTCCGCCGACGGCACCAGGATCGTCCTGCGCGACACGCCGCTGCACCTGGACGGCCCGGCCCGCGTCCGCGAGTACGGCCGCACGGCCGGCGAGCCCGGTGCGGTCTGGAAGGAGTTCGACCACGGCTCCGTCGTCCGCGAGCGCAAGGCCGAGACGGGCCCCGGCGGCACCGTCACCGGATACCTGGAGACCGACGCCTGGCGCGGCCAGTGGAACCGTTACGACGCCCGGGGCGAACTCGTCGCCCAGCGCACGGACAGCGGCCTGGTCTGGGAGCGCCGCGGTCCGCTCGGCCAGATGAAGCTCGTCGGCAACGAGTACGACTACCGCGGGGCGCTGACCGAGATCCGCGGCTGGGGGCGCCGGATCCGCGAGTCCCAGCGCATGCCCTGGTCCGGGACGATGCTCCCCGACGATGCGGATGCGGCGCTGCGCGAGGCGCGGTACGAACCGTACTGGCGGACGGTGGCGTACAAGGCCGCCGTGGAGTTCGGCCAGGAGTTCGTCCTGGAGTTCGGCGCCAACCTGGCCGTGAACGGCATCGTGGCCGCGGCCCAGGACAAGCCGTTCACCGGCAAGGACGTGCTGAAGGCGTTCGCCAACGCCGCGGTGTCCTCGGGCGTCAAGACCGGGGTCGGCATCGCCGTGCACGAGAACCGGGCCGCCGGGTTCCGCGAGCTCGGCAACCTCAAGACGACCCTGGCCAACATCGACAGCGGCAAGCACCCGCAGCGCAGGCCGTTCAACCACGACAAGACCTGGTCCAACGAGTGGGCCGGGAACGAGACCCCCACCCGCTGGCGCGGAGGCATCTACGACTTCACCTTCAGCGCGGGCACCAGCGTGATCTCGGGATGGGTCAACGGCGCCATGAACGCCGCGGTGTGGGGCGTCAGCGACGCCAACGGGAACACGGTCAAGCTCAGCGGCGCGGACGCCTTCCTGGACGGCGGGATCAACGCCGCGGCGGCCCTCACCACGTCGGCCTCCACCGCCCTGGTCAAGAACGTCCTCGTGCTGGGCGGCGGCAGCCGGCTCTTCCACCGGCAGGGCTTCGCGGACTTCTGGATCCAGCTACCCTTCAAGATCTTCGAGAAGTCGATCCAGTCGGTTTACCTGACCGGTGCGTACCGTGCGAGCATCAACCCGTCCTGGTACCAGGTACCGCCGCCCGGCACCCAGCAGTAGAGGATCCGGAACATGACCCGTCACACCGTGGCCCCCAAAGGACAAGGCGGCCGCGGCGCCTTCCACCGGATCGCCGACGCGGTGCACGCCGCCGCCCCCGGCGACGTGGTGGTGATCGCCCCGGGCACCTGGACCGAGGCCGTGGTGCTGGACCGCGCCGTCGTGCTCACGGCGGAGCACGGCCGCGGCAGCGTCGTGCTGGCTGCCCCTCCCGGGGACCGGCCCGCGCTGACCGTCGACGGACCGGACTGCGCCGTGCACGGCGTCACCGTGTGGGGCGCCGACGACGGTGCCCCCGCGATCGCCGTCTCGCCGGGCGCCGGACTGGTCCTGGAGGACTGCGCCGTCGAGGGCGGCCGCATCCAGGCCCGCGGCCCGGAGGACGACGAGAGCGGGACGACCGCCCTGATCCTGCGGCGCTGCCGCCTCGAACGCGCCCGGCTGGCCGGCCTGCACCTGGCCGGGGCGGTCCGCGCCCGGGTCGAGGACACCAGCGTCACGGGCGTGGACGGCACGGGCGTCGTGCTGTCGGGCACGGCCCGGCTGGACGCGGCCCGGCTGCGCCTGGACCGTACGACGGGATCGGGCGTCCGGCTGCGCGGCAGCGCACGCCTGCGGCTCGCCGACTCCACGCTGACCGGCACCGGCCGCGCCGGGCTGCTGCTGGAGGAGGCCGCCGAGGCCACGGCCGGCGAACTGCGGATCGAGTCGCCGGGCGCTGCCGGCGTGCACGTGACCGGCACGGCGCGCGCCGAGCTCACCGACTGCCGGATCCGCGGCGCCTCCGCCAGCGGGGTGGTCGTCCAGGACAACGGCGTGCTCAACGCGCAGGGCTGCGCCGTCGCCGACGCCGGCGCCAACGGGCTGCTGGTCACGGGCGCCGCGCAGGCGCGCCTCGCGGACTGCCGGATCGACCGCAGCGCCTTCAGCGCCGTCCACCTGTCCGGCACGGCCACCGGGCAGCTGACCGACTGCCTCGTCCGCGACTGCGCCGAGCACGGCGTCCACGCGGCGGGCGAGGCCCGCCTGGAACTCGCGGACTGCGGGATCAGGAACGTGGCCATGACCGGCGTCGCCGTGGACGAGCAGGCCGTGGCGACGGTCACCGGCTGCCGCATCGACGACGTCGCGACGGGCATCGGCCTCGGCTCGGCCTCCGAGAGCAGGGTCGAGCACACCACGGTCACCGGTACCAAGGACATCGGGGTGCGGGTAGCGACCGGCGGTACCGCGGTCCTGACCGGCATACGGGTCACCGGGGCGGGCGCGGCGGGCGTCGTCGTCGACGAGGGCGCCCAGGCCACCGTCAACGGCGGCTCGGTGGAGGGCAGCGCGGGCTCCGGCGTCGTCGTGTGGACCGGGGCCCGGCCCACGGTCGCGGACCTGCGCATCGACCGGCCCGCCAAGAACGGCGTCTTCCTCGCCGAGGGCGCGGGCGGGACCTTCACCTCCCTCGACGTGTCCGGCTCCGGCTTCCCCGCGCTCCACGTGGGCGCGGGGGCGGATCCCGTCCTCCGGCACTGCCGGATCCGCGACTGCGCGGACGCGCTCGGCACGGACGAGGGCGCGGCCCCGCAGCTCGACGACTGCACCGCGGACGGCGTCCCGCTGACGTTCGGGGAACCCGCGGCCGCCCCGGCGGTGCCCGCCGCCCCTGGCGTACCCGGCGCCCCGCCGGCTGGGACGCGCCCGCCGGCCGCCGCCGCCGACGAGGAAGAGCCCGAGGAGACGCTGGAGGACCTGCTGGGCGAGCTGAACGCCCTCGTCGGCCTCGACCGCGTCAAGCGCGACGTCGGCTCGCTGGTGAAGCTGATGCAGACGGTCCGGCGCCGCGAGGAGGCCGGGCTGCCCGCCCCGCCGCTCAGCCGGCACCTGATCTTCGCGGGCAACCCCGGCACCGGCAAGACCACCGTGGCCCGCCTCTACGGCAGGCTCCTGAAGGCCCTCGGACTGCTGCGCGAGGGCCACCTCGTGGAGGTCGACCGTACGGCCCTGGTCGGCGAGTACGTCGGCCACACCGGCCCCAAGACCACCGCCGCCTTCAACCGCGCGCTGGGCGGCGTGCTCTTCATCGACGAGGCCTACACCCTTGCCCCGGTCGGGGCCGGTAACGACTTCGGCACGGAGGCCGTCGCCACCCTGGTCAAGCTCATGGAGGACCACCGCGACGACGTCGTCGTCATCGCCGCCGGCTACCCCGGCGACATGGACCGCTTCATCAGCTCCAACCCGGGCCTGTCCTCCCGATTCGGCCGCACGCTCCTCTTCGAGGACTACGCCGCGGACGAACTGGTCTCGATCGTCGAGTACCAGGCCGCGGAGCACCAGTACGAACTCACCCCCGCCGCCCGCGAGGAGCTCACCCGTCTCTTCGAGCTCCTCCCGCGCGGCGAGGGCTTCGGCAACGGCCGTTCCGCGCGCCAGATGTTCCAGGAGATGACCGAACGGCAGGCGCAGCGCGTCGCCGAGCTGGACGACCCGACCGCGGACCAGCTCATGGCCCTGCAGGACCAGGACCTCCCCCAGCCCGCGACCCGCGGTTGACCGCGGGGGGTCTGCCCGGCGGGTCCAGGACCTCGCGCGGCCCGCGGCCCGCAGCCGGGGGAGGCCTCAGTCGCCGGGGGCGGGCGCGGCGCGGGTCAGGCGCGTCTCCATCCGGGCCACCACGTGCTCCTGGGCGCGGCGGCGCGCTGCGGAGAGCCTGCGGTCGAGGACGAAGACCGGCAGGAGCCACGCCCAGCCCCACACGACCAGTCCGTGGACGAGGTCCGTGTAGCGCAGCAGAGCGTTCGTGCCGTAGGCGAGGACGGCTGCGGCCGCCCAGGCAGGCGCCCGGTGGCGGGCGAGCAGTCGCAGGGGCGCCTTCCCCGGGCCGGACAGTTCGGCGAGCGTGGCCGCCGGCACGGCGGCCCGGTGGTCCTCCGGCCGGTCCCGCGACCATGCCTCGGCGCGGTGCCGGGCCTCCTCCGCCGTGCTGTCGCGCAGGGCGTACGCGACGTCGTCGCTCTGCGCCTGGGTGCTGCCCTGCTCCAACCGGGCGGCCGCCGCCTGCATGCGGACGTCCTCCCACCACGAGCGCTTCGACCACCGCAGCGCGGCCTGGGCGCGCCCGGTCTCCGGGGTGCCGGGCGCGAGGCGCTCGAGGCGCTCGAGCCGTTCGAGCAGGGTCTGCGCGCGGGCGGCCCGGCCCGGATGTTCGAACGCGTCGGCGGCGAGGCAGAGCTCGGCGTACCCGGCGAGCAGTCCGAGGTGGTCGGGGGAGAGTTCCAGACCCGGCTGCGGGGCGGGGCGTCCTACAGGTCGAGCACCAGGTCCGTGCGCGGCTGAGAGCAGCAGATGAGGGCGTTGCCCTCGGCGGGTTCGTCGACGGGCTCCGGCGCGTACGCGACACCGCCCGTCAGGACCTGGGTCTCGCAGGTGTGGCAGACCCCGGTGCGGCACGACCAGCGGGTCGGCACGTCGCACGCCTCCGCGAGTTCGAGGAGCGTGCCGTACGCAGGGTGCCACGGCACGCTCAGGCCGCTGCGGGCGAAGGACACCGACGGTCCCGTCGGCTCGCCGGGCGGGGCGGCGGGCGGGTGCGGGGTGTGGGCCGTCGCGTCGACCACGCCGGGGTTGATCGAGGACAGCGCGCCGAAGGTCTCCCGGTGGATATGGTCCGCGGCCAGTCCCCCCGCCGCCAGCGCCCCCGCCATGTCGTCCATGAAGCCCTGCGGTCCGCAGATGTAGGCGTCCGCGTCCGGCGGCAGCTCCAGCGCGGCGATCCGCGCCGTGTCGAGCCGGCCCGCCCCGGTGTAGTCGGCGCCCGCACGGTCGCTCTCGCGCGGCCTGCTGTACGCGATGTAGGCGTGCGCGCCCGCCATCCTCCCCACCAGGGCCCGGGACTCCGCGGCGAACGGATGGCTCTCGCCGTCGCGTGCCACGTGCAGCCACCACACCTCGCGCCGGCCGCACGCGTCGGCCAGCGCGTACAGCATCGCCATCACCGGCGTGGCGCCCACCCCCGCGGACAGCAGCACCACCGGCGTGTCGCCCTTCCCGAGGACGAACGTGCCGCGCGGCGCGGCGACGTCCAGCAGGTCGCCCTCCCGCACGTGCCGCCGCAGGAAGCCGCTGCCCGCGCCGTGCGGCTCCTGCTTGACGCTGATCCGGTACTCGGCCGCGCCGGGCCGCCCCGACAGGGAGTACGTGCGGATCAGCGGCGGTCCGTCGGGGTCCGGCCGCATCCGGACGGTGAGGAACTGGCCCGGCATCCCGGCCGGCAGCGGACTGCCGTCCTGCGCGGCCAGCGTCAGCGAGAAGATGCTGCTGCTCTCGTCCCGGACCCGGGCCACCCGCAGCGGGCGGAAGCCCGGCCACGCCGGGGGAGGGGCCGCCGTGCCGGTCAGCCCGGGGTTGCCCGCCGCGCCGCCCCCGTCCCCCGCCGGGGCGTCGAGCAGCGCCCGCATCGACGCCTGCCACCCCGGGCTCAGCGCTGGGATGCGCAGGGCACGCTCGACCTGGTCCCGGGGATGCCCGGGCAGGTACAGCAGCGCGTCGATGTCGGCGACGGTCATCGCCTCCGGCCCGGTCCCGAGCTTGACGATGTCGTCGCCCGCGGTGACCTCGCCCTCCTCCAGCACCCGCAAGTAGAAGCCGGGGCGCCGGTGGGCCACCAGCAGGGCGGCCATCCTGGGCTCCGCCATGCGCATCCCGACCCGGTAGCAGGTCACGCGCGGCTGCGTGACCTCGAAGACCGCGCCGCCGATGCGGTACCGGTCCCCGATGCACACCTCGTCGTCGGGCAGCCCGTCCACGGTGAAGTTCTCGCCGAAGTTGCCGAAGGTGAGGTCGTCCCGCCCGAGCTCCTTCTGCCAGTGGCGGTAGGAGTCCAGCTGGTACACCAGCACCGCCCGCTGCTCGCCGCCGTGCCCGCCGAGGTCGCCCTGCCCGTCGCCGTCGATGTTGAGCCGCCGGACCATGCGCGGCCCGGAGACCGGCTCCTTCCAGACGCCCGTGTACGTCGTCCGGCCCTGCCAGGGCACGTTCTTGGGCATACCGACGCTGACGGCGACCAGTGTGGCCATGCGCCATCTCCCTCGTAGCGCGAGCCCCCCTGCCTTCCGGCCACCGTATTACGCCCATCGTGCCGCGCAACCCGGCCGAGGGGGCGGCCCCCGCCCGCCCCGGGGCGGGCGGTGCCCCACGATCTCCACCGCCTAGGGTGAGGATCCCCGGCCCCGGCCGGGATTGCGGGCGGGCAGGACGGTGTTGACCCACCCGACAGCCGCCGGACCCTCGATGGACGGAGACCAGCACCACCCATGTCCACCACCGTTGATCACGCCCACCCCGCGGAGTCCGACGGCGAGCCCGCCCGGGCCGACGCCGCACCCGTCCTGGACAACCCCGTGTGGGGCGCCCTCACCGGCCCGCACGCCCGCTTCGCCGAGGTCCGCGGCCGTGCCGCCCGTTACCGGTCCGACGTGTCCGTCTTCGCGGGCCTCGCCGACCCGGCCGACCCCGCCGCCTGGGACGACCTGGCCGAGTTGCTCGGCCCCGGCGGCACCGCCCTGGTCACCGGCTCACCGGTGATCCCCGAGGGCTGGGAGGTCGTGGAGGGCGGCGAGGGCATGCAGATGGTCGACACCGCGCTCCACGCCGAGCACGCACCGGAGGCCGTACGGCTGGGCCCCGCCGACGTCGACGACGTCATGGACCTGATCGCCCGCACGCGGCCCGGCCCCTTCCTGCCGAAGACCCTCGAACTCGGCACGTACCTGGGCATCCGGGAGGACGGCCGGCTGGTCGCCATGGCCGGGGAGCGCATCCAGCCGCCCGGCTGGACGGAGATCAGCGCCGTCTGCACCGACCCCGACCACCGCGGCCGCGGCCTGGCGACCCGCCTGATGAGCGCCGTCGCCGCAGGCATCAAGGAACGCGGGGACACCCCGCTGCTGCACGCCGCCGCGAGCAACACCAACGCGGTACGGCTCTACGAGTCGATCGGCTTCACCCACCGCCGCCGCACCCTGTTCCTGCTGGTCCGCGCGCCAGGAGCCCGGGCCTAACCCCGGTCGGTCCGCTCCCGGTCCTCGCCCGCCCGGGCGGGGGCCGCGGGGCGGACGATCTCGTCGGCGGTGCCGGCGGCCAGCGACCCGAGCAGGGCCAGCGAGCGCGCCGCCTCCGATCCCGGCTCGGCGTGGTAGATCACCAGGACCTGGCCCTCGGCGCCGTTGACGCTCAGCTTCTCCCGGTACAGGTCCATGTCGCCGACCTGCGGGTGCCGCATCCGGGCGAGCGCCCCCTCGCGCCGGTGCACGTCGTGGCGCGCCCACAGCTTCCGGAAACGGTCGCTCTTCAGCGAAAGCTCGCCCACGAGCGCGGCCAGCCGGGGGTCGTCGGGATCGGGCCCGGCCACCGCGCGCAGACTCGCGACCGCGTTCACCGTGGCGGTCTGCCAGTCCCGGTGCAGCTCCCGCTCCTCCGGGTCCAGGAACGCCGCGCGGAGCCGGTTCACCCCGGGCACGTTGTTCGGCGACAGCGCCCGCGCCAGGGCGTTCGCGGCAAGGACGTCGAGGTACTTCCCCTGCACGAGCGCCGGCATCGGCAACTGCCCGAGCAACTGCAGGATGTGCCCCGGCACCTTCTCCTGGGCGGGGCGCCTGGTCCTGCGCGGCTTGGGTCCGACCAGCCCGATCAGGTAGGCCGTCGCGTCGGCGTCCAGCCGCAGCACACCCGCGAGCGACTCCAGGACCTGCACGGACGGATTGCGGTCCCGCCCCTGCTCCAGCCGGAGGTAGTAGTCCGAGCTGATGCCCGCGAGCATCGCGACCTCCTCGCGCCGAAGCCCCGGCACGCGCCGCAGCCCACCGCCGCCCAGGCCGACGTCCTCGGGCCGGACGAGTTCCCGCCGGGCCCGCAGGAAATCACCGATCACATTCGAGCCGTCCATGCGCCCCACGCTAGTTCGCCCCCCGCCCCCGTGCCTGGCCCTGCCGCCCCCAGGAACGGCCCGGCCGTGACCGTCTGGGACCATGGCGCATGGCTGACGAGAACCCGGGTCCCGCCCTTGCGGACGTACTCGACGACGGTCAGGCACGGGCGCTGGTCGGCGCCACCTCCGGCGCCGAGGACCTTCCGGTCGGCGGCGCGACGATGACCATAGGCTCGGCCGGGACGCTGATCATCGTGGACGCGGGGGACGTACCGGGGCGCAGCGGTGTGTGGAACGCGCAGGAGATCCGTCTGCTCGGCCCCGCGCCGGCTCCGGTGCTGGAGCGGCTCTGGGAGCCGCCCGGATTCCATCTGCTCGTCCGCGTGGACGGGGGCTTGCTCCACCTCGGCACGGGCCACGCCGAAGTGATCGGTTCGCACCTCCCGCCCGGCGGCACCGCGTACGAACTCGACGACTGCACAGTACGGCTGCAGACGTCCCTCAACAGGGCGCTGCTCGACCGGGTCCGCCCGCTGCGCCCCGTCGCGGCCCGCCCCGGCCTGGAGTGGCTGGACGACGTGAACGGCGACCGTGCCCTCGCGCTGGAGCGGTTCGTCACGGGCTGGTACCCGGCCACCGACGGCGCCGCGAAGCCGCCGTTCGTGCCGGGCGGCTCCACCGACCTGCCCACCGCGCTCGCGCAGCTCTACCGGCTGGCCGTACGGCGCCCCGGAGTCCTGGGCGTCCAGAACCGCATCGTCGAGGACCCCCGTCGTGAGACCGACCGCTGCGGCGACATGCGCGTCATCGGCGTCGAGAACCAGGGAGGGTTCCACTGGTCCACGCTGTGGACGCCCGGCGAGTCCGAGGACGACCCCACCGTCTGGCACAGGGTGCACGACGAACCGCCGGTCGCCGAACGCGAACCACTCGGCGGCTTCCTCCTCCAGTTCGCGCTCTACGAGGCAGCGATGGGCGCCGACTACGTGGCGATGGCGCACGGCATCACCGGAGCACAGGTCGAGCCGCTCACCCGGGAACTGCGTCCGGTTCCCCTCCGGCCCTTCGAGCCCCGGGCTGCCAGGCGTTTCCACGTGGCACCCGGGCTCGTCCTGAGCGTCTCGCGAGGGTGGAGGGAGAACGAGTACGACGTTTGGGCCGGGGCCACCGACCGCGGTGCCCTGTGCCCCCTGCCCCACGACGGCGTCGACTGGCTCGCCTTCGACGGGTGACCTTGCGCTTCGTGGGCCTCAGGCGCCGGCCTCCAGGCACAGCACCGGTACGCGCTGGACGAGGTTGTTCGCGAAGCCGCCGCGGTTCCAGGGCTGTTCCAGCGGCTGGGTGTGGCCCTCCGCGTCGGTGGCGCGGACGCTGAGCACGTGCTGACCGGGCGTCGCGTCCCAGGTGGTGTGCCAGTGCCGCCAGGCCCAGGGGTGGTCCTCGTCGCCGAGTGCGGCCGCCTGCCAGGTGTGGCCGCCGTCCGTGCTCGTCTCGACGCCGACGATTGGCGCGCGTCCGGACCACGCCCGGCCCTCCAGGCGCTGCGGGCCCGGCCGGACGACTCGGGTGCGCGTCATGAAGTCGGGGAAGCCGGGCGGCACCATGAGGGCGCGCGGCGCGATGCGGGTCACCGGCTCGCCGGGCTCGTCGGGCTCCTGCCGGAAGCGGTACGCCACGGCCTGCTGGAAGCCGGTGAACGGGGTGTCCGTGAGGGTGATGTCGTGCAGCCACTTCACGTGCGCCATGCCGTACCAGCCGGGGACGACCAGGCGGACGGGGTGGCCGTGCTGCGGCGGCAGGGGCGCGCCGTTCATGGCGTACGCCACCAGGACCTCGGGGTCCTCGGCGGTCGCGGCGGCGACCGTGAGCGAGCGCTGGTAGTCCTGTTCGACCCCGCGCTCCACACCGTGGTCGGCGCCGGTGAAGACCGCCTCGACGGCGCCGGGTTCCACGCCCGCCTCCCGCAGCAGCGTGCGCAGCGGCACGCCCGTCCAGTCGGCCGTCCCCACCGCCTCGTTCAGCCAGGGCTGGCTGACCGGGCGCGGGGTCAGCCCGGCACGGCCGTTGCCGGCGCACTCCATGGTGACCCGGTGCGTGACGGCCGGATACCGGCGCAGGTCGTCCACGGACAGTTCCAGCGGGGTGCGGACCCTGCCGCCGACGGTGAGCCGCCAGGTCCTGGCGTCGGCCGGCGGGATGTCGAAGTGGACCAGTACGTAGTGCAGGCCGGGCGGCGTGACGTCGTAGCGCAGGGCCTCCAGGGGCAGTGCGTGGTTGCGGGCCGCCAGGCCCAGTTCGTCCATGCCGATGCCCTCGGCCGGGTCGGCCAGCCGGGACGCGGCGCTCACGTGCGCGATGTTCGGATCATCCACCCCACCAGTGTGCCCCGGCAGGTCACGGCCGGGCACGGTCGAGCAGTGCCCGCAGCACCGGACGCCGCGGCGACTCGCGGGGCAGGGCGCGCAGCGCCGCCTGCAGCAGGTCGACGTCCTCGTGGTTGCCGGGCCGGTCCAGCCAGTCGAGCAGCAGCCTCGCGTCGCCCCGGTCGCGCAGGGCGCGGCGCAGCCCGCAGTGGAGTTCCTCGCGCGCGTCGACGATGGCCGGGGCGTCCGAGCCGGGCAGCAGCGCCCCGGGGTAGCGGGCCAGGGCCCGGCGGTGGGCGCCGCGCGCGAGGAGGGCCCGGACCTCGTCCGCGTCCGTGGTGGCCGGCAGCAGCAGCCGGTACGGGCGCGAGCCCAGCACATGCGGGCCGAGCAGCCGGCGCAGCCGCGACATCTCGGCCCGCATGGTGACCCGGGCCGATTCGTGCTCGTGCAGCCGGACCGCCAGCGCGTCGGCGCCCAGCCCCCGCGGATGCCGGGCCAGCAGGAAGACGATCTCCGAATGGCGCGGGCTCAGTTCGACCGTGCCGTACGGGGAGCTCAGCAGTGCCCGGTCGCGAGCCAGCACCTCCAGCCGGGCCGTCGCGGTCCCCGCGGCCGGTGCCGATCCCGGGGTGGTGGCCGGCAGCACGCCGCGCAGCCGCAGCAGCCGCAGTTCGGCCTCCGCCGCCGCCACGGTGGCCCGCACCAGGGCCAGGGCGTGCGGCGCCGCGATGTGGTCGCCGCCGGTCAGGTCGATGACGCCGATGACCGCGCCGGTGTCCGGGTCGCGGACCGGGGCCGCCGAGCAGCTCCACGGGTGCACCGGACGGATGAAGTGCTCGCCCGCGTAGATCTGCAGGGGCCGCCCGAGCGCGACCGCGGTGCCGGGTGCGTTGGTGCCGGCCGCGTCCTCGGCCCACTCCGCGCCCTCGACGAAGCCGATCCGTTCGGCCCGCGCCGCCAGCCCCGGGGTGCCCTCGACCCACAGCAACCGGGCGTGCTCGTCGCCGACCGCCACCAACTGGGCGCTGTCCTGCGCCGGTTCGACGAGCAGGCTGCGCACGACGGGCAGCACGGCCGCCATCGGGTGCTGCCGCCGGTAGTCCCGCAGCTCCGCGGCGCCGAGCCCGGGGGAGCGGGGGCCGTCGGCCTCCGGGTCCACGCCGCGGCTGAGCGAGCGCTGCCAGGAGTCGCGGACGACGTCGCGCACCGGCCGCGGTGGGCGACCCGTCGTCAGGAACTCCTCGTGGGCGCGCGCCACATCCCTCCGCAGGAGGTCCGGATCGGTTCCCGGCGGCCAGGCCGCGTAGGACGCCGCGTACGAGACAGTCATGGCCGTCCCCGGAAGTAGGCACGGACCGGTGCCCGGCGGCACCGGGTGGGGTGCTGCCGAGTGTAGTTCCGCGACTGCGCTCCGCCGCAACCCTGTTGCAACCTTGCGTGTCCTACGGTCGCGTCGAACGCCGTCCGCAACGGAGCGGGCGGCTCGCAATGGGAGGCCGCCCCATGACCCGGTACGCCAACCCCGGCTCCGACGACGCGATCATGAAGTACCAGCCCCGCTACGACCACTGGATCGGCGGCGAGTACGTGCCGCCCGCCCGCGGCGAGTACTTCGAGAACCCGACCCCGGTCACCGGCGAGACCTTCACCGAGGTCGCCCGCGGCACCGCCGAGGACGTCGAGCGGGCCCTGGACGCCGCCCACGCGGCCGCGCCGGCGTGGGGCCGTACGTCGGTGACCGAGCGCGCCAACATCCTCAACAGGATCGCGGACCGCATGGAGGCGCACCTGGAGGAACTGGCGGTCGCCGAGAGCTGGGAGAACGGCAAGCCGGTCCGGGAGACCCTCGCCGCGGACATCCCGCTGGCCATCGACCACTTCCGCTACTTCGCGGGCGCCATCCGCGCCCAGGAGGGCAGCCTCGCCGAGATCGACGACGACACCGTCGCGTACCACTTCCACGAGCCCCTGGGCGTCGTCGCGCAGATCATCCCCTGGAACTTCCCGATCCTGATGGCGACGTGGAAGCTCGCCCCGGCCCTCGCCGCGGGCAACGCCGTCGTCATCAAGCCGGCCGAACAGACCCCGGCCTCCATCCACTTCTGGATGAGCCTGATCGCCGACCTGCTGCCGCCCGGCGTGGTCAACATCGTCAACGGCTTCGGCGTCGAGGCCGGCAAGCCGCTCGCCTCCAGCCCGCGCGTCGCCAAGGTCGCCTTCACCGGCGAGACGACCACCGGCCGGCTCATCATGCAGTACGCCTCGCAGAACCTGAGGCCCGTCACCCTGGAGCTGGGCGGCAAGAGCCCCAACATCTTCTTCGACGACGTCTCCAGCGCCGACGACGACTTCTACGACAAGGCGCTCGAGGGCTTCACGATGTTCGCCCTCAACCAGGGCGAGGTCTGCACCTGCCCGTCCCGCGCGCTGATCCAGGGCGGCCACTACAACGCCTTCCTCGAGGCGGCCGTCACCCGCACCGAGAAGATCGTCCAGGGCCACCCGCTGGACATCTCCACCATGATCGGCGCCCAGGCCTCCAACGACCAGCTGGAGAAGATCCTCTCCTACTTCGACATCGGCCAGCAGGAAGGCGCCAAGGTCCTCACCGGCGGCGAACGCGCCGAACTGGGCGGCGAACTGGCCGGCGGCTACTACGTCCGGCCGACCATCCTCGAGGGCGACAACCGCATGCGCGTCTTCCAGGAGGAGATCTTCGGCCCCGTCGTCGCCGTCACCTCCTTCGGCGACTTCGACGACGCCATCGCCACCGCCAACGACACCCTCTACGGCCTCGGCGCCGGCGTGTGGACCCGCGACGGCAGCACCGCCTACCGCGCCGGCCGCGCGATCCAGGCGGGCCGGGTGTGGACCAACTGCTACCACGCCTACCCGGCGCACGCCGCCTTCGGCGGCTACAAGCAGTCGGGCATCGGCCGCGAGACGCACAAGATGATGCTCGACCACTACCAGCAGACCAAGAACCTGCTGGTCAGCTACTCCCCGAAGAAGCTCGGCTTCTTCTAGGCCGCCACCTGACAGGGGTGGCGGGGGCCGCCCCGCCCCCCCCCCCCCGGAGGGTGGGGGGGGGGGGGCGCCCGCCCCCCGGGCGGAGCGGGGGTGGGCGGGGGGGGGCCGCACCGCGCGGTTGTACAGGGGTATTTAAAAAA
>NZ_JBHWGA010000091.1:0-16509 GCF_042733315.1 Streptomyces sp. NPDC059718
GGGGGGGGGGGGGCCCCCCCCCGTGCGGCGGGGGCCCCCCCGCCGGCCGGCCACCACCGGACAAGGCCGCCCACATGAGATATCAGAAACCAGACCGGCGGATGATTGACCGCCACACCCACTTACGGCCCAATTCGGAACGCCCAGAGGCCAGGGCCGCTATCAAAGTGGATTGCACAGCCGCAGACTTTCGCGCGAACGCGCATAGGGCTTCGAGCGAGCGCCGACAGCGAGGGCGGAGAATCCATGTCGTTGCAGGTGACATCGATCGAGGAGCAGGCGGCGCTGGTGCGGCGCCGTCCCGGGGCGGTGATCGTCGACTGGCTCACCACGACGGACCACAAGAAGATCGGGTCGCTCTATCTGGCCAGCGGCTTTGGGTTCTTCCTCATCGCCGGCGTGCTGGCGTTGCTGATGCGGGCGGAGCTGGCCCGGCCAGGTATCCAGATCATGTCGAACGAGCAGTACAACCAGGCGTTCACCATGCACGGCACGATGATGCTGCTGATGTTCGCAACGCCGCTGTTCGCCGGGTTCGCCAACGCCATCATGCCGCTGCAGATCGGCTCCCCCGATGTGGCCTTCCCCCGACTGAACATGTTGTCGTACTGGCTGTTCCTGTTCGGGTCGTTGATCGCCGTGGCCGGCTTCTTCACCACTCAGGGTGCCGCGGACTTCGGCTGGACGGCCTACACCCCGCTGTCCGGCGGCGAACACACCCCGTATGCGGGGGGCAACATGTGGGTGCTGGGTCTGGCGATGTCCGGATTCGGCACCATCCTCGGCGCGGTCAACTTCATCACCACGATCATCTGCATGCGCTGCCCCGGCATGACGATGTTCCGGATGCCGATCTTCACCTGGAACATCCTGCTGACCTCAGTGCTGGTGCTGTTCGCGTTCCCAGTACTGGCCGCCGCCCTGCTCGTTCTCTACGCGGACCGCAAGTTCGGCGCGCACGTCTACGACCCGGAAAACGGTGGGCCGCTGCTGTGGCAGCACCTGTTCTGGTTCTTCGGCCACCCGGAGGTGTACATCATCGCGCTGCCGTTCTTCGGCATCGTCACCGAGGTCATCCCGGTCTTCTCCCGCAAGCCCGTATTCGGTTACGTGAGCCTGATTGCGGCGACCATCTCCATCGCCGGCCTGTCGGCAACCGTCTGGGCGCACCACATGTTCGCCACCGGCGCCGTCCTGCTGCCGTTCTTCGCGTTCATGACCTACCTGATCGCCGTGCCGACCGGGGTGAAGTTCTTCAACTGGATCGGCACCATGTGGAAGGGCAGCCTCAGCTTCGAAACTCCCATGCTGTGGTCGATCGGCTTCTTGGTCACGTTCCTGTTCGGCGGCCTGACCGGCGTCATCCTCGCTTCCCCGCCCCTGGACTTCCACGTCACGGACTCCTACTTCGTGGTCGCTCACTTCCACTACGTGGTCTTCGGCACCGTGGTCTTCGCCATGTTCGCCGGCTTCCACTTCTGGTGGCCCAAGTTCACCGGGAAAATGCTCGACGAACGCCTCGGCAAGATCCACTTCTGGACACTGTTCATCGGCTTCCACGGCACCTTCCTGGTGCAGCACTGGCTCGGCGCAGAGGGCATGCCCCGCCGGTACGCCGACTACCTGGCCGCCGACGGCTTCACCACCCTGAACACCATCTCCTCCATCGCCGCCTTCTTGCTGGGCCTGTCGACCCTGCCGTTCCTGTTCAACGTGTGGAAGTCCGCCCGCTACGGCCGCCCGGTCGAGGTGGACGACCCGTGGGGCTTCGGCAGGTCCCTGGAATGGGCCACCTCGTGCCCGCCACCACGCCACAACTTCCTCACTCTGCCGAAGATCCGCTCCGAATCCCCCGCCTTCGACCTGCACCACCCCGACGTCGCCGCTCTCGACCAGGAACAGAACGCCGGCCGCCGCGACGTCATCGAACCCGGCATGGGAGTGGCCAAGCCGCTCGGCGAGAGCGATCAGACATGAAGTGGCGCGGCCTCTCTGGTGCGGACGGCGGTCCGACGGTCGTTTCGGGCATCGCCCAATGTGAGAATTTTCTGTCGTGGCACGCCGCGATCAGCGACGCCAAAGCCGCGGCCGAGACTTTTGCCGACCGCATGCCCTGGCTGACTACCGCGCAACGTAGAGAAGTGCTCCGGTTGTACGTCGCCGACCGCCTCGACCAGACCTGTGCGGCGGTGACACTCATCTCGGAGCGCGAGCGCGAGCTAAGCAGTGAGTACAACCGACGCTACAGTGCGTTGCGGAGGCGGCTCCTGCGGCGGGTTGTGGCGGTCGCCTTGGTCGCTGCGGCAGTCTGCGTCCCGGTACCGCTCCTGCTGATCTTCGCCGGCCACTGACCCGCGCTCACCGAACCCCGTGGTACCGATCTCGACACCAGCCCCGGGCGCCTGCGCCGCTACGCCCTCGCGCTCGCTCACGACCAACGAGTCCCGCATGCCCCCGGGGCATCAGCGACATCGGCGCGACGGGTGACTCCGCAGCCGGTGAGACGCGCTAGGTGCAGTGAGCAGCGCAGCCGGTGGGTTGGCAGGCCCTGTCAGAGGAGCAGGTGCTGTTCGAGGCCGATCAACCTGGCCGTGTTGACAGACCAACGGACGCGCTGGCCGTTCAGTTCATCCATGCCTCATAGGTCCAGGGGCGTGTGACATGTCGTGCTCTTGGGTGCGAGCATGCCCGGGACGCGTTGCTGCGGCAGCGAGCGCGAGCGCCAGGCCGATCACCCCGACGATCACGTTGTTTGTGATGGTGCGCCAAGTGCTGACATCTCCCGCGACGGACCAGGGCGAAATGATCGTCCACAGGGCAATGATTGCCGCAGCCCAGGCCTTGGAGTGAGTGCGCTCGAAACCTCGCCCAACCCCGCCCATGAGCAGGGCATACGCGATACCGGCGATGAGGTTGTTGACAGCGATCGTCGACAGCGCGTTGAAGCCCAACAGCGCGTTGAAGCCCGCGATCCACGGTGAAGCGGCCAGATAGAAGCCCGTGAGCAGAGCCATGGCCTCTATGGCCTGACCGCGATTGGTCGCGGTCGCACGCTCGTAATCGGCACGAAGTTCCAGCAGATCGGGGTGCTGCTCGATGCCGGGTTGTGTACGCGACATACGGATCATCTCCTACGATTTCGGTCATACTCTGTAACCGCTTACCCGGACTCAGGCCTCCGAGTCCGGTCATTTTGAGCAGACACGATGCGCGACGATCTCGCCACCGACGGCAACGTCAGTACGCACAGACGTGCACACGGGGAGCTCCGGGCATTGCCTGACCTGCGACGGCGAAAGCCCGGGCTCCCGCCTCGACGATCCCCGGCGCTGTTGTTCATGGCCGGCTGATGACAGGGAGGCCGCTGAGTGCTTCGTCAACCGCATTGCCCTGGCTGACGACCGCCCAGCGCCACGAGGTGATCCGGCTGGCTGCTGCCGCAGAGTGCTGACGCGCATCTCCGTATGCAACTTGGCGGAGGGGGTTGCGGCCGCAGGCAGACGGCGTGCGTCTATCCGCAGCGGTGACGGGTAGCCGCCCTGTCGTGAACCACTCCGGTAGCCGAGCGGAAGGAGCGGTCATCATGGGGGACGTGGCAGAGCGCGCCGCGCTCTTCGACATGGACGGCACCCTCGTCGACAGCAACTACCTCCACACGGTCTCGTGGTGGGAGGCGTTCCGGCAGGCCGGACACACAGTGTCGATGGCGGACATCCACCGCTGCATCGGCATGGGATCCGACCATCTCCTGGAACGCCTGCTGAGCAAGGAGCGCGACCGCAGCGAGGATGACCCGATCAGCGACGCCCACAAGGCCCTGTACGGCGCTTACGGCCCCGCGCTCGCCCCTCTGGACGGTGCCGCGGACCTGCTGCGCGCGCTGGCGGCCCGCCGCTTCCGGGTTGTCCTGGCCACATCGGCCGACGGCAAGGAGCTCGCCGTGATGCGGGCCGCCCTCGACGCCGACGACGTCATCGCAGACGCCACCAGCCAAGACGACGTCTCCGCGAGCAAACCGGCACCCGACCTGGTCGCGCAGGCCCTGGAACGGGCGGGCGTACCTGCGGACCGGGCGGTCTTCGTGGGGGACACAGTGTGGGACATCAAGGCCGCCGGGAAGGTGGGAGTGCCCTGCGTGGCGCTTCTCTCCGGTGGCATCGGCCGCGCCGAGCTGGAGGAGGCGGGCGCCGCCGCCGTGCACCGCTACCCACGCGACGTGCTCACTTCCCTCGACAGCAGTCCCATATGGCAATGACCTGGCTCGTGGACCCGCCGTTTGACCGCGGACATGCGGGTAGTCGTGTCGTATGTGGCTTTTGTGCCCACCAGGGGTGTACCACCCCCAGGACGACACGCTCCTCCTCGAAGACGCGCTGAAACGGGAGCGTCTCGACGACAATGCCGACGTCCTCGACCTGGGGACGGGCAGCGGCGCGCTGGCCCTGACCGCCGCCGAGCGCGGCGCCGCGCAGGTGACGCCGTGGACGCATCCGTCAGCGCGGTGTGCACCACGTGGCTCAACGCCCGCCTCAACGGCCTGCGCGTCAAGGTCCTGCGCGGCGACCTCTGCTCACCCGTGACGGGCCGGCGCTTCGGCCTGATCACGGCCAATCCGCCGTACGTCCCGTCGCCGCAGGCGGGCCTCCCGACCCGCGGTCGCGCCCTGGCGTGGGATGCGGGGTCCGACGGCCGGGCGCTGCTGGACCGGATCTGCTCCGACGCGCCGCCATTGCTCGCCCCGGGAGGAGTCCTGCTCCTGGTCCACTCGGCTCTCTGCGGTGTCGAGCGCACCCTGGGCCGGCTGCGTCACGCCGGACTGCGGGCCGCGGTCACCGAGCGCCGGTACATCCCCTTCGGCCCTGTGCTGCGCGACCGGTCGGCATGGCTGGAGGCCCAAGGGCTGATAGCCGCAGGGGAAGAGAAGGAAGAGCTGGTGGTGATCCGTGCCGAACGTGAACGGTGAACCAGCGCCGACGCGTGGCCATCACCCCGGACGGCCCGACCTGATCGAGGGCCCCGTCGAGGTGATCCTGGACCACGGCCGCGTCGTGCGTTCCGACCGCTTCGTCGTGGCCGTGTGCGCCTGCCGCCGCAGCCGCACGTACCCGTGGTGCCACACCAACCATCGCCGGCACACCCGGACGTCACCGGCACAGATTCCCTTCCGGTACTCGGGCTGCCCGGTCGGCGCGCCTAGCCTCTTTCATTCATCCGCGTTGTCGAGCCGGCTACGCAGGCGAGCCAGGACCCGGGCCAGCAGGCGGGACACGTGCATCTGGCTAACCCCGAGAGTGGCGCCAATCTGGGCCTGCGTCAGCTCCTGGCCGAACCTCATCTGCAGCAGCAGCCGGTCCCGGTCACTGAGCCTGGCAATGAGCGGCCGGAGAGCGACGAGGTTCACCACCTCGTCCAACGCGGGGTCCACGACACCGAAACAGTCCGCGTAGCTCCCGTTCTCCTCGTCGTCGGAGTCGAGGGCGAGGTCCAGGGAACCCGCCGTGTAGCCGTTGGCTGAGATGATGCCCTGGCGTATTTCGCCCTCCCCCACGCCCATGTGCGCCGCGAGTTCGGCGGCCGTGGTCCCGGCCGAGTGTCTGGGTCAACGTGTCGACCGCTTTCGCCAACTCGATCCGCAACTCCTGCAGACGGCGTGGCACGTGGACGGCCCAGCTGGTGTCGCGGAAGTAGCGCCTGATCTCGCCGAGGATGCAGGGTATGGCGAAAGTGGTGAACTCGACGCCGCGCGTCAGGTCGAAGCGGTCGATGGCTTTGATCAGCCCGATCGTCCCGACCTGGACGATGTCCTCCATCTCCTCCCCGCGGCTGCTGAACCTCGAGGCGACGAAGCGCATCAGCGAGAGGTTGAGCTCGATGAGCGTGTTCCTCACGTACTGGTACTCGGCGGTCCCCTCCTCGAGCACGTCCATCCGGCTGAAGAACGCCTTCGATAACTGCCGGGCGTCACCCGGCGCGACTTTCGTCGCGTCTTCCAGCGCACGACTGCGTGCGTGGTCCGCCGTGACTCGCGGAGCTGTTCGGTCCGCCCGGTCTAACGTCGTCATGTGCCCCGCCCTCCCTGGTGTCCTGCCCCGAAGACGCCCTTCGGCTACCCCGGGACAGCTGCCCCAAGCCGGCACTCAGAGGCGATGTCCGCCGCGGTTCGGGGCCGGTTCCATGGTCGGCCCGTCGGCTCGTTGCCGGCGCTGGCCGGGAGAGTGACTCCGGCACTTTTCCGGGACGCAGCTTTTAACCAGAGGTAGGTAGAGCCGCATGAAAGCACTCATGATCAACTGCACCCTCAAACGGTCGCCGCAGCCGTCCAATACCTACGCCCTGGCGAAGGTGGTGGCGGACCAGCTCGCTGCCTACGGCGTGGACATCGACTGCGTTCGCGCCGTGGACCTCGATATCAAGCCTGGCGTGACCAGCGACGAAGGCGCCGGAGACGCGTGGCCCGCGATCCACGAGAAGTTGCTGTCCTCGGAGATCCTCATCGTGGCCTCCCCCACATGGCTGGGAAGGCCCTCGTCGATCGCCCAGCGTGTGCTGGAGCGCATGGACGCCATGCTGTCCGAGACGGACGACCGTGGCCGCCCGGTCGCCTACAACCGGGTGGCCGGCGTGGTGGTGACCGGTAACGAGGACGGCGCACACCACGTCATCAGCGAGATCTCCGGGGCGCTGGCCGCCCTGGGGTACACCATCCCGGGCCAGGCCTGGACGTACTGGCACCTCGGCCCCGGGGCCGGCCCCGACTACCTCGACGACGAACGCGGCCACGACTGGTCCCACACGACGGGTCGCGCCATGGCCGCGAACCTGTACGGCGTCGCCCAGGCCCTGGCAACGACTCCCCTCAACGCACCGCCAGGGTGACAGGGGTCGTCCTTGGCAGGATCGCCTCGCGGGCGCATGAGGGTTTCTGATGGGGCCGGGACCCAGGTCCTCTACTGAGGTTTTAGGCGTGGTGTCGTCGGGGTGAGTCCGGTTTCGGTGAGGCAGCCGTCGATGAGGTTGCTGCGGTACTGGAGCTTTCGGAGGCCGCGGCGGAGTGCGCGGATGAGGTGCTCGGGGTCGGCGAAAGCGGTGTTGGCCTGGCAGCTGCGTCGCAGCAGTGACCAGATGCCCTCGACCGGGTTCAGGTCGGGTGCATAGGGCGGCAGGTAGTGGGCGGTGAGCCAGTCCTGGCTGTCGATGAAGGCCCGCATCCGGGCGTCCTTGTGCACGTTCAGGTTGTCCCAGATGAGAACGATCGGGCCGCCGAGCTGCCTGTGCGCTGTGATCAGCAGGTCGCGGTAGTCGGTCCAGGCGAAGCTGCGCCGGCCGCCACGTTTGTGGTCCTCGTGCCGCTTGGGCCGGTAGATCAGGCGGGAGCGTTCTCCGGGCTTGTAGCAGGCCAGCGCAGCGACGGAGAACCGGCGCTGGGAGCGTCCGCGGACGCGGATGACGGGCGTGTGCCCTCGCCTGGACCAGGTGCGGCGGGTCGGCGGCGTCATCGAGAATCCGGCCTCGTCTTCGAAGACGAGCCAGGCCCCGAGCGCCGCCGCGGTGCTTCCACCTGCGGCCACGTCTCCTTGATCCACCCCGTCACCCGGTCCTCGTCACGCTCCAGCGCCCGCCGGGCCGGAACCTGATGGCTCCAGCCATGGCGCCGCAGCATCAGGGCGATTCCGGAGAGCGTGAGGCTCTTGTGGAACCGGCGCCCGATCAGCGTCTTGATCCGCGACAGCGTCCAAGTCTGGTCCGGCCAGCCATGCGCGACCGGCCCCTTGGCCAGTTCCTCTTCGAGCACCGCGAACAGCCTGTCGCTCAGCTTCGGCAGGGACACCGGCCCCGACGACCGCAGTCCTACGGCGCCGGCGTCCAGCCAGGCCCGGCGCCAGCGCTGCACCGAGCGCACACTGACCCGTAAGTCCTTGGCGACCTCCGCGTTGGAGGCGCCCGCGGCAAACCGCTCGGCAGCCTCCATCCGGATCCGCTCGCGAAACGCCTGCCGTTCAGGCGTCAGCCCACCACCCTGCGGATACCTCATGCAACCGGCATACCGCGACGATCAAGCTCCGTCAGCCCCCACGACATCACCGCTCAAAAGTCAGTAGTTGAGCGAGCAGATGCCGCGAGATCTCCGACCTGCGGTGATTTGATGCAGGCTTCGCAGTACAGCCAGCACTTGGGGTCACCAGGGCGGAGTAGCAGCCCGCGCGGCGAACCGCCCCGGCTTGCATGGTGTCCGTATGAGGGCACTGTGGTCGGGCTATGTCTCGTTCGGCCTGGTCACGATCCCCGTCCAGCTTTTCGCCGCGACCGAGGAGCACAGCACCGGGTTCCACCAGGTCCACGCGAGTGACGGAGCCCGCATCAGGCACCGAAGAGTCTGTGAGCGCGAAGACGCGGAGGTCCCGCAGTCGGATCGCGCGCGGCTGGCAGCGCCCCGACGGCCGCACCGTCGTGCTCCTCGATGAGGACCTGGCCGCGCTCCCCCTTCCCACGAAGCGCACCGTCGACGTCCTCGGCTTCGTTGATGAGCGCGACGTCGACCCGGTGCTCTACGCCAAGCCCTACTGGGTCGGGGCCGCCGGCGAGCAGGGGCAGCGGCCATACGCGCTCCTGGTGGAGGCGCTGGCCCGGCACGGCACGGTTGCCGTCGCCAAGGTCACCTTGCACACCCGGGAGCGCCTGGCGGTCCTGAGTTCGCGGCACGGCATGGTCGTGCTGCACACGCTGCTGTGGCCGGAGGAAATCCGTGAGCCGGACGACCTGTCCTCGCCCCGGTGACGGACCGGGAGCTGGAGCTTGCCGGGGTGGAAATCGCCGAGTTGCACGACGATTACGCGGCGGCGCTGGAGCAGTTGGTGGCCGCGAAGATGACCGGCGCGGGCCTGGAGGAGCCCGAGGAGCCGGTGACGGCGGTGGATTTGATGGCGGCGCTGGAGGCGAGCATCCGGGCGGCGAACAAGCACTAGCTGTATTGATCACAAGCGTTGTTGACACCGGTCCGTGCTTGATCAAAGCGAAGACCTCCGGTGTGGTGGAGCTGTCTAGGACTGCACCACGCGGAGGTCTTCGTGTCCCACCGTAATGCCCGGCTGACCGTGCACGGCAGGCGGCTGCTGGTCGAGCGTGTCTGCGCGGGTCGCCCTGTCGCGCATGTGGCCGCCGAAATGGGTATCTCCCGCGCGACGGCTCACAAATGGGTCCGTCGCTGGCGAGCCGAGGGCGAGGCAGGCCTTGCCGACCGCTCCAGCCGGCCCCGCACCACACCGCATCGAACCCCGGCAGCCGTCGAAGCCCGGGTCTGCCGGCTTCGTCAGGCCCGCAAACTCGGCCCCGCACGCCTCGGCCCGATCCTGGGCCTGCCCGCCTCCACCGTGCACCGGATCCTCACCCGCCACGGCCTGAACCGGCTGGCCCACCTGGACCGGCCCACCGGCCAGGTCATCCGCCGCTACGAACGCGACCGCCCAGGCGAACTGATCCACATCGACGTCAAGAAACTCGGCCGGATCCCCGACGGCGGCGGCCACAAAGTCCTCGGCCGCCAGGCCGGCCGGGCCCGGCGCAGCAGCATGGGCTTCGACTACGTCCACTCCGCCATCGACGACCACAGCCGCCTCGCCTACAGCGAGATCCACGCGGACGAGAAGGCCGCCACCTGCGCCGGCTTCCTACGCCGCGCCGCGGCGTTCTCCGCAGCCTCGGGCATCGCCCGCATCGAGCGAGTACTGACCGACAACGCCTGGCCCTACCGCAAGAGCTTCGCCTGGCAACAGGCCCTCGCCGACCTCGGCGCGGCCGGCAAGCTCACCCGCGCCTACCGGCCGCAGACCAACGGCAAGGTCGAACGCTTCAACCGCACCCTGCTCGACGAATGGGCCTACCTACGGCCCTACACCAGCAACACCGAACGGACCGAAGCCCTGACAGACTTCCTCCACACCTACAACCACCACCGCTGCCACACCGCACTCGGAGGCAAGCCACCGATCAGCCGCGTCAACAACGCTGCGGGTCAATACAACTAGCGGATGCCTGCGGAACACTACGAGCTCGGGGCCGACGGCTCCTGGCACTGTGACCGCCGCCTCGCCGTTCACCATGCCGTATGTTCGCTGGCGGGCGCTTTCGTCGCCTGCGGTAGCGATCAGGGCCTCCCGGGATCATGGGCGCGGGCGCATGATGGATATACGGCCTCGCCTCCGTGCTTCCCTGACCTGTGGCGGGGTCGCTCGTCACTCGGATGCGTCTTCCGCTTGAAGATCACGCGACTGGGCGCGATGCTGTCCGGTGCGTCCGAGAGCTCGACCTGCACCACAAGCATTTCGGGCCTGAGGAGGCCCCCGCCGGACCGGGCGAGGGCTCTTCGCGCGAGGCCGACGGAGCACGATGCCCTAATCGGCCGCGTCACCTCCGCGTACCGCACATTCCGCGCCGCTGGAAGCAGCGTCCCGCCATGCTGCTTTTCCACTTCACCAGACCGGGTCATGGCCGCTGATCTTGGCGGACGCGGAGATCCGGCCGACCTGGCCATCAGGTACGGCTGAGCTGCCGGACGCCGCAGACCGTCCACCTACTGAGCTTTTCGGGTTGGTGTCGTGGGCGGGGTGATGGTCAGTCTGGTCTCGGTCAGGCAGCCGTCGATGATGTCGGGGCGGCGCTGGATCTGGCTGAGCCCCCGTCTGAGGGCGCGGGTGAGGTGGTCGGGATCGGTGAAGGCGACGTTGGCCAGGGCTCCACGCCGAAGTAACGACCAGATCCCCTCCACTGGGTTGAGATCGGGTGCGTAACTGGGGAGTTGGAAGACGGTGAGCCAGTCATGGTCGGCGGCGTACTGGCGCATCCCGGCCGCTCGATGAGTGTTCAAATTATCCCAGACCAGAACGATGGGTGCGCCGAGCTGCAGGTGAGCGCGGACGGCGAGGTCGCGGTAATCGGTCCAGGCGAAGCTCTTGCGGGCGCCCTTTCAGGGCATGTGGAAGCGAGGACGGTAGATCAGGCGGGACTTCTCGCCGGGCTTGTAGCAGGCCAGTGCAGCGATCGAGATCCGCCGCCGCGACCGGCCTCGGACCCTCACCACGGGCGTGTGGCCGCGTCGGCCCCACGTGCGGGCGTGTGGCGGCGTCATGGCGAACCCGGCCTCGTCCTCGAAGACGATGTAGGCCCCGAGCGCCGCCGCGGTGCTTCCACCTGCGGCCACACGTCCTTCTTCCACAGCTCCACGGCATGCTCGTCACGCTCCATCGCACGACGGGCAGGGCTCTGCCAGGACCAGCCGTGCCGGTGCAGCAGCCGCCACACTCCCGCGATCGAGCAGGTGACACGAAACGTCCGTCCGGACGATGACCGCCTGGACCCGGGCCAGGGTCCACCGCTGGTCCTCCCAGCCGTGCGCGGCCGGCCCCCTGCCCAGTTCCTCCTCCAGCGTGGCGAACTGCGCATCGGACAGTTTCGGCAACTTCGCCGGACCCACGGACGCCAGCCCCGCCGTCAGGCCCTCACGCCAGGCGCGACGCCACCGCTCCACCGACCGCTCACTGACCCGTAAGTCCTTCGCGATCACCGAGGTCTTCTCACCCCGCGCGAACCGCTCGCCGGCCTCCCGCCGGATCCCTTCACGAAAGGCCCGCCCCTCAGCGGTCAGGCCCCCTCCCTGCGCGTACCGCATACAACCGGCATACCGCAGGGATCACCCACCGTCACCCCGACGCCGACCCGAAAAGCTCAGTAACCGCCAATCCGGATCCGGCTGCGCTCCCCGATTCCCACCGCGACTGCACGGTACGGATCACGGTGGTGGTGTCTGAGCCAGCGGCACACCGGTGGCACTCCTGGGGCGGGAGGATGCTGCCGAGTGCTGCCGCCGGCGTGCTGACGGCAACCGTCTTCGGCGGCGGTCGGCCCGACGAATGATTCGTTTTCGAGCGGGCGATCCCCGCAACCGAGTGGGTGTCGGTCATCGACCTGGCGGTGCGGCTTCCCCACTGGCCGGAGGCGGTGTAGCCGCCAGAGCGGGGGTAGCCGCCCTTTAGGGTCCCCTGCCCGGCCCCAAGTGATCCCATCAACCGGGTCAGGCAGGGGACTCACCATATTGTCGGGCCTGCGCTGTGCCAGTCGAACAGCTCGTCGTCCAGATAGATCGAGTCGGGATCGGGCCCGCACGCCGCAGGAACTCCATCAGGTCCCGAAGGTCGTACGCGATGCCGAGATCCTGGCAGTCCAGGCACAGGCGCCGACCGCCACCCTCAGAAGGCGGCGGATACACGACCACCCGATGCCGCTCCATACGCTCAGGATGCCTCCGCCGGAGCAGACGGCGCATCTTGCATGTGCATCCATGTCCTCCCCGACGCGTGCACTGGGCAGGCGTCGCAGCCCGTCACGGGATCAGGCGTTGACGTACACCCGGGTCACGAATTCCGCGATCTGGGTGTCCGTAAGGTTGCGCGCGAGGTCGGCTTCGCTGATCATGCCGACCAGTTGGTGACCCTGCTCGGTGTCGATGACTGGCAGGCGCTTGATCTGATGCTGTTCCATCAACTGCAGTGCCTCGTCGGCACCGGCGCTCGCGTCGATCCATTGCAGGTCACCGGCAAGGGTTCCCGCCTGGACTGTTGCGGGGTCGATGCCCTCTGCGTCGCACTGGATGACGATGTCGCGGTCGGTGATCAGGCCCGTGAGTTTGTTGTCGTCCCCGCAGATGGGCAGGCATCCGACGTTCAGGTCGCGCATCATCCTTGCCGCTTCCTGGAGCGACTGATGCGCGCCGACACACTGGACTCCGCCGGACATGATGTCCCTGGCCGTGAGCTGGTCGTTGCCCGTCATGCTTTTCTCCTTCGCCCGCGCGGGGGCCTGTGTTCCAGGGCTGCACGTGCTGCGATTCTGGCTGTTGGGTGCGGTTGACAGCGGACGCTCGTGAGGCTGGTCAGAGCCATCTCATCGATCGTTTCGTGCGCCCTGCCGTGGCTCCAACCCCCAGCTGCAACCTGCCGTTCAACGGGAGGCGCGCTGTAAGAAGGCACCCCTCTCTCCAGGATCGGCTTCGTCCCTACGGCTCGCATCTGCAGGGGGATCGCCGGGGATGAGACCGTCAGCGGCACCGGATGCACCAACCTGCTGGGCGACAGCTGATCGATGGCACCGGTTCCGGGCTCGTACCGGCATCCAGCTTGCGAGACGTGCGCAGGCCTACCTTGACGAGTGCATCAGGTGGTGCCAGTCCGGGGTAGCGGGCAAGTGAGGAGCGATCGATAGGGCCCTGTGCCACATGCCCTGGACCTGCTGGGAGGGGCGCTGCTGTTCGTTGTGGACTGCGTTGAGGATGAGCAGCCCTCCCGTCAGGGCCGGTACCGCCCACTGCATGATGGCCAGATGCCGCTGCGCCTTGTCGGTTTCGATCGGGTGCTTGGCCGCCTTCTCCGCGTCTTCGGAACGAGTGGAGGAGGCGAGTTCCAGCTTCTTGCCCAGGACGCGGCTGTAGGCCGTGGCAGCCAGTGCCGCTCCGGTCAGAACGGTTTTGGCCAGGGTGGAGGCGGCGACGCCCTGCTGGGCTACGACGCGGGCGGCATTGACCGCAAGCAAACCACTGCTGCCGACGAGGTGGGCGCCGATCGCCGAGGCATTCACCGGGGTCCACTTTGACCAGCCGGAAGCAGCGATCCGGGTGGTGGACTCCCACGTCCCACCCTCGGTCCGAGCCGCGCCGTTCAGCCCGACCGCGCCCATCAGCGAACCGCCGAACCACGCGGCCAGTCCTATGTCGTGCAAGCTGCGCAGCACGGTATTGCGTTCGGACATCGCTCAGCTCCCAGGTATTGGCACAGGACGTCGACAGGCCCTGCCGATGCCTCCCACCGTGGCCCCCAGCGGTGTCGCTTGCCATCCGGGTGGTACGAACGGGCCATCCAAGCGCGCTGGCCCCACCTGGTCGCGTTGGTGACCGCCTGCGTAACAGGCCGACCTTCCGCGTATTGCCACCAATGCGCTTAGCACGACCCAGCAGGGTGCGGCCTGGGCTGATCGGCGGAGCAACGGTGGCGGAGACCCCGACCAACGGTTTCATTGGGCTGCGTGACCGTCTCCGCTGTCGGGCGCGAAGGACGCGGGCTTCGGCTGTAACTCCAGCAGTCGGCCCCCCGCCCACTGGAGACGACGACACAGTTGGAGCATCCCCGCCCGTGACGCACAGGCAAAACCCCGAGCGGTCACAGGGCGGCGATCTGACAACGAAAGTGGACGCAAGGTCGCCCGTTCGTAGAGGCGGAAAGCGAGGTAGGCGGCTATGAGCGGGTACCGGCGTGGCGCTCGGTGCCTCCGCGGACCGCTTGGGGAAAGAGAACGGTTACGTGAGACTGATCAGCGAACGTGGTGGAGACACCCGGGTCGCGTGGCGGCCCTATGCCGGCGCCGCCGCGACGGTAGCCGCCGCAGCCACCATTGGCATTGCGGCAACCGACACCCGCAGCACGTGGTATCAGCGGCTGTCCAAGCCTTCCTGGCAACCACCGCCGTGGGCCTTCGGCGCCACGTGGACACCTCTGTACGCAAGCATCGCCTGGTCTGGAGGTCGAGCCTGGAGCCAGGCCGACGCCCGGGAACGGATGGGGCTAGCGACCGCACTGGCAGTAAACCTTTCACTGAACGCCACTTGGAGCTGGCTGTTCTTCGCCGCCCGCAGCCCACGTGCCGGATTGGCTGGGGCCCTACTCTTGAACGCCAGCAACCTGCACCTCATTCGCCGCGCAGCCCGCAGCGACCTGCACGCGGCCGCCGCGCTCTTGCCCTACGCGGCGTGGTCCTGGTTCGCTTCGGCGCTCAACGCCAGGATTGCCCACCTCAATCCACGCCCCTAACCGCGCACGAATCATCCAGGGGCACGCGAGGATCGAGAAAATGCCCGTGACTGCCTCGCCCGCTAGGAGCAGCGATCACGCTTTCTGCTCTTGGTCCGACTCGCCTTCCTCGTCCTCCTCCTCATCGCCCTCTTCGTTTTCCTCGCCTTCGTAGTCCTCCTCCTCGCTCTCTTCGTCCTCGGGGTACTCGCCTTCCTCTTCCTCTTCCTCGCCCTCGTCGCTCTCTTCGTCCTCGGGGTACTCGCCTTCCTCCTCGTACTCGTCGGGCTCCTCCGAGCCTTCCTCTTCGGCGTCCTGTTCCTCTTCCTCGATGGCTTCCTCGTGGGTACGGACCACCTCACCGTCGCGAATCTCGCCGCGCCAGCCGTCCGCTTCCTCGTCGGTCAAGGTCACGTAACGCTGGAAGTGCTTGAAGTCCAGACGCAGACGCCGTCCTTGGGCACGCCAGAGGTTTCCGGTCTTCTCAAAGAAGCCGGAGGGGTAGTACTCGACCACGAGCACAATCCGAGTGAGGCTGGGCGCCAGTTCGTGGAAGCTGACACAGCCCCGCGTCGTGCCCTTGGCGCCCTCCGAGGTCCACACGATGCGCTCGTCCGGCACCTGTTCCTGCGTCGTGGCCTTCCACCCGCGTGTCGACGGGCCCACCTTGACCTTCCAGTCGCTGTCCTCTTCCTTGCCCCGTGACGCACTGCGGACGCCCTTGGTGAAGCTGCTGAACTTCTCGTACTGAGTCCAGTGGTCGTAGGCGAAGCGCAGCGGCACACCCACGTCCAGCACTTCGATGATGTTCATGACCTTGGGGGTGCCGGACTTGCGGCCCTTGCCACCTCCGCCGCCGAATACGCCCTTGACCTTGTCGACGACATTGTCCTTGATGCTCTTCGTCTTCTCGCCAATCAGAGCCTTGGCCGGTGACTCGCCTTGCAGCATCCGCAGACCTGCCTTGGGGAGCACACCGCCGTTCTCCGCCACACCCGTGAGTCCACTGGTGATGTCACCCAGTTTGTCGCCGGCCTTGTCGGCAAGGTGCTCCACCTGGGCGCCCAGGAAGCCCTTGAACGCGCCGCGCAGCTGGTCAAGTCCCGAGCCCTGCTCGCTTCCAGTGTCAGGTGCCGTGTCGGCCATGGATCTACCTCCGCCGCCGTGGGGATGCCTTATTTGCCGTCGTCTTCTTGGCCGTCGTCTTCTTGGCTGCGGTCTTCTTCGGCGGAGCCGCGGACTTCCTCGCCGCTGATGTCTTCTTCGCCGCCGTCTTCTTCGCGGGAGCCGCGGTCTTCGCCGCCGTCTTCTTCGCCGCCGTCTTCTTCGCGGGAGCAACCGTCGCAGTTGCCTTGCGAGCAGCGGCCTTCTCGGGACGGGGCTCACGTCCGCGACCGCGCCGGGCACCCCCATCGTGGTCCTCGTCCAGCTCACGGGCTGCACGGCGACGCCGGGGCGCGGGCTTTCCCGGCTCTTCCTCTTCTTCCTCCTCCCCCGGCTCCTCTTCAGGTTGTTCTTCCTCGTCTGCTTCGTGCTCGTCCTCGGGTTCCTCCCCTTCCTCTTCTTCGGGCTCTTCCTCCTCCGGCTCCTCCTCTTCCTCGTACTCGTCCTCCGGTTCTTCCTCCTCCGGCTGCGCCAGATCCGCGTGCTGGTGCTCCGGATCGTCCGGCGCCGGCTGGAG